>NZ_JBYIPB010000001.1:0-347623 GCF_057706855.1 Microbacterium sp. bgisy207
GACAACATCGCCGTCGCGAACATCCCGACCGTGAGCACCGCGGGAATCGTGTCGGGCGCGAAGATCTCGACGATCACCAAGCGTGGCATCGCGGATCTGAAGATCAAGGCGCGGGGGCCGCGCCAGCACGTCGGCGAGCTGTCGGGCGGGAACCAGCAGAAGGTGGTCCTCGCGAAGATGCTCGCCCGCAAGCCGAAGGTTCTGCTCATGGACGAGCCGACCCGAGGCATCGATGTCGGCACCAAGGCAGAGATCTACCGGCTCATCCGGCAGCTCGCTGCCGAGGGCACCGCGATCATCGTGGTCAGCTCGGAGCTTCCCGAGCTGATCGGGATGAGCGATCGGATCATCATCCTCCACGAAGGCCAGATCAGCGGAACCGTGCCCGCCGAGAACGCCGACGACGAACTCCTCCTCTCTTACTGCTACGGGAAGCCACAGTCATGACCTCGACAGACAACCAGAAGTCACCGACGACCACATCGATCGTGGTCGGGCACGCCAGCAATGCGGGGCGATGGATGCTCCAGGGCGGCACCATCGTCGCTCTCGTGCTGCTCGTGCTCTTCTTCTTCCTCATGCGCCCCGACGTGTTCCTCACGTTCGTGAACGTGAAGAACATCCTCTATCAGGTCTCGATCCTCGCGATCATCGCGGGAGCCCAGACCGTGGTCATGGTCGTCGGTGACTTCGACCTGTCCGTGGGCGCGACGTCGGCGCTCGCCGGCGCAACGGCAGGCGCGGCAATGCTCGGCGGATGGCCCGTGCCCGCGGCCATCGCGCTCGCGCTGATCGTGGGCCTGCTGATCGGGCTCCTCAACGGGGTACTCGTCGCGTATCTGAACCTGTCCGCCTTCATCGCGACCCTGGCCATGATGACGTCGGTCGTCGGGTTGGCGTTCCTGGTGACCCAGGGGACGACACTGTTCAACTTCCCCGCGGAGTTCAACGAGCTCGGCCAGGGCAAGCTGCTCGAGATCCCGCTTCCGGTCTACTTCGCGATCGTCATCTCGGTGATCCTGTGGTTCGTGCTCCGCTACACGACTCTTGGTCGGCGGTGGCACGCGATCGGCGGCAGCGTCGAGGTGTCGCGGCTGTCGGGTGTCAACGTGCGCCGGGCGCGCTTGCTCGCCTTCACGATCGCCGGTTTCGTGTCGGCCATCGGAGGCATCCTGTTGGCGGCCCGACTCGGCAGCGCAAGCGCCGTCCAGGGCGAGGACAACATGATGTTCTCGGTCGCCGCGGTGTTCCTCGGCATGACGATCCTCCGCTCCGGCGCCGCGAACCTCGTCGGCACGATGGTGGGCGTCGCGATCATCGGCGTCATGAGCAACGGGCTCAACATCCTCGGCGTGAACGCCTACGTCCAGCAGGTCGTCACCGGCATCATCATCATCGCCGCCGTGACGCTGTCCTCCCTCAAGCATCGGGAGCGGTGACCCCGCCGCTCCCGTGACCCCGAGTCCCGACTCGGATCCCCATCCGGGGAAGCACACAGAGAAAACGCAATACACAACGCAATACACAAAGGAGTAGATAGTGCGTACTTCCATCAAGGCCTTTGCGGCCGCGACCGCGGTCGCTGCTCTCGCCCTCGCCGGGTGCTCGTCAGGTGGCGGCGACAACGGCGGCGGCGACAACACGGAGCCCACGAAGGTCGTGGCGTTCACCTCCGGAAACCAGACGCCGATCGGCGCATGGTGGGTCAAGGACATCGAGGCGAAGGCTGCCGAGTTCGGCTGGGACCTCACGATGATCCAGGGTGACTTCGACTTCCAGAAGATGAACCCCGCGGTCGAGAGCGCCATCGGACAGGGCGCCGACCTCGTCTACAACGGCTACACCGACGTCGCCTCCATCGGGTCGATCGTCACCGCCGCCAAGGACGCCGGCATCCCGATGTTCGCCATCGACTCTGGTGTCGAGCCGACCGATGCCTACGCCCTGAACATCACCACCGACCAGCAGGGCATCGTCGACCAGACGATGGGCGCCATCGCCGACGCTCTCGGCGGCAGCATCGAGGGCAAGAACATCATGGTGATCGGGCACGACCCGCACGCCGGCATCCGCACCCGTGCGGCGCTTGCCGCCGAGGCCGTCGAGGCCGGTGGAGCGACCCTCGCCGGTGGCGAGATCCAGCAGGTGGTCTCGCCCGCGACCGGCCGCACCGAGGCGCTCGCGCTGGTGGCCGACTACCTTTCGGCCAACCCCGGTGGCCTGGACGCTGTCTGGGTCGGATGGGATGACGCTGCTCTGGGTGCGGTCCAGGCCGTGACCGAAGCGGGCGCGACCGTTGCCGTCACCGGAGTCGACGCCACCAGCGAGGCGATCGCCGCCGTCAAGGCCGGCACCATGCTGGCGACGGTCGAGCAGCCGTGGCCGCTCATCAACGACGCGGTGCTCGAGGCGATCCAGGCCTGGATCGAGACCGGCACCATGCCGGCGAGCAACTTCGAGGAGGAAGCGACGACGCTCGTCACGAAGGCGAACGCCGACGACATCACTCCGTCCGACAAGCTCGGCTGATCCACTGAAACCCCGGTGGGGGCGGGAACGCTGCGGCCCCGCCCCCACCGGCACCACCCCCGTCTCCTGTGCGGCTCGCGCCGCTGAGATCGACTGACAGAAAGACATCACTATGCGTTTGGCAGGCAAGGTCGCCCTCATCACCGGCGGCGCGAGCGGAATCGGACTCGCCACCGTCAAGAAGTTCATCGCGGAGGGCGCGCGCGTCGCCGTCGCCGACATCAACGCGCAGCGCGCCCAGGAGGTCGTGGACACGCTGCCCGAGGGCTCGGCCATCGCTGTCGGTGTGGACGTCTCGGTCTACGACGAGGTCGAAGCGGCGGTCAACAGTGCCGTCGATGCATTCGGCAAGCTCGACGTCATCTTCAACAACGCCGGTATCGCCGGCGGCAAGCCGCTCCTCGACCACGATCCCGCTGTCGACTACCACCCCATGATCCGGATCGATCAGGACGGCGTGTACTACGGCATCCTCGCGGCAGGCCGCCAGTTCAAGAAGCAGGGCACCGGCGGCGTCATCATCTCCACCTCCTCGATCTACGGTGAGCAGGCTGCTGAGCTCGCGTTCAGCTACAGCGCGGCAAAGGCCGCCGTGATCTCGTTCACCCGGTCGGCCGCGTACGAACTCGCCGAGTACGGCGTGCGCGCCGTCGCGATCACCCCCGGCCGTGTCGGCACGCCGATGATCAACCAGTTCTCGGACGAGCTGAAGGCGCTCTTCGCATCCGAGCAGATGCGCAACAAGATGACGGAGCCGGAGGAGATCGCGAACGTCGTCGCATTCCTCGCCTCGGACGAGGCCAACGTCATCAACGGCACCGTTGTGCACGTCGACGACGGGTACTCGGCGTTCAAGCAGCGTTTCGACCTCCCGACGTTCTGAGCGATGGTCATGGATCTCGACGTCGCCTGCCACATCAACGTCTTGGTCGACGGACCGGACTCCTCGGCCACGCCCGACGCTCTTCGTCGCGTGGCCGAGGCGGGGTACCGGCGAATCGTGCTGGCTCCGTTCGACCCTGCCGCAACCGACCTTGCGAGCCTGCGTCGGGTCTTCGAGGATGCGGGCCTGACGCCGATCCCGATCGCCGGGCAGATGCCCGGAGCGGATGTGTCGTCGGCGGATGAGGACGAGCGCCGGGCAGGCGAGGCGGCGCTGTACGCCATGGTCGACGCGACAGCCGCCCTCGGCGGCGACCAGCTCAACGGCGTGCCCTACGGCGTCTTCGGACACCCGATGGCTCCGGTGGATCACGCTGCGCGGGAGCGCTCGGCGACCGCTGTGGGCCGTGTCGCGGACTACGCCCACGAGCACGGCATCACGATGACCTTCGAGGTCGTCAACCGGTATGAGACCGCGATGGTCAATACCGCGGCCCAGGCGATGGAGTACGCCGAGCTCAGTGGCTCGGAGCACCTTCGCATCCATCTCGACTCTTTCCACATGGGCGTCGAAGAGGCGGACGCGGCGCAGGCCATCCGTCTGGCGATGCCGCGGCTCGCGTACCTCGAGCTCGGTCAGTCCGGACGGGGGATGCTCTCTACCGGCGCAGTCGACATACCCAAGCTCGTTCAGGGCGCGCTCGACGACGGCTACCAAGGCCGGTGGGGCGTCGAGGCATTCTCGCGGTCGGTCATCCCCGAGTTCGTTGCCGACATGCTCGCGATATGGCGCGAGCCCTACACGGACGGCATCGCACTCGCCGAAGACGCCATGCGGGTCATCCGCGCGGGATGGTCGTCGAGCAGTGTCGGCCGACGGGCACAGCGTCTTGCGCGCGGTGCCGCAGACACGGGTACTATCGTCCGTCCCGCCTGATCCGGGAGCCCGGATCCGAGCGGTCACGACGTCAACGGAATCAAGGAGGAACCATGACGATCGCACAAGCCACCGATCTACTCATCGACCCCGCGACATTCGCAGGAAAGATCTACATCGACGGCGAATGGACCGCCGGTGAAGGAGGACAGATCGACTCGGTCGCTCCCGCGACCGGAGAGGTGCTGACCGCCGTCGGTATGGCCGGGCCCGGGGACGTGGCCCGCGCGGCGAAGTCGGCCGCCGCAGCGCAGAAGGAGTGGGCCGCGATGCCGCATCCAGCCCGCGCGGCTGTGCTTCGCAAGGCCGGGATGCTGTGGGAGCAGTACGCCGACGAGATCGGGAGCTGGAACGTGCGGGAAGTGGGCGCGATCCCGCCGTTGGCCGGCTTCGCCCTCCATGTCACCGCCGCCGAATGCTACGAGGCGTCGGCCTTGCCGTCGGCGCCCAAGGGTGCGGTCCTCTCGTCCGAGGAGCCGCGACTGTCGATGACCGAGCAGGTGCCGGTCGGTGTCGTGGGCGTCATCTCGCCGTTCAATGTTCCGCTGATCCTCGGCATCCGTGCCGTCGCACCGGCATTGGCGCTCGGAAACGCCGTGATCCTCAAGCCGGACCCCCGCACCGTTGTGACGGGCGGCGTGTCGTTCGTGCGCATCTTCGAGGAGGCGGGGCTTCCCAAGGGTCTGCTGCAGTTGCTGCCCGGCGGTGCCGATGTCGGTCAGGCGATGATCGAGGACCCGCACGTCCGGGTGATCGCGTTCACCGGGTCGACTCGGGCCGGGCGTGTCGTCGGGGAACAGGCCGGCCGCCACCTCAAGCGCGCTCACCTCGAGCTCGGGGGCAACTCGGCGTTCATCATCCGTGAGGATGCCGATGTCGACCAGGCCGTCAACCTCGCGACGTGGGGATCGTTCCTGCACCAGGGCCAGATCTGCATGACCGTGGGGCGGCACATCGTGCACGAGGCAGTCTTCGACGAGTACGTGGAAAAGCTCGCCGCCAAGGCCGAGTCGATGCACGTCGGTGACCCGGCCGCCGGACCCGTGCATCTGGGTCCCCTCATCGACGAGGTGCAGCGCGACCGCGTGCACGCCCTGGTGATGGACGCCGTCGCAGCGGGCGCCGAGCTGCGCGCGGGCGGCACGTACGAGGGGCTGTTCTATCGCCCGACCGTTCTCGCGAACACGCCAGCAGAGGCTCCCGCCTACTGCGAGGAGGTCTTCGGGCCCGTCGCGTCAGTCGTGAAGTTCTCGACCGACGAGGAGGCCGTCGCGCTTGCCTCGGCGACGGAGTACGGCCTCTCCCTGGGGATCGTCACCAAGGACGCCCTGGCGGGGTGGGACCTCGCGCAGCAGATCCCCACGGGGATCGTGCACATCAACGATCAGACCGTCAACGACGAGGCCAACACCCCCTTCGGCGGCACCGGATCCTCCGGCACGGGGTCCCGTCACGGTGGTGCTCAGGCCAACATCGATGCGTTCACCGAGACCCGGTGGATCACGATGCGGCGCGAGCCCGGTCAGTACCCGCTCTGACGCGACCGGTACGTCCTCGAGCCCCGGTCAGCGCGGCTCGAGGACGTACCGGTCTCTGCCCGCGAACAGACCCGACACGCTCTGACCGATGAGGATGGCTGCCACCAACAGCAGCGGCAGGGCCCAGGCATCTGTGGCATCATGCAGGGCGCCGAAGAGCACGGGCCCGGATGCTGCCATGAGATAGCCGACCGACTGCGCCATGCCCGACAGGGCAGCTGAAGCGTGGTGGTCGCGTGCGCGCTCGGCCATGAGTGTCAGGGATGTGCCGAGCGACGCGCCGGAGGCCGGCCCCAGTAACGCGATCCACAGGAGGATTGCCGACGGCGCGAGCATGAGCCCCACCGCACCGACCAGGGCCACGAGAGGAAGTGCGCCCGGAACCCAGCGCGCGGCGGGTCCACGGAACAGGAACGGGACGACGAGTGCGCCGACGACCGCTCCCACTTGGTAGAGCATGACGTCGATCCCCGCAGTCACCGGGGACAGTCCCGTCGAGACGGCGATCGTCGCGAGCCAGGTCACGAGGATGTAGAACACCGCCGATTGGAAGCCCATGTACGCGGCCACGAGCCACGCCATGGAGTCGCCCCAGATGCCGGTCGAGTGACGGATGCCGCCCGCGGCCCTGCGGGGTTCTCGCCGTCCCCGGTACGCGACGATCCACGCCACGATCGCGATCGGGAGCAGGATGCCGCCCGTGATCAGCAGTGACAGCCGCCAGCCCTCGGTGCCGGTCACCGCTGCGGCCCATTGCGAGGTCGGCACCGCGACCCCGGATGCGACGGCGCCCGCGCCGCCCAGAAGTGCGGTGTAGACGGCCATCATGGCGGGGACGCGGCCGGGGAAGTCGCGCTTGACTACGGCGGGCATCAGGACGTTCGCCACGGCCAGCGCGACGCCGATCAGCGCCGTGCCGATCCACACGCTCGCGAGTGGACCGGGGAGGGAGCGCACGAGCGTGCCGATCGTGAGGAGCAGCAGCGAACCGAGCACGACCCGGCTCATCCCGAACCGGTTGCTCAACTCGTGGGCGAACGGCGAAACGATCGCCCACGCCGCCAGTGGCACCGCCGCGAGGAGGCCGAGGATGCTGGTCGCCAGTCCGGTATCGCCAGCGATCTGCTCCAGCAACGGGCCGATCGAGGTGATCGTTGGGCGCATGTTGACGGCGACGAGACACACCGCGACGACGAGGGCGACGCGGGCGTGTGGCATCGTTGCGCGCTCATCGCCCATAGAGTTCGGACTATACCTCAGTCCATAGGTATCTGAGGCGGCATTGCCGCTGAGTCGAATCCGAGGCTCCGGCGACTGTACGCGGTGTCGCCGACGACAGTCGCCATGCTCCCTCGCCTCGCCGGAACGACAACGCCCGCGCACCGATGGTGGCGCGGGCGTTGTCTCGAGCAGAGTAGCGGTCAGCCGTTGCCGAACCGGGCGCGCAAATCGGCCTTTCGCACCTTCCCCGACGCGGTGCGGGGGAGTTCATCGACGATGACGACGTTCTTGGGCAGCTTGTAGCGCGCGAGCTTGCCATCGAGGTGCGCTCGCACGCTGGCGGTGTCGAGATCGACGCCTTCCTTGACGGTGATGATCGCCCACGGGACTTCGCCCCACTGATCATCGGGGATGCCGATCACCCCCACTCCGGTGACGCCCTCGATGCTCGAGATGTGGTTCTCCACTTCGGCAGGGTAGATGTTCTCCCCACCCGAGATGATCATGTCCTTCAGCCGGTCAGAGATGTAGAGGTACCCGTCGCGATCGAGGTAGCCGAGGTCGCCCGACCGAAACCAGCCGTCCGCGGTGAACGCGTTCGCCGTCGCCTCGGGCAGGTTCAGATACCCCGCGAAAACGTTCGGGCCGGATATCTCGATCTCGCCCACCGTGCCGCGGGGGACCATTGCGCCGTTCTCGTCCGCGATCCGCACCTCGGTGAAGAAGTGCGCAAGCCCGACGCTTCCCTGCTTAGCCCGGGTCATCGCCGGGGAGAGTGACGTCGCGCCCGGCGAGGTCTCGGTCATCCCGTAGCCCTGAGAGAACGACAGGCCCCGGGACTCGTAGGCGTCGAGGATGCGGGTCGGTACCGCCGAGCCGCCGCAGGTGAGCTTGGCCAGACTTGACAGGTCGGTGCTCGCCCAGTTCGGGTGGTCGGCCATCATCTGGTAGGTGGTCGGGACGCCGCTGAGCATGGTGACCCGGTACTCCTGAATCAGCTCGAGTGCGCGACCGGCCTCGAAGCCCTTCTCCAGCACCATCGTGCCGCCCTTGAGCAGGATGGGCAGTGCGCCCATCCCGAGTGAGGCGACGTGGAACAACGGCGAGATCATCAAGGCGATGTCGGTCGAGACCACGTCGTAGTCCACCACGCAGTTGATGGCGGTCCAGATGAGGTTGCCGTGCGTGAGGACCGCGCCCTTGGGCTTGCCTGTCGTCCCAGAGGTGTAGATGATGGCCGCCGGATCGTTGTGCCCGACCGCGGCGTCGGCGTGGCCGAACGGCGTGCCGCGCAGCAGCGGTGACAGGCCGGGGTGCTCGGGTGTGCCCTCGCCTGTCTGAATCACATGGCTGATGCGGGCCGCTGCCACCCCCTCCGCCGCGCGCTCGAGCAGGGCCGGGTCGACGATGAGCGCGCGCGCTCCAGAGTCGGTGAGCACGTGCGCGACCTCGGGTGGCGCTAGCCGCGTGTTGACCGGGACGAAGACGGCGCCCAGCTGCGCGCACGCGAACATCACCGAGAGGAACTCCGGACTGTTCTCCCCCAGGAACGCGACCGGGTCTCCGATACGTATCCCGCGATGCCACAGGACGGCCGAGATGCGATCAGTGTCGTCGGCCAGTGCGCGGTAGGTCATGGTCTGGCCGCCCTGGAAGATCAGCGCGGTCTTGTCGGGTGTCTTCTGGCGCCGGGTGGTCATCCAGGCGCCCAGTCCGTGGTTGTGCATCGGAGATCTCTTCTTCGAGGAGGTGGATTCGTCGGTGAATCACGCGATGCGGGTGAGGGAAGCGAGGTTCCCCCACCACGTCACGCGTACAGGCGCTGAAGGCTTCGCAGGACGACCGCGGGCTTCGTGCCGCCCTCGATCTCGATCGTTCCGTCGACGACGAGCTGGACTCCCCCGCCGACCTCGTTCGCTTCGGCGATCGTCGCCGTCAGCCGGACCCGGGATCCGGCGGCCACCGGAGAGACGAAGCGCACCTTGTCGAGGCCGTAGTTCACCTTCGTGCCTGCGCCCTGAACATCCAGCAGATCGACCCACATCGGAATGAACAGGGAGAGCGTGAGGAACCCGTGCGCGATCGGTGCTCCGAACGGTCCATCCTTCGCCCGCTCGGGGTCGACGTGGATCCACTGGTGGTCGTCGGTCGCGTCGGCAAACGTGTTAATACGGTCCTGCGTCACGTCGAACCACTCGGAATAACCGAGATCGGTGCCGACGAGGGTATGCAGGTCGGTGAACGCAACGGTTGTGGTCATGATGTCTCCTTGCGGGTGGTACCGGGCGGGGGGTCAGGCGGGCGTGGACAGTCCGAGCAGCCGAGCGGCGTTGTTCTTCAGGATGCCGGGCATGACCTCGGGCTTCAGAGCGGTCTTCTCGGCATCCGCGAGCCAGCGCTCCGGCGTCAGGAGCGGGAAATCGCTTCCGAACAGGACGCGGTTCTTCAGGTACGAGTTCGCGGCGCGCACCAGGGACTCGGGGAAGTACTTCGGACTCCAGCCGGACAGATCGATCCACGTGTTGTGCTTGTGGGTGGCCACCGAGAGCGCCTCGTCCTGCCACGGTACGGACGGGTGGGCCATGATGATCTGCAGCCGCGGGAAATCTGCGGCGACGCCATCCAGCAGCATCGGGTTGGACAGCGCGAGCCGGAAGCCGCGCCCTCCCGGCATCCCTGCCCCGATTCCCGTCTGGCCGGTATGGAACAGAGCGACGACCCCCGACTCCTCAAGGACGGAGTACAGCGGCGCGTAGGCGGGATCGCTCGGGTCGAAGCCCTGCACCGTCGGGTGGAACTTGAACCCGCGGACTCCGTGATCGTCGATCAGTCGCCGGGCCGTGTCGACGGCTGCCGTTCCCTTGCGGGGATCGACCGAGCCGAACGGGATCAGCACGTCGTTGTTGCGGGCCGCGCCCTCGGCGATCTCGACGCTGGAGATCGGAGCGTGCCCCAGCGCGGTCTCAGAATCCACGGTGAACACGACCGCCGCCATCGACCGCTCGCGGTAGTACTGCGCGATCGAGTCGAGGTCGGGACGGGGCCCGTCGGTGCGGAAGTACTTCGAGGCCGCCTCGGCGAGGTCGCTCGGAAGGGAGGAGTGGCCGTGCGCGTCGATCTCGATGTGCACATGCACATCGATTGCGGTGAGGGCGTCGAGGTCGATCGCCGGCTCGTAGCGGGTGCTCACCGCTGCAGCTCCTCCGGAAGCGGAGGGAAGGTCTCGCCGACGGACTGCAGCTTCGCATCGAACAGCTCGTGCGCTTCAGCCTGCAGGGTCTCGCTGCTCCAGCCGCCCTCGTGGTAGGCGGTGACGACGGGCTCGGGGTGCGACCACAACTGGATGCGGTCACCACCCACCCCGATCGCCTGACCGGTGATGTGCGCTGCCTCGTCGGAGGCGAGGTAGGCGATCACGCCGGCGACGTCTTCCGACGTTCCGAAGCCCAAGTCGTGCCGGAAGAACGCAGGCATCGATTCGCCGCGCTCGGTCGCCTCCACGGCGGCGGCGAAGTAGGGGATCGTCGCCGTCATGGCCGTGGCTGCCACGGGGATCACCGCGTTCGCCGTGATCCCTGCCTTCTTCAGTTCGAGGGCCCACGTGCGCACCATCCCGACGATGCCCGCCTTGGCTGCCGCGTAATTGGTCTGACCGAAGTTCCCTCGCTGACCGGTCGGGGAGCCGATGCAGATGATGCGCCCGGGCGTGCCGGTCTCGCGCAGATGGGTCGCCACCTCCCGAACACAGGTGAAGGTGCCGCGAAGGTGCACATTGATGACGGTGTCGAAGTCGTCGTCGGTCATCTTCCAGAGCGTCTTATCGCGCAGGACTCCGGCGTTGGTGACGAGGATGTCGACGCGCCCGAACGCATCGAGCGCGGCGGCGAGGAGCTTCTGCGCTGTCTCTGTGGGGCCCACGGGGGCGACGACGGCGGTCGCGCGTCCGCCTTCGGTCTCGATCGCCGTGACCGCGTCCTTGGCAGTCTGCTCATCGACGTCGTTGATCACGACGGCCGCTCCCTGCCTTGCCAACTCCTGCGCATAGGCGAGGCCGAGACCGCGGCCGGATCCGGTGACGATGGCGACTTTGCCCTGCAGCGACATGGGGGCTCCCTTACTCCTCGAGGCACACTCTCGGCCCTGGCCGAGTACACCTAGTCAAGCCGGTTCAATTGCAAATGTCAACGATTGACGTTTGCCAGGGTGGTGGAGGGAGGGTCAGTCCTCGCGCGTCAGCCGGCGCCCGATGATCTCCTTCATGATCTCCGTCGTGCCGCCGTAGATCGTCGCCACCCGGGAGTCCATGTAGTCGTGGGCGACCGGGTATTCGCGGGTGTACCCGTAGCCGCCGTGCAACTGGAGTGCGCGGTCGATGACCTTCTGATGCAACTCGGTGACCCACCACTTGGCCATGGCGGCGGTGACGGCGTCGAGCCGGCCCGTCGCGGCGTCCAGGATGCAGCGATCGACGAAGACCTGCGCCACCTCGATCTGCGTGGCCAGCTCGGCGAGATAGAAACGATTCGCCTGGAAGTCTGCGATTCGCTGCCCGAAGGCCGTGCGCTCCATCGAGTAGGACAGGGCTTGGTCGAAGGTCGCACGCATCCGCGCCATTGACGTTGTCGCGATGTGGAGACGTTCGATCGGCAGGTTCCGGCGGAGCTGTGTCCAGCCGTCGCCGGGGCTTCCGAGAACATTCGCACGCGGGACGCGCACATCGGCAAACGACAGCTCGGCGGTGTCCTGAGCGCCGAGGCCGATCTTCTTGACCGGGCCGCTGCGAGTGAACCCGGGCATCCCGTCCTCAACCACGAGAAGGCTGAAGCCGCCGCGGCCGGCGGCAGCATCCGTGCGTGCCACGACGATGACGACGTCGGCCAGCAGGCCGTTGGAGATGAAGGTCTTCGAGCCGTTGAGCACGAAGTCGTCGCCGTCCGGCCGAGCGGTCGTCGCGATCGCCGCAAGGTCAGACCCGGTCCCCGGTTCCGTCATAGCGATCGCGCCGATCCGCTCCCCGGCGACCATGGGAGCCAGCCATCGTCGATTCTGTTCGTCCGAACCGAAGTCGATGAAGTACGGCGCGATGAGGTCGTTGAATCCGCACAGCGACATCGAGACGGCCGTGGCGCCGGCGCGCGCGAGCTCCTCGATCACGATGGCGTTGTATCGAAAGTCGTCGACGTCGCCGCCGCCGTAGCGAGCCGGCGCCGATATCCCCAGGAGACCGGTCGCTCCCGCTCTCTCGAACAGCGACCGGTCGACCCGGCCCGCTTCCGTCCAGGCGTCGAGATGGGGCGTGACCTCGCGCTCGACGAATCGGCGCACGATGTCGCGGAAGTCGTTGTGGGACTCGTCGAAGATCGTGCGGGGGAGGGCGACACTGCTCATAGTGAGGATTGTGTCCATCTCGACGATAGTTGTCAAGTTCAACGATTGTGTTCCGCAGTGAATGACTACAATGGCCGGGTGTCCACCGCAAACGATCAGGCCCGGGCGACGGAAACCCCCGTTCGCGCCGAGCGACTCTGGCGCACGACGGTCGCAGACGACCTCGCGTTCCTGCTCGCACAGGCCAACGCGGTCTCAGTTGCCCGTGCTCACTCCGCTCTGCAGTCGGTGGGGCTGCGCGTTCGTCCCTACGCCGTGCTCGCCATCGCGGCCAGTGACGCGCGGCCGTCTCAGCGGGAGCTGTCGGAGTTCCTGCGCCTCGATCCGAGCCAGATCGTCGCGCTCATCGACGACCTGCAGTCACGCGGACTTGTCGAAAGAGAACCCGACCCGAACGACCGACGGGCTAACGTCGTGGTCGCGACGCCTGCGGGTCGTGAACTCTTTGCCCGCGCACTCGAACTGGCGAGGCAGGCGGAGGACGAGATGTTCGCCGCACTCGCTCCCTCGGAGCGCGAAGCTCTCGCGCACGCCCTGCGGGTGATGGCGGGCGCCGTCACTGGTCCCGACAAACGCTGAACCGCGTCTCACGCGATCCCGCGAGGGAAAGCCGCGCGGCGGCGAAGGCGACAGCTCAGGCGAAGGGCCACCCGGTGTACGCCTCGGCGAGGTAGGTCTGGCCTGCCTCGGACTCGACGACCGAGCGCAGCTCCCCGATCTGGCGGCGACGGTCGAATTCGGATGCCTCGGGAGTGAGGTGGAGCATGCTCGTCATCCACCAGGAGAAGTGCTGCGCCTTCCAGATGCGCTTCAGCGCCGTCTCGGCGTAGGCATCCAGCAGCCGCTCGTCGCCGTCGTTCAACAGCGCGCCCAGTGCCCGGTCCAGCAGCACGACATCCGCGACCGCGAGGTTCATTCCCTTCGCGCCGGTCGGGGGAACGGTGTGGGCGGCGTCCCCGACGAGGGCGGCGCGTCCGCGTCGCAGTTCGTAGGCCACGAAGCTGCGGAAGCGCAGGACGTCGCGCTGGAAGATCGGCCCCTCCTGCAGCGTGGTCCCGGGAACGCAGGACTGCAGCTTCTCCCAGATCTCCGCCTCGCTCAAGGCTTGGGGGTCGGTCTCGGGGTCGCACTGGAAGTACATGCGCTGCACGGTGGCGCTGCGCTGACTGATCAGGGCGAATCCGTGTGGCGAGTTGCTGTAGATGAGCTCATCGGAGCTGGGCGGCGCTTCGCACAGGATGCCGAACCAGGCGAACGGGTACTCGCGGAAATCGCCGCCTGTCGAGGAACCGGTGACGGCTGCGCGCACGAGACTGCGCGATCCGTCACCGCCGACGACGAAATCCGCCTCGATCTCGAGGGGGGAGCCATCGGGGTTGGTTGCGATGACCCGCGGCCGGTCCGTCTCGATGTCTTCGACACGGTCGACCGTGACGCCGAAGCGCAGGTCCTGGCCGGCCGCCAATCGCACCCCGATGAGGTCGATGAGGACCTCGTGCTGGGGGAAGAGCCACACACTCCGGCCGGTGAGAGCGGGGAAGTCGATGCGGTGTCCTTCGCCCTCGAAGCGCAGCTCGATTCCGTCGTGGCGCTGCCCGACGGTCTTCACGCGTGGCGAGGCCCCCGTCTGGTCGAGGAGCTCGACGGTGGGATGCTCGAGGATGCCGGCGCGGATCGTCTTCTCGATCTCCTCGCGGCTGCGCTGATCGAGCACGATCGACTCGATCCCCCGGGCGGCGAGCAGGTGGGACAGGAGCAGGCCGGCGGGGCCGGCTCCGACGATGGCTACCTGGGTGCGGACGGCGGACATGGCGTCTCCTTCGACGGATGCGGGTCTTCGCCGAGTCTGCAGCATCTCGACCATCCTCCCGTCAAGATTCCCATTGAATGGGCAGCGGCGAGGAGTGCGCCCGTTCGAGGCGGGCGTCAGTTCGGGTGGCTAGAGACGCTGTCGCCGCAGATCGCGCTCGGTCGCCGTGGCCGCGTCGCGCAGTGCGGCGACGGCCGCCGCCGGGTCGGTGTCCCGGGGCAGGACGACCGAGAGGGCGGCCACGACCTCACCCTCGTGGCGGAGGGGAACGGCGACGCCGGTCGAGACGGACTGAATCGACCCGGGGGCGATCGCGACCCCGTCGCGTCTGATCGTCGCGATCATGCGCTCGAGCGTCCGCGGGTCGGTCACCGTCTCGGCGGACACAGCGCGCAACGGCCGGCTGAGAATCCCGGCGCGGAGATTGGCGGGCGCGTAGGCGAGGAGGATGAGCCCCGACGAGGATGCGTGCAGGGGGAGCCGCCCGGCGATGCGCGTGATGTTGGCGCCGGCATCCGGGTGCGACAGGCGTTCGATGAACAGCGCCTCGTCCTTCTCTCGAACGGCAAGCTGCGTGTGCTCACGGATGACGGACTGCACGGTTTCCATGTGCGGCAGCGCCGCCGTGCGCAGGCGCAGCGCCGACGAACCCCGCAGCGCGAGCTCCCACAGTCGCATGCCGAGCCTGACCTGCGCGTCCTCGTCGCGATCGAGCAGCCCCGCCGAGACGAGATCGTCAACGATGCGGTGAGCGCTCGATGACGGCAGTGCGGCGCGTCGACCGATCTCGGATGCCGATTGCACGGTCCGCTCCGAGGTGAACGTCTCGAGAACGCGGACGATCCGCTCGGTCATCGAGTCACCCGTGGGCGAGTTCGCCATGCTGACAGCTTGGCATGCACGCACGACGGACGCTGTGCGCGGGTCGTGTCGGCGAGCACCGGCCGCGGCCCTCGGCCGGAAGGGCGTCGCTACGCTCGAGGTATGAGCCGCGCAGCGATGTACAACGAGACCGGGGGCCCCGATGTCCTGTTCGTGACGGAGGTCCAGGAGGCGTCACCGGGTGCCGGCAAGGTACTCGTCGCCGTCGAGGCGGCGGGACTGAACCCGTACGACGCCAAAGCCAGGAGCGGGTTCATCCCTTCCAGCGCTCCTTTCCCGCGTCGGATCGGTGGGGACTTCGCAGGGTCGGTCATCGCCGTCGGCGAGGGCGCCGCGTACACCGACGGCACCCCCGTGTCAGTCGGCGATGCCGTCATGGGCCGCGCGTCCGGCGCGGTGGCCGAGCAGGTCATCGCGAACGCCGCGGAGATCGCACTCCGCCCGGAGGCGCTCGCGGTCGAGGTCGCGGGTGGTCTCCACGTCGCCGGACTCACGGCGGTCTCGTGTCTTGCGACCGTCCCGGTAGGCGCGGATGACGTCGTGCTCGTCGGGGGCGCCAGTGGCGCGGTCGGGCTCGTCGCCGCTCAGCTGGCGATCGCGCGCGGGGCGCGGGTCATCGGTTCGGCATCCGTGACCAACCACGAGTTCCTCCGGTCCCTCGGTGTCGAGCCCGTCGCATACGGCGAGGGGCTTGCCGACCGCGTGCGCGAACACGGGGTCCCCACGGCTGTCATGGACTGCCACGGGCGCGAAGCGCTGGATGCGGGTATCGACCTCGGTGTGCCCGCCGACCGGATGGTCGCGATCGCCGCCTACGCGGCGCTGGACGAGCTTGGCGTGCACAACGTCGAGCGCGAGGCCCGCACTCCCGAGAACCTGCGCGCGCTCGCCGACGACATCGCCGCCGGACGGATCGTCTTCCCCATCGTGGCGACCTATCCGCTCGACGACGTCGTCGCGGCGTTCGAGGCCCTCGAGTCCACGCACGCGCCCGGCAAGATCGTGATCATGCCCTGACGCGCAGGCCGGGCGGCGGCTGTTCGGTTGCCGCAAACCGGGGCGCCAGCATCCGCGGCGCGGCGTGTTGCGGCAAACGAACGAGGACGCTCAGCCCCGCCAGACCGTCTTCAGGTTCATGAACTCCCGGATGCCGGCCGCTGCCAGTTCGCGACCGACGCCGGAGTTCTTGATGCCGCCGAACGGCAGCTCAGGGTGCGACACGGTCATGCCGTTGACGAACACGGCGCCGGCCTCGAGGCGGTCGATGAACCACTCGATCTCGTCGTCGTCGGTGCTCCACAGGGACGATGAGAGGCCGAAGGTCGTCGCGTTGGCGATCTCCACCGCCTCCTCGCGCGTCTCGACTCGGAACACCGTGGCCACGGGGCCGAACGCCTCCTCCTGGAACAGGCGCATGTCCCGCGTGATCCCGGCCAGCACCGTGGGCGGGTAGAACCACCCCGCGCCCTCGGGGACCGCTCCGCCCGCCAGCACCTCGGCGCCGCGCTCGATCGCGTCGTCGACCAGCTCGGCCAGTTCGTCGCGGCCGCTCTGGGTAGCCACGGGGCCCACGTCGGTCCCTTCCTCGAGCGGGTCGCCGACACGCAGCGCCTTGGTCTTGGCGACGAAACGCGACACGAAGTCGTCGTAGACGTCGGCGTGCACGATGAACCGCTTGGCCGCGATGCACGACTGGCCGTTGTTCTGATTGCGCGCGGTCACGGCCACGGATGCGGCGGCCTCGAGATCCGCCGTGGGCATCACGAGGAAGGGATCCGAGCCCCCCAGTTCCAGCACGACGTGCTTGACTTCGCTCCCGGCGATGGAGGCCAACGACCGTCCCGCGGGCTCGGAACCGGTCAGCGTCGCCGCGACGACCCGGGGGTCCCGCAGAACGCGCTCGACGCCGGAGGCCGGGATGAGCAGTGTGTGGAAGGAGCCGACCGGGAAGCCTGCCCGCTCGAAGAGTGTGTCGAGGTACAGCGCCGACCGGGGGACGTTGGATGCGTGCTTGAGCAGCCCGGTGTTGCCGGCCATGAGTGCGGGGGCAGCAAAGCGCATGACCTGCCACAGCGGGTAGTTCCACGGCATCACCGCGAGCACGATCCCCAGCGGCGCGTACCGGGTACCCGCCGCGGACGCCTTCACCGACGAGGGGTCGGCGAGGGTCTCATCGGCCAGGAAGTCGGCCGCGTGGTCGGCGTAGAACCGGCAGCCGCGGGCGCACTTGAGCACCTCTGCGCGCGACTGTGCGAGGGGACGACCCATCTCGATCGTGATCGTGCGGGCGAGTTCCTCGACGTCTGCTTCCAGCAGCTCGGCGGCTCGTCGCATCCACTCGGCTCGCTGAGCGAACGTCGTCTCGCGAAGCGCGGCGAACGCTGACTGAGCTGCCGCGATGCGGCGCTCGACTTCGGCCTCGTCGTGCGGCTCGAACGTCTCCACGACCTCGCCGGTCGCGGGGTTCGTCACTGCAATGGCCATGGCCTGCCTCTTCCTCGAGATGTCGGACTCCGCGAGCCTATCCGGCGCCGGCATGCGACGACAATCCAGCCGCTGTGACGGGACGGATCAGAAGACGATCGTGTGATTGCCGTGCCGAATGATGCGGTCCTGCGCATGCCACAGCACGGCGCGGGAGAGCACAGCGCGCTCGACATCGGCGCCGCGTCTTTCGAGGTCGAGTGCCGAGTCGGCATGGGTCGCTCGCACGATGTCCTGCTCGATGATCGGGCCCTCGTCGAGGTCCGTCGTCACGTAGTGCGAGGTCGCCCCGATGAGTTTCACGCCGCGGGCTTTCGCCTGACGATACGGCTGCGCGCCGATGAAGGCGGGCAGGAAGGAATGATGGATGTTGATCACCGGCACTGACACGCGTTCGAGGAAATCGGCACTGAGGATCTGCATGTAGCGGGCGAGCACGACGAAATCGACATCCGCCTCGGCGAGGATCTCCAGGATCCGCGCCTCGCTGACGCTCTTGTCAGGACCCACGATCGACGGCACGTGCACGAACGGGATGCCGAACCCCGCGACATCCGCTTCGGCATCCGTGTGATTCGACACGACGACCGGGATGTCGACCGGAAGCTCGCCCCGGCGGTGGCGCCACAGCAGGTCGAGCAGGCAGTGGTCCTGCCGCGACGCGAGGATCGCCATCCGCTTGGGTACTGACTGGTCCGTGATCGACCACTCGAGGTCGAAGCCGTCGCCGAGCGTCTGGGCAAGGTCTGCCTCGATCGCGGGGAGTGCGTCGCGCAGGCCCGGGCGGTGGAGCACGACGCGCTGGAAGTAGGCGCCTCCCTCCGGGTTGTCCGAGTACTGGTCGAACTGCACGATGTTCGCGCCCTGCCGCGTGATCAGAGCCGAGACGGCGGCCACGATGCCCGGTGAGTCCGTGCCGTGGACGATGAGACAGGCGTGATCCACGGGAAGGTGCGCGGCGGGCATGCATCGATTCTGCCGTGTCCGGCGGGCTCGCCAGGAATCCGAGACCGGCTAGCGAACACCCCTCATGAGGTTCAGGACGGGACGCGCAACCAGGAGGAGGAGGACGCCGAGTGCCATCGCAGCGATACCGAGGCTCGAGAAGTAGGGAACCTCGTTCTGCGGGTCGTAGAACTGGGCGAGCCAGCCCGCGATCGCGGTGCCCAGCGCAATGGAGAGAAAGAAGAGCGCGACCATCTGCGTGTGGAACGCCCGCGGCGCGAGCTTGGTCGTGATCGACAGGCCAATCCCCGGGACGTGGAGTAGGGGAGGGAGATCAGCAGGATCCCCTGCATCCCGTAGAAGCTGAAACGCTCCCACATCTCCACAGCGAAGATGTTGGCCAAGGCGGCCGGCTGACCGAAGAAGCGGGAGTCTCTCGGGCAGTCGGCCGCGACCGACCGCACCGCGCGCATCACCGGTGCGGCCGGGCCGAGGCGATCAGGCGTCGATCGTGTCGCGCAGGCCGGAGTGCACGGCATCCAGCCACGCGCCCACGTTGCGCCTCGCTTCGGGGGTGTCGGGGTACCGGCAGCGCAGGTGCAGCCCGGACTCGTTCGCGATGAACCAGATCATCACGCCGTCGGTCCGCACCACCGCCGAGACGTACTGGATGTCGCGCAACCGGTCAGGTTTGACCGGGAGTCTGCCGGTGTCCAGCCACGAAAAGGCGAACATGCCCGGCGTTGCCGGCATGCCGCCGTACGGAGCGAGGATCGGGCCCAACGGGTGCGATCCGAGGCCGATCGCCTCCTTCACGGCGCGTGCGCACGCGTGGGGCGAGGGGTCGGATGCCTCGATGACGGCGTTCGTGATGAACCACCCCACCGAGTCGTGCCACTGCGGGTCGTGCCGGCTGTGCACGGGGAACACCGCGCGAAGCGGTTGATCTCCCATCGCGAGGCTCACCCGCGTCATGACAGACACCGCCAGCGCGATGGCGCGCACGCCCATGGACGCCGCGCGTTCGCCGAACTCCTCGAACTCCGGTCCGTTCAAGACGTCTCGCACGTCGACGATCTCGGCCTGCGCGGCAGCGACGCTGCCCAGCGTCAGGGGAAACAGCGGCATCTGGCCGCCCTCGGCATCCAGGATCTCAGCCCATCGGGTCGTGATCGCCTCCGGTGCCGGGGGGCGGGCGGCAAGGTCCGCCGAGTGCTCGGCGAACGCTCTGGCTCGGGGCAGGGCCGCACCGGGGGCACGGGCCTCGCGCTCGTCGTCGATGATCTCGGCGAGGTCGCGCCCCAGCACCAGGAGAGACCACATGTCGACATGGGCGTGATCGGAGGCGATCACCACGGTCGGGTCAGCGCCGCCCTCCGGCTCGATCAGGCACAGCCGATGCGAGGGTGTGGCGAAGGGGCGGCATCCGTCGTCGAGCACGTCGCGCAGGACCTCGCGCGTGAGCCGTTCCGGCGCAGCAGGATGCGTCACCCATCGACCCACGCCCAGCCGTGCCGGCCGTACGCGCACCAGTCCCTCCTCGTCCCGATCGAACACGGTGCTGAGGGTGCCGTGCCTGTCGATGACGGTGGCCCAGGCGTCGGCGATCTCGTCGGGAGCCGCGGGGGTGCGCAGCCGGAACGACAGCGCCATCCACGAGCCGGGGCGATCCCCCGCCGAGACGTGGCGAGCCTGATCGAACGACAGCGTCAACGGCTCCGCGTCGGGCACGACCTCGGCGGGAAACACGAGGCTGCGGACCCGGCCCTGGGGCAGCGTCATTCGGGCGACGTTCGTCAAGCGCATCGCGCGTAGTCTAGGCGGCAACCGTTTCGCACAGAGGACGCCCGGGAGGGCACGTGAGCACGCTGCGGATTCGAGGCGCGACCCTCGACTTCGATGTGACCGGTGACGACGGCCCGCTGGTGGTCCAGTTGCACGGACTCATGTCCAGTCGCCGTCGCGACAGCCACCTCGGCCTCGACCTCGGTCGGGCGCTGCGGGATCATCGGATCCTGCGGATCGATGCGCGAGGTCACGGCGGCTCGACGGGCACGGATGATCCTGTCGACTACCGATGGGACAACCTCGCCGAGGACCTGCTGGCTGTCTTGGATGCCCTTGCCCCGGGCGAAGCGGTCCATGGAGTGGGCCCGTCGATGGGGACGGGCACGATGCTTCACGCGGCTCTGAAGGATCCGGCGCGTTTCGCGAGCCTCACGCTCATGGTTCCGCCGACGGCGTGGGGCACGAGGCGGGCCCAGGCCGAGGTGTACCGCACCAACGCCGACCTCATTGAGCGCCAGGGCGTGGAGGCGTTCGTGCAGCTCGGCTCCACGACCCCGGTTCCGCCCGCGCTCGCCGACGCTCCCGAGACCCTGCCCGCCGTTGACGAGGCGCTTCTGCCGATCGTGTTGCGCGGTGCTGCGACCGCCGATCTGCCCCCGAAGGAGGAGCTGTCCCGCATCGACGTGCCGACGCTCATCCTGGCGTGGACAGGTGACCCCACGCATCCGCTTCGCACCGCGACCCGCCTCAACGAGTTGATGCCCCACAGCCGCCTCGTCGTCGCGCGCACGCCCTACGGGGTCATGGCGTGGCCGGGTCTGTTCGCCGAGCACGTCATCACGGCCGGCATCGAGCTCACTCCGACCGGATCGATCCCGGTCGTTCCCGAATCGAGGGCGTCGTGAGCGAAACCGAGCCCGTCGGGCTCAGCATCCGTGAGCTCGACACCGTCGCCGATGTGTTCGCCGCCTCCGCGGTCCTCTCCGAGGTCTGGGGCGGGGATCGCACGGGCATGCCTCCGAACCTCCTGCGGGCACTCGCGCACTCGGGCAACTACGCCGTCGGGCTGTTCGAGGACGACCGCCTGGTCGGAGCATCCGTCGCCTTCTTCGCCGAGCCCGCTGCCCGGTCGATGCACTCGCACATCACCGGCGTGCTCCCCAGCGCCCAAGGCCGGGGGTTCGGCCGGCTGCTGAAGCAGCATCAGCGGGAGTGGGGACTGCGCCGGGGGATCGGGCACGTCACGTGGACGTTCGATCCGCTCGTGGCGCGCAACGCGCACTTCAATCTCGCCGTTCTCGGGGCGCGGGTGACCGAGTATCTCGTGGACCACTACGGGGCGATGGACGACGGGGTCAATCGCGGCGATGAGTCCGACCGGCTGATGGTGTCGTGGGCGCTCGCCGCTCCGCCGGTACCCACGCCGACGGATGACGAGGTGCGCGCATCCGTCTCGATCCCCCGCGACATCGAGTCGCTGCGTCGGCGGGAGCCCGAGGCCGCTGCCGTGGAGCGGCGCCGCGTCCGCGATGCTCTGCTGACGCACCTTTCGGCGGGCCGGCGCATCGGCGGGTTCGATCAGCGCCGCGGCTATCTGATCGTCGACGCCTGAGCCGCCAGTACTCGCTCCGGTCGCGGCTTCCCGCCGGTGGTGTGTCAGGTGACCCACGACACGGCGCGACTGAACGATCGGGCGTGCCGGCTGCGCCGACGGGGATTAGCCTGGCCGCATGCCGATCGCACAGCCCGCTGCCCCGGTGACTCTCGAGGGGATCGAGCTCCGGGTGCTCCACCTGCCGCTCGTGTCGCCGTTCACGACGTCGTTCGGGACGGAGACCGTCCGTGAGGTCATCGTCGTGCGCGCGCTGACCGCCGACGGCGACGGCTGGGGCGAGATCGTCACCCAGGATGCTCCGCTGTATTCGAGCGAGTACACGCAGGGCGCGTGGGATGTTGCCCTCCGATTCCTCATCCCTGCGCTGCTGGACCGCCACACGGTGGCTCCCGGGCACGTGGCCGAGACCCTCGCGCCGTTCGTCGGCCACCGGATGGCGAAAGCGGGTCTTGAACTCGCGGTTCTGGATGCCGCGCTCCGGTCCGTCGGGGTCCCGCTCGGCGCCCACCTCGGCGCCGTGCGCGACCGCGTCCCCTCGGGGGTATCGGTCGGCATCCAGACCGACCCGGCGGCCCTTGTCGAGGCGGTCGGCGGCTACCTGGATGACGGGTATGTGCGCATCAAGATCAAGATCAAGCCCGGCCGGGACATAGCCGACACCGCCGCGGTCCGGGATGCGTTCGGTGCGATCCCCCTGCAGGTCGACGCGAACTCCGCGTACACGCTCGCGGATGCCGACACTCTTGCCGAGCTCGACCGTTTCGACCTGCTGCTGATCGAGCAGCCGCTGCAAGAGGACGATCTGGTCGATCACGCGGCGCTGGCGGCACGGCTGCGCACCCCGGTGTGTCTGGATGAGTCCATCGTGTCGGCCAAGGCGGCCGCCGACGCCCTCGCACTGGCATCGGCATCCATCATCAACATCAAGGCGGGCCGGGTCGGCGGCTACCTGGAGGCGGTCCGTATCCATGACCTCTGTCGCGCCGCGGGTGTGCCCGTCTGGTGCGGCGGCATGCTCGAGACCGGGATCGGTCGCGCGGCCAATGCCGCACTGGCGGCCCTGCCCGGTTTCGCTCTGCCCGGCGATGTGTCGGCATCCTCCCGGTTCTATGAGCGCGACATCGTCACCGAACCCGCCGTACTCGAGGACGGTCACGTTCGGGTTCCGACCGGTCCGGGACTGGGTGTCGAGATTGATCCGGTCGCGCTGGAGGACATGACTGTTGCCCGCGAGGTGCTGCGGCGGTGACTGCGCTCCGCGATCGTGGCGGTCGCGCGCTCCGGTGCGTGGCGACCCTCGCGCTCGCGGGAGCGGCGTCAGCGATCCTCGCGGCCTGCACGCCGCCTCCTGGCCCGTCCGGCGCCGGGCTGCCCGAGGGGGTGAGTGTGCGCTTCATTCAGCAGCGCTCCGATGTCGCGCTGCGCCAGGCCCAGGTCGAGGTCACGAACGCGACCGACGAGGTTCTGGTCGTCGACGACCTCCTCGTGTCCGACGAACGCTTCGCCGCGGATGCAGAGCGGGTGCTGGACCGGCCCAGTCGGATCGCCCCGGGAGTCACTGTCGGCATCCGCATCCAGCTGCCGGACCCCGACTGCGGCGCGCCCGATGACGGCGAGTCACGCGTGAGCTTCGCCTACGAGACGGGCGATGGCCGCGGTGAGGCGGTCGCCCCGCTCCCCGACGTGCTCGATGTGGTCCCCGGTCTGCACGCCCGAGAGTGCCTCGAGGAGGCTCTCGGCGCCGTGGCGGCCGTCACGATCGCCGGTTTCGGCGCCGATGCCGAGACCGGCCCCGGGATGCTGCGGCTTCGGGTCGAGCCGACGGGCGCGGGTGGGGCAGCTCTTCGCGCGATCCGGCCGACGAATCTGCTCGGCTTCGGCAACGCAGACCCAGACGGTACCGCGGCGCTCGGGGTCGCCCTGACCCCGGGCGACCGGGCTGTCCGGGAGATTGCGATCCCGATCGAGCCGTTCCGCTGCGATGCCCATGCCGTGCAGGAGGACAAACGCGGGACGATCTTCACGCTCGACGTCGTCGTCGGTGAGCGATCGGGCCAGATCCAGCTCGCGGCCGACCCGGACCTGCGTGCCACGATGCTGAGCTGGGTCGCCCAACGGTGTGGGTTCGCCTGATCTCGCACTCTTGCGGCGCGCTCCCCGGGTCGCCAGACTCGAAGCGGGAGCCGATCACCGCCGATCACCGCGCCGTGGTGCTCCCGGGGAGAGGAAGAACAATGAAGACCCGAATCGCTGGCGCCGCGCTCATGCTCGGCGTCGGAGCCTTCGCTCTCACCGGGTGTGTGAACCCGGTCGAGCAGCTGATCAACAACACTGTCGAGGATGTCGTCGAAGGCGCCACCGGCGTCGACATCGATGCGGGCGGCGGGGCGAGTGTGCCCGAGGGCTTCCCCTCCGACATTCCCCTTCCGTCCGGTTCCCCCCTCGTTGCGCTCGCGGTGGACGGTGGCTACACGGTCACCTACACCGTGCCGAGCGTCGCCGACGGCGAGAGCATCATCGAGCAGTTGAAGTCCCAATACACAACAGACTCCGAGTCCGACTTCGGCGGGATGAAGATCTGGTCGTTCACGGGCCCGGACTACACCGTCGGAGTGACGCTGCTCGAGCAGGAGGATGGCACGGCGCAGCTGCTGTACGTGGTCGCACCGGTCGCTCAGTAGGCCGGCCGAGGGTCACCTTCCCGAGCGGGCGTCCACGCGGCGGCGGAGCGCGGCCGATAGAATGGCCGGATGTCGCGGCATCCGCGATATCCTCGCGCGCAGCGCATCCCCGACCCAGGAGTCTCTCTGTGGCCGAGCAGTCCCGTCTCGACAAAGTGATCGCCCTCGCCCGTCATCGCGGGTTCGTCTTCCAAGCGGGCGAGATCTACGGCGGATCCCGGTCGGCCTGGGACTACGGTCCGTTGGGCACCGAGCTCAAGGAGAACATCCGCCGGCAGTGGTGGCAGACCTTTGTGCGCGGCCGCGGCGACATGGTGGGGCTCGATTCGTCGATCATCCTGCCCAAGCGCGTGTGGGAGGCATCCGGTCACGTCGCGACCTTCACCGACCCACTCGTCGAGTGCCTGCAGTGCCACAAGCGCTTCCGCGCCGACAACCTCATCGAGGACTTCGAGGCACGCAAGGGTCGCGCAGCCGAGAACGGTCTCGCCGATATTCCGTGCCCGAACTGTGGCACGAAGGGGCAGTACACCGAGCCCAAGGCGTTCTCGGGTCTGGTGAAGACCTACCTCGGTGTCGTGGACGACGAGTCCGGCCTGCACTACTTACGTCCCGAGACCGCGCAGGGAATCTTCGTGAACTTCACGAACGTGCTCACCGCGAGCCGTAAGAAGCCCCCGTTCGGGATCGGTCAGGTCGGCAAGGCCTTCCGCAACGAGATCACGCCCGGCAACTTCATCTTCCGCACGCGCGAGTTCGAACAGATGGAGATCGAGTACTTCACCGCGCCCGCCGAGGCGCAGGAGTGGTTCGAGCACTGGGTCGAGGCGTGCTGGAACTGGTTCACCGACCTCGGGATCGATCCGGCGAACATGCGCCGCTACGACGTGCCCGAAGAGGATCGTGCTCACTACTCGGCGGGCACGATCGACGTCGAGTACCGGTTCGGGTTCCCGGGCAAGGAGTGGGGCGAGCTCATGGGCGTCGCCAACCGCACCGACTACGACCTGAAGAGCCACAGCGAGGCATCCGGCCAGAGCCTGACGTACTTCGACCAGGCTTCGGGTGAGAAGTACATCCCCTATGTCATCGAGCCTTCGTTCGGCTTGACCCGTTCGATGATGGCTTTCCTGGTCGATGCCTACCGCGAAGAAGAGGTGCCCAACGCCAAGGGCGGCACCGACACGCGCACGGTGCTGCGGCTCGATCCGCGCCTGGCCCCCGTCAAGGTCGCCGTGCTGCCGCTCTCACGCAACGAGGCCCTGTCGCCACTTGCCCGCGGGCTCGCCGACCGCCTGCGCGGGCACTGGGCCGTCGACTTCGACGACGCCGGCGCGATCGGGCGCCGTTACCGCCGTCAGGACGAGATCGGCACGCCCCTGTGCGTCACGGTCGACTTCGACTCCCTCGACGATGACGCCGTGACGGTGCGCGACCGCGACACGATGGCACAGGAGCGCGTGCCGCTGGAGAACCTCGACGCCTACCTCGGCGAGCGCCTGCGCGGCGCGTGACGACACCGCGGTGCGAGGGGATCACGCTCATCCCGTGACGGTGATCCGCACGTTCTCGTCGCCGCCGCCCATCGCGAACGCGTAGGTCTTCTCGAGGATGCCGCGCAGCACCGTTTCGTCCACCGTCGTGAGGTCAGAGATGTACAGGCATCCGACGCCCGTCTTGTGAGGACCCAGCCTTGCGAGCGCATCGGCGTGGGCCTGGGTCGAGGTCAGGTAGATCGTCGACGCGCTCCTGCGGGGTGCGAAAGCGAGGAGGGCCATATCGCCCTCGTTCCCGGTCGGGTAGCGATAGTGGCAGCTGCCGAACCCGATGATCGTTCCCCACAACTGAGGATCGTGCCCCGTGATCGCGCTCATGATGCCGATCAGAGTGTCGGCGTCGCGCTGGCGCCGCGCCGGCGTGACACCCGCGATGAACCCGGCGACGCTTCCTGCTGTCGGCTTCACGGTCAGCTCTTCTTCGCGGCGGCTTTCATCGCCTTCTTGTATTCGCGGACCTTCGCGAGGGACTCCGGACTGGTGATGTCGGCCACGCTCCGGAAGGAGCCCTCCTCCCCGTAGGGGGCCGAGGCCTCGCGCCATCCGTCGCCGGTGAAGCCGTACTGCTTGCCCAGCAGTGCGAGGAAGATCTTCGCTTTCTGCTCCCCGAACCCGGGCAGCTTCTTCAGGCGGGCCAGGACCTCGGCCCCGTCGGGGTCACCCTTGGTCCAGATCGCGGCGGCATCGTCATCCCAGTCGGTCGCGACGGTCTCGCACAGCGTCTGCACCCGCCCCGCCATCGACCCCGGGAAACGGTGGACCGCAGGAGTCTCGCGGAACACGTCGACGAGCGCCTCCGGATCGTACGCGGCGAGGGCGGATGCCGACAGCGACCCCGTGCGCTCCTGGATCTTCTTTGGACCGGTGAACGCGGTTTCCATCGCGATCTGCTGATCCAGCAGCATCCCGATCAACAGAGCCAGCGGATCGTCGCTGAGCAGACGATCGGCGGCGTCATCACGCGTGATGTGCAGCTCCATGTCCACAGTCTTCCATGCCACGCCCGCGGGCCCGAGACACGGGGATTCGCTCGAGCCGAGGATGCGTCGTCCCCGGATGCCCTCGCGCGGGCCGCGGCTCCTCGCCTCGGTGCGCGAGGAGCTGGTGCGCGGGAGGCTGGTGCGCGGGAGGCCGCTGCGCCGGCGTGGGATACCCACGGATGCGGGAGGATGGGGGAATGGCCGAATCCGCGTTCGAGAAGCTCGTTGCCCGCGCGAGATCGGAGCAGGTGGTCGTGGTCGGCGGCGGCGTCGCGGGCCTGGTCGCGGCGCTCGAGTGCGCGAAGGTCGGGTTGCGGGTCACGCTGTTGGAGGCATCCGGCCGAATCGGGGGCGCCGTCGCCGAGGGGGAGGTCGCGGGCCGGCGCGTCGCTCTCGGAGCGACCGGGTGGGCAACGCGCGGCGGCGCCGTAGACGCTCTCGTCACCGAGCTGGGCCTCGGCGGTGAGATCGTCGAACCGGCCAACGCGGATGTCTGGGTCGCGACACCCGCGGGAGTGCTGCCCTTCCCGTCGGACACCGTCGCCGGCATCCCTGCCAACCCGTGGCACCCTGCGGTGCGCCGCATCATCGGGTGGGCAGGCACATGGCGTGCCTACCTCGACAGGCTGCGGCCCCCACTGACCATCGGACAGGAGCACGACCTCGGGGCGCTGGTGCGCCGTCGCATGGGCGCTCTTGTGCACGATCGGCTTGTTGCCCCGTTGACGCGGGGCCGGTACGGGCTTGCGCCGAGCGCGGTGGATGTCAGCGCGATCGCCCCCGGTCTGAGCGCTGCCCTCACGCGCACCGGTTCGCTCGCCGGGGCGGCGGGGGAGCTGACCTCGGTGGCCGCCGAACGTGATGACCCACCCATCCGGGGACTTGCCGGAGGTGTCCCGCGCCTCGTGGATGGGCTTGCCGCTCGTCTGCACGATTACGAGGTCACGGTGAGCACCGGCTCCCGTGTCTCGGACGTCGCGCACGCCGGCCACACCTGGACGGTGACGGTGGAGACGGACGGTGGCGTGCAGCGGATGCCCGCGGATGCCGTCATCCTCGCGACCGGAGCCGCTGAGGCTGCGCGCCTCGCGCCGTTCGAGATCCCGGAGGTGCTGCGGACAGAACTCGTGCAGGATGTCGTCACCCTCGTGGCGGCAGTCCCGCCATCCGTGCCGCCTCGTACGACCGTGTTCGCACTGGACCCCGAGACCGCGCCGGTCGCCGTATCCGACGAGACGGCGCGCTGGGAGCCGGCAGGGACCGCGCCGCGCACAGTTCGCCTCACCTACGGAGCCCTGGATGTCGCGGGTCCCGTTGCTGCGCTGTCGGACGATGCGGCCCTCGCGCGGGCAGCCGAGGATGCCCAGACACTGCTCGGCATTCCTGCCAGCGCAGTGGTCGGCGCCCGACGCGACCGGTGGACGCAGCCGCCGAGCGCCCTCCTGCGGGGGCGCAGCGACGCCGTGGAGACGCTGCGCCGTCGGGGTGAGAGCGCCCGCGGGCTTGCGTTGGTCGGGGCGTGGGTCGCTGGACCCGGCCTCGCGCGCGTCGTCGCGCACGCGCGCGAGGAGGCCGAACGGCTTCGTGTCAACCTCCTGTGGGAGACGCATGCCGATGGCGTTACGCTGGGAACGGACCACCCGCTCGACAAGCGTGAGGAGACCCCATGAGGGGCAAAGCAGGACTCGTCGTCGGACTCGCCGTGGGCTACGTGCTCGGATCGCGTGCCGGTCGCGAGAGGTACGAGCAGATCAAGGCGCAAGCGCTGAAGGTGTGGAACCTCGACCCGGTACAGAAGCAGGTCGGCAAGGCGAAGGAGTTCGCCAAGACCAGTGCGATGGCGCTGCCGAGCACGCTGTGGGATTCGGCGGTCAAGGTCACGAAGGCCGCCACCTCGAAGGGAACACCCGGCGAGCGCCTGGATGCTGCCGTGAAGGCGGGCAAGGATTCTGTCGACGCTGTCAGCAGTGCGGCCGATACGTCGGCCGAGGCGGTCAAGCAGGCCGCCGACGAGGCGATCGATGACATCGCCAAGGCTGCCGGCAAGGAGTGACATGACGGCCCCTCGAGAGTTCCGTGACCGGGCGAACGACTCGCTGCTCACACTTCTCGGAGAGCTTCCCGAGCTCATCCGGAACCTGATCGTCGCCGAGGTCGATGCGGCCAAGGCGTGGGCGCGCCAAGCGGGAAAGGATGCCGGCGTCGGCGTCGCGCTGTTCCTTGTCGCCCTGTTCCTGCTGTTCTGGTCGCTTCCCGTATTCGGCACGTTCCTCATCGCAGGACTCTCGTCCTGGTGGCCTGTGTGGCTGTCAGCGCTCGTGGTGTTCGGCGTCCTGCTGGTGGTCACGATGCTGTTCGCGCTGCTCGGGGTGCTCCGGTTCCGCAAGCTCACCCGTCGACGCAACCCCGCCCAAGCCGTCGCCCACGACATCAAGGAGATCCGCGATGAGCTCTGAGATCGGTGTCCCCCGCACCGCGGTTGACCTCTCGCTGACCGACCCGGTCGAGAAGGCGCGCGCCGAGTTGAAGGCCGCGCTGGCCGCGATCGAAGATAAGACGAACGTGCCGCGGCAGCTGTCGAAGGCCACCGACACCGCGATCCTGAGACTGCGTCGATTCTCGCGGGAGCACCCGGTCGCAACGGTCGGTCTCGCCGTTGTCAAAGCGGCCGCGGTGGGCGCACTGGTGTGGTGGGGCGTCAACTCCTACGTCAACAAGTAGCGCCGCGGTCACCACGAGGTGACCATCTCGTGACCTTCTGCCCGCGACATTGCGTGAGCCAGGGGGCTATGCTCGGACAACAGGCAGCGCGATGATGCGGAGGCTGCCGACGACGTGGATGTACCCGCACCGTGACCCGAGGTGCCACGTCGATCGGCTGCCCGAACGTCGGGCGGTCGATTCCGCATCGACGAGTCGATCATGAACCGAGCAGCGACAGATACCGCCACGAAGCCACTCTCCGGGTGGCGCGTTCTGGTCCCCCGCGGGGGACCCTGGGGGGACTCCGTGGCCGCCACGCTGCGCCGTCAGGGCGCCGTGCCGGTTATCGCGCCACTGATCAACTTCGCACCGACGACCGACCACACGGAACTGGAGTCTGCCCTCGCGGCGCTCGCCGACGGTGCGTTCGACTGGGTCACGCTCACGAGCGCGACGACGGTCGATGTGCTCTACGCGTACCGTGCCGTCATCCCCCCGCGCACCAAAGTCGCCGCTGTCGGCGAGACGACTGCCGCAGCGCTGCAGGCTGTCGGATATCGGGTCGATCTGGTACCCGACCTCGACAACTCCGCTGCCGGGCTCGCCGAACAGATGATTGCGCTCGAACCCGAGCCGCGCGACATCCTGACCCTGCGCAGCGAGACCGCCAAGCCCGTGCTGACCGGGAGGCTTACCGAGGCCGGTCATCGGGTGCGCAGCGTCGTGGCCTATCGCACCGTGGGCGTCCCGGTCACCGATCGCATCGCCAACGACGTGCGCAGCGGACGCATCAACGCCATCCTCATCACGAGTGGTTCGGTCGCCGAGCAAGTGCGAGAGCAGTTCCCGGAGATCCCCCCGTCAACCGTGATGGCCGCTATCGGCCCGCGGACGGCCACCGACGCTCAGGCCGCCGGACTCACGGTCGACGGTGTTGCAGACCGGCAGACCGTCGACGCTCTCATCGAGGTCGTCGCCCGGTTCCCGCTCCTCTACGCGACCGACGAAGCGGCTCCCTGACCCGCTGTCGCGACCTGCCAGAGGGCAGCGGTGCGGATGCCGAGCCCGAGCCGAGCGGCCGCACGCAACTGCTCGATCGTGTCCACGTCGCGGCGGGCGGTCCACGCTCCGGGGCGCCCGTCGTCGGTGACCAGTGCGGGGGCGAGATCCGAGAACCCGGCGGCCAGATGCCGCGCGAAAGAGCCGGCGCCGAACGCGGGCGACAGCGTCCCGGCAGCGGTCCGCGTGATCAGCGTCGTGCCCGTGCCCTCCGCGTCTGCCAGGGCACCGGCATCCTCACCGCGCGCCGCGTCCAGCACCATCGAGAGGTGATCGGAGCGAAGCGCAGGAAGGTCCCCGAGCATCGCCGCTCTCGGCCTTGCCGGGTCCGTCGCGGCAAGGCCCGCTGTCACGGCGCCGTTCAGTCCGGTCCCCGGGTCGGTGACGACCTCGCAGTGCTCAGGAAGAGCCTCGGCGATCAGGGTGTCCGACGTCACGACAATGACGCGCGCGACAGCGCGGCACTCTCGCGCTGCGACGATCGTGTCGATCCCGATCGATCGTGCGAGCTCTGCACGATCGACGCCGGGCACCACGAGTCGGCTCTTGCCGGCACCGCCCCGGACCGGGACGACGATGCTCCAGTCGTTCATGTCCCTAGACGCTCGCGCAGGCGGGGGAGGATGTCGCGCCGGTAGCGCTCGATGAACTCTGCCTGATCGTGCCCCGGATCGTGGAACACGAGGTGGCGGAAGCCGCGCTGGGCGACCTCGACGATGCGCTCGACGTGCTCGTCGGGGTCGGACGAGACGATGAACCGCTTCGCGACCCGCTCGATGGGCAGCTCCGCTGCCCGGCGCTGCATCTCGATCGGGTCGTGGATGCCGACCTTCTCGTCCGGGCTCAGTGCGAGCGGTGCCCAGAACCTGGTGCGCTCCAGCGCCTCGTCGGGATCGGGGTGGTACGAGACCTTCACCTCGATGAGCGTGTCGATGTCCTCGCGCGTGCGTCCCGACTTCTCCAGTCCCTCATCCAGGGCCGGGAGGAGGGTGTCGGTGTACAGTGCCGGGTCCTTGCCGCTGGTGGTGATGAATCCGTCGGCGACACGGCCTGCCAGGCGGGTGGCAGCGGGGCCGGCGGCACCGATGTACACCGGCACCGGGGTATCGGGACGGTCGTAGATGGTTGCATCGCGCACCTGCCAGAACTCACCCTCATAGCTGACACGCTCGCCGGTCCACAGCTTCTCGAGGAGCGCCAGGGACTCCTTGAGGCGCCGGAAGCGCTCCGGCGGCTCGGGCCAGGGGATGCCGAGGGTCACCTCGTTCAGGGACTCTCCCGTGCCCACCCCCAGGATGATGCGCCCCGGGTACATCACCCCGAGCGTCGCGAACGCTTGCGCGATCACACCCGGGTGATAGCGGAACGTCGGCGTCAGCACCGAGGTTCCGAGGAGGACGCGGGAGGTGCGGGCGCCGACCGCTCCCAGCCACGGGATCGCTGCCGGGGCGTGCCCGCCCTCGTGCATCCAGGGCTGCAGGTGATCGGACACGAACACCGAGTCGAAGCCTGCGTTCTCGGCATCCACCGCGAAGTCGGCGAGCTCGTTCGGACCGAACTGCTCCGCGGATGCCTTGTATCCCAGGCGCAGGGGGATCGTCATGGCGTGGTGCTCCTCTCGGTGGCGGGTTCGCGCAGGAATTCCGTTCCGTCGGCGGCGCGTAGCTGGGCGCGGAACTCGGTGACGGTACCGGGCCACAGCAATGTGAGGCGGCCGGATCTCTCATCGACGTACCAGCTGCGGCATCCGCCGGTGACCCAGGCCGTCGTTCTGGATCGCCGCACGATCATGTCGGTGTACGCCTGCTCGGCGACCGGATCGGGCCGAAGAATCGCGCCGGTCGGCCGCGCGGCGATGGTGCGCGCGGCATAGGCGGCCTGTTCCTCCAGCATGAGGAGCGAGGAGTTGTGGCCGAGGGAGGCGTTGGGTCCGTTGAGGATGAACAGGTTGGGGAAGCCGCTGACGATGGTCGACAGCGCGGAAGACATGCCGGTCGCCCAGTGCTCGTCGAGGGAGATTCCGTCTTCTCCCGTGATGAGGTCGGCATACGGTTGGCGGGTCGCGCGGAACCCCGTGGCAAGGACGACGGCGTCGACCGTGTGCCGTCGACCGCTCGCCGCGACCAGCGTGTCGGCGTCGGCGCGCGCCAGTGCCGACGGTTCGAGGGTCACGGCATCCGAGGCCACGGCCGGGTAGAAGTCGTCGGAGAGCAGCACCCGCTTGCAGCCGAACGCGTAGTTCGGAGTCAGCGACGCGCGCAACGCCGGGTCCGTCACGTGCGCGCGCAGGTGTGCGAGCGCCTGGTCGGATGCCGCGGCCGCCGCTGCGGCATCCCCTGCTCGCGACGCGTGCCGTGCTTCGCCCTCCTGAAAGAGGTCCTCGCGCAGCGCGGCAAGCACATCGGGGCGTGATGCGAACCGGCGACGCTCCGCATCCGTGTAGGTTCTGCCGCCGCGGGGAAGCACCCAGGGGGCCGAGCGTTGGAACAGTGTCACCGCCGCGCCACGGCGCACGAGCTCGGGCACCATCTGCACTCCGCTTGCGCCGGTGCCGACGACGGCGATCCGCGTGCCGGCGACCGCCAGCGTCGGATCCCAGCGGGCTGAGTGCACGACGGGCCCGGGAAAGGCCGCGAGCCCGTGCACCTGCGGAATCGACGGCTCCGTGAGCCTGCCGCACGCGAGGATCAGCATCCGTGCTCGACGCGCACCTCTCGTGGTCTGCAAAGCCCACGCGTCGCCGTCCCAGTGGGCTTCCACGAGCGCGGTGTCGAAACGGATGCGACCGTCGATGCCGGTCGAGGCGGCGACGCGGCGCAGATAGGCCTGGATCTCGGCTCCGGGCGCGAACTCACGCGACCAGTGCGGCCACGGGTGGCGCGCGAGCGTATAGAGGTGCGCCGGCACGTCACACGCCACACCCGGGTAGGTATTGTCGCGCCACGTGCCGCCCAGGTCTCCCGCGCGCTCCAGGATGACCACGTCGGCGATCCCCGCCGCCTCCAGCTCCAGCGCCGCGGCGATTCCGGCAAAGCCGGCTCCGACGACGACGACCTCGTGCTCGGCGGTCACTGCGGCACCCCGTTGCGCGCGGGGCCGCTGCGCGACTCGGCATCCCGGTAGTCCGTCGTCCGGCGCCGCAGCGGGCGCATGAGGCGCTGGGCGATGCGCTGAGCCTGCGCGACGGGCAGCTCCCGCCCATACTCGACGCCGGCACGCGGAAGCACGCGGCCGTCCAGAAGCGTTCCGCCGAGGTCGTCGGCGCCCGAACGCAGGAGGACCGGGAGGGTCTCGGGATCCAGGCGAGGCCATGGCGCCTGGATGTGGGAGATCACCCCCGACAGCAGCAGGCGCGAGACCGCGACCATCGCGCGATGCTCGTCGACCGGGGACCTACCCTCCGCGAGGGGAACGCCGTACCCGGGCAGCGGAATCGGCACGAACTCCGTGAACCCGCCCGTTTCGTGCTGGAGACGGCGAAGGGCCTGAAGGTGCGCTATGCGGTCCGCCGCCGATTCCACATGGCCGTAGAACAGCACGGATGTCGACCGCAGCCCCGCGCCGTGCGCGGCGCGGATCGCGGCGATCCATCGCTCGATGGGGATGTCGGTCGGAGCGACGCGGGCGCGGATGTCGTCGTCGAGGACCTTCACGCCGGTGCCGGGAACCGTGTCGACGCCCGCGGCCTTGAGCGCGCGGTACGCCTCGTCGATCGACAGTCCGCTGCGATCGGCGAGATCCCACACATCCTGCGGACGGAACGCGTGCAGGTGCAGTGTCGGCGCCGCATCCGCGAGAGTCCGGATGAGCTCGGTGTACGACTCCGGGTCGCCCGGGATCATGCCCTGGACGCACAGTTCGGTCACGCCGAGATCCGCGGCATCTCGTGCGATCGTCGCGGTGTCCGCGAGCGTGAACGTCTCGCGGTCCGGGTCGTCGCTGTCGAGAACGCTTCGCAGTCCCGTCGTGGTGAGGTTGCGGTTGACGACGACGCTGATCGCCTCCCCCACCGTGTACCGCCGCACATCGTCCGCCGCGCGAACGACGGCGTCGAGATCTGCGCCGGTTGCGGTGAGCAACCGCTCCCACTCCGCCGGGGCGAGGGACGCGGGATCGGTGGCGGCCTCCGTGATGAGCCCGTCGAGCGACGCGCGCCGAGGATGGCCCGCCGTTCGTGCCGTGGCGGGCCTGACCTCGCCGGATCGTGCGAGGCCTGTCACCGGGTCGGCGAGTGCGGCGACCTCGGCATGAAGCTCGGGGGCGATCCAGGTCTGGGGGTCCCGCACGTACTCAGGATGCGCGGTGAGACGCTCCCGCAGGTCGAAGCCGAGCTCTGCCGTGTGCGCGGCCAGGTCGTCCAGGTGCGGCCACGGGCGCTCGGGATTCACATGGTCGGCGGTGACGGGGGAGACGCCGCCCCAGTCATCCGCCCCCGCACGTACGAGCAGAGCGAACTCGGCCGGGTCGCTCAGGTTGGGGGGTACCTGGATGCGGGCGCGAGCGCCCATCGCGAGACGCGCGGCCGCGACCGCGGCGACGTACTCCTCCAGCTCCGCGTCCGCCGCATCCCGCATCGCCGTTCCCGGCTTGGCGCGGAAGTTCTGCACGATGATCTCCTGCAGATGTCCGTGCCGGCGGTGCGCGTCCCGGAGGGCAAGCAGGGACTCGGCCCGGTCGGCGATCGTCTCGCCGATCCCGACCAGGATGCCGGTCGTGAACGGGATGCGGTGGATGCCGGCATCCTCGATCACCCGGAGACGGGTCGCGGGATCCTTGTCGGGGGAGCCGTAGTGCACCTGGCCGGGCGTCTCGAAAAGATGCCGGGACGTCGTCTCGAGCATCATGCCCATCGACGGTCCGACCGGGCGCAGTCGCTCAAGCTCGTCGGCGCTCATGACGCCGGGATTGAGGTGCGCGAGCATTCCGGTCTCGGCCGTGATGAGCGCCGCCACGTGTCCGACGTAGTCGAGCGTCGAGGCGAACCCGTGGTCGTCGAGCCATCGGCGGGCTTCGGGCCATCGGTGCTCGGGGCGATCGCCGAGCGTCAGGAGGGCCTCCTTGCACCCGTGACGCTGACCCGCGCGGGCCACCGCGAGGACCTGCTCTGGACTCATGAACACGGGCTTGCCCGCCCGCTGCAGCTGTCCAGGGGTGTCCACGAACACGCAGTAATGGCACCGGTCCCGGCAGAGCGTGGTCACGGGGATGAACACCTTGCGGGAGTATGTGACGACTCCCGGGCGACCCGCCTCACGCAGGCCGCGGTCGCGCAGCTCACCGGCAACATCGAGCACGGCATCCAGGTCCGACCCTCGCGCGGAGAGCACCGCGATCACGTCCTCGCGGGTGAGGTCCTCATCTACCTCGGCTCGTGAGAGGGCGTCGGCGAGGCTCGCGGCAGGGGGGCGAGTCGGTGTCCGATTGAGCGTGCCCACCACCCCAGTGTTGCACCGTCGCCGGGGTGGGTGGCCAGCCGGGTCACGCGCTCCCCTTGGAGGCAGCATGCAGATGGATCGTTGCGGGCTTGTAAGCAAACTCCCCGCGTCGCGTCGAAGGGCGCTGGCAAACTAGCCTCATGGTCACGCTCCTGCTCGACTCCTCCCAGCTGGAGGTGGCGCTGTCGGGCTCGGAACGGCTTCTTACATTCCGTCGTCAGAATGTAGACGTCCCTCGAGACACGATCGCGAAGGTCCAGCTGACCGACGACGTGTGGACCTGGCTTCGGGGAGTCCCCAGTCCCGGGACTCACGTGCGCGGCGTCATCGCGATGGGCACGTGGAAGTCGGCGGGCAACGACGACTTCGTCGTCGTGCGGGGGCGGCGTCCGGGTGTTGTCATCGATCTTGACGGCCACCCCGAATACCAGCGGATCGTCCTCACGACCCGCCACGGCCTCGCGCTCGTGCAGGCGCTACGCCTCGACGTCGACGGACCCGCCGAAGACGTGGCCGACATCGTCAGCTGACGTCGCGCCGCCAGCTGACGACATAGCCGAGTACGAGGAGCACTGCCGCGTAGGCGAGCAGAACGGCACCGCCGGCCCACCAGTCGAGCCCGCCTGATGCGCCTGCTCCCGCGACCTGGAAGATGCTCGACCCGACGAGGGCATCGCTGGCCGCGCCGGGAAGGTAGTTCGTGACAGTGTCGAGTCCGTCGACGAACGCGCCGGCGGTGCGCGCGATCGGCTCGAGGAACTGCGTGAACACGAGCACGCCGACGACAGCCGCGACCTGATTGCGCACGAGCACGCCGACGCCGATCCCGACGATCACCCAGATCGTCAGTGCCAGGACGAGACGGCCGATGAGCGCCCAGGTTGCCGCCGCGCCGAGGTCGGTCTCGAGCCCGAACACCGCGAGCACGCCCGCCGAGGGAGCCACCGATGACAGCGCGCCGACGATTCCGAACGCGACGCCGATCAGGAGGCCCGCGACAACCTTCGCCCACAGGACGGTTCCTCGTCGAGGTGTCGTCAGGAACGTCGCGGTGAGGGTCTTGTGGCGAAACTCGGCGGTCACCATGAGGGTGCCGAGGATGAGCGGGACAACGTACCCGATGCTTGCCGCCAGCGAGTACAGCACCGACGCGAGGCCCTCGGAGGGAACCGGCGCGCCGTCATTGGGTAGAGTCCCGCTGCTCACGGCGCCGAAGACGAACGCGAGCGAACCCGCCGTCGCGGCGACGTAGAGGACGAGGACGAGTCCGAGTATCCACCACATCGAGGTGGAGAAGAGCTTCGTGAACTCCGAGCGGGTCACCGCGGCGACGGTCATCGGGCTCCCCCTTCCAGGGCGTCGTCGGATCTCGCTTCGCTGATGCCCGCCGACACCGCAGGCTCCGTGTCGCGGATCAGCGGAGGCCGCACGCCGTTGACGTAGTCGAGGAAGATCTCCTCGAGCGCGGGGCCGCGGTCGGTGAGCGCCGACAGGGCGATCCCCGCGGAGGCGGCGATCGCTCCGACGCCGGCGGCGTCAAGACCCCGCACCTGGATGCCGGTGCGCAGCTGTTCACACGGCAGTGCAGCTGCCTCCAGGGCAGCGAGGAGCGCGTCGCGGTCCGGGGCGTCGACCAGCGTGACCGGCTCGTCCTGATGGGCGAGATCGGCAAGTGAGCCCTCGAAGACGAGGCGCCCGCCGGAGACGATGAGCGCGGCATCGACCGTCTGCTGTACTTCGCCGAGCAGGTGGGACGACACCAGGATCGTCCGTCCCTCGGCGGCGAGCGTCCGCAAGAAGACCCGCATCCATCGGATGCCCTCGGGGTCCAGTCCGTTCGTCGGTTCGTCCAGCACGAGCACGCCGGGATCACCGAGCAGGGCGAACGCGAGCCCGAGTCGCTGGCGCATGCCGAGGGAGTAGCCGCCCACCTTGCGGCCGGCCGCGTCGGCCAGGCCCACCAGCCCCAGAACCTCGTCGACGCGCGCGCGAGGGATGCCCGCGGCGTGCGCGTAGACCGCCAGGTGGGAGGCGCCCGTTCGGCCGGGGTGGAACCCTGTCGCCTCGAGCACGGCACCGACGGTGCGCAGCGGGTCGGCGAGTTCGTCGTAGCGGCGTCCGCCGATCGTCGCGGAGCCTGCGGTCGGGCGGATCAGCCCCAGCAGCATCCGCAGCGTCGTCGTCTTGCCGGCCCCGTTGGGCCCGAGAAACGCGGTGATGCGTCCGGGGTGGATGCGGCAGGTGAGATCGGCAACCGCCGGGATCGCCCCGAAGCGCTTGGTGAGCCCCGAGAACTCCAGAACCTGTCCGTCGGGCATGAAGAGCGGCCTCTCTACGAGTGGATTGCGCACCAGTCTGGCCGACAGGTCCACCGGCGATGCGGCACCACGCCCGAGCGTCGCCCAAGCCGGCTCCCGGCTGCAGATTCGTGTCGCTAACGTGGACCCGTGGAGACGGCGCCGACGAAGGTGGATTCCGAGCGGCGTGGCCGGATCGGCATCCTGACCCTGCAACGTCCGCGTGCCCTGAACGCCCTCGACCTCGAGATGGTGCGGGATCTGACCGCCGCGCTGGATCGGTGGGACCGGGATGACCGCATCGACGCGGTTGTGCTCCGCGGCGCGGGTGATCGCGGGTTCTGCGCGGGGGGCGATGTCCGAGGACTGTACGACACCCTCACGGGCGAGCACCCGGAGCAGGTCGACACGTTCTTCCGCGCCGAGTACGCCCTCAACGCGCGCATCGCGGAGTATCGGCATCCGATCGTCGCGTTCGCGGACGGGATCACGATGGGCGGTGGCATCGGCCTCGCCGGGCACGCGTCGCACCGCGTGGTCACAGAGCGCTCGGTGCTCGCGATGCCCGAGACGCGGATCGGGTTCACGCCCGACGTCGGCGGATCGTGGCTCCTGGCTCGCACGCCTGGCCGCATCGGAGAGTACCTGGCGCTGACGGGCCAGTCGGTGGGGGCAGCCGACGCGATCGCGGCAGGCCTCGCCGATCACCACGTCCCGAGCGGTCGGCTCGACGGGCTGCTGTCGGACCTGGCCGGCGGCGTCGACCTCGAACGGGCAATAGGTGCGGTAGCCATCGATCCGGCTCCCGGGCGCCTGCACGTGGACCGCCCGTGGATCGATGTCGCGTTCGCGCAGCACACGGTCGCCGACATCGTCGATGCCCTCCGAGAGCGACCCGAGGATGCCGCACAGGACACCGCCGCCCAGCTGGAGTCGCTTCCTCCGACGGCGCTCGCGGTCACGCTGGAGGCCGTCCGGCGGGCGCGGGAGCTTCCCGACATCCGGTCAGCGCTGACGCAGGAGTTCGGCCTCGTCATGTGGTTCGCTATGACGCAGCCGGACCTCATCGAGGGAATCCGCGCGCAGCTGGTCGACAAGGATCGCTCGCCGCGCTGGAGTCCCGGGACGCGTGAGGAGCTCGACGATGACCTTCTCGACCAGGCTTTCGCGTTCACACCGCCCGTGCCGCTGGGGCTCTGACGGCGCGGCCACGTCGGCGGGGGAGCTTCAGTCGATCAGGCCGAACAGCTCCAGCGGATGCGTCAGCCTCCACCACGGCGAGGGCTGCTCGATCTCGCTCGTCAGTGCGGCCTCAACAGTCGTGGAACCGAGTGGACCGCTGAGAGTGAACGTTCCCGCGGGTGACCCGGCATCCCACTCGCCGACGGTGAGTGCGGCAGTGGAGCTGGACGCAGCCCCGTTCCAGAGCACGACGGTCGCGTCGGTTGCGGTACGGATCTCCGGTGCTGACCCCCACGCCGTCTGGATGGTTCCGACGACGGTTCCGGCGGGGACGACGTAGGGCGTTGTCAGCTCCGCCTCGAGCTGCGCGAGCAGGGATCGTGCCGCGCTGTCGCGCTCCTCATCCGTCGGCTGCGCGAGCACCGTGGCGTACATCCGCACCGTCGTGTCGCCGAGCATGACGTCCTTCGCGGTGGCCAGGTCGTCAACCTCGCGGCCGTTCACGAACAGGGTTCCCGTCTTGATCCCGACAACGCCCGGATCGGCCAGCAGATCATTCGTGTTCTCGACCTCGCCGGCGCCCGGGAGTGTGACGACGGGTGTCGCAACGATCTCGGCGATGACCGGGTTCGCCATGGCTTTGCGGCTGAGCGCGATGACTCCCGCGGGGGTGCCCACGTTGTCGGCGTCGATGCCCGTGGGTTCCACGACGGTGATGCCGCTGATGCCGTGGGTTCTGAGCCAGTCAGCGGCGGCGCTCTCGAAGACGGCGTCAGTGGGCCAGAACTGGTCGGCCAATCGCGACGCGTAGTTGTTCGCCGACCCGATCAGCATCCCCTGGAGCATCTGGTACTCGGTGAGCGATTCGCCGACCGGGACGTCGAGAGCTGATTCGCCGCGTGCTCGGTAGTTCCAGTACGTCGATCTGTCTCGCGAGCCGAAGGCGTACTCCGGGCCGCTCTCGCCGATCGCGAGAGGCTGTCGATCGAGCACCATGAGCGCCGTGACGAGCTTCGTGATGCTCGCGAGAGGCGCCTCCTCGCTCGTCGAGGCGATCGTGCCGTCGGGTGCCGTCGACTCGAACCCGTCGACGGCGACCGCTGCAGATCCTTCGGCAGGCCATGCCGGTGCGGCGAGAGAGGCGGTCATCGGCGCCACCTCGGCGGACTGCGCGGTCGGCATCACCGCGGTCAGTGGCCACAGCAGCGTGACCCCCGCGTATGCCGCGACGACGGCGAGGACGATGAGCGTCGGCCCGATGACGGTCCCGCGAAGCAGTGAGCGGCGCGGCATCCCCTCCAGCAGATCGCCGGGGTCCGAGTCGCTCACCGGTCGACGTGGGCCGGCGGGGCTCGCAGGCCGAGCCCACTGCAGGGCCGCGGTGTCCGAGCGCTGCACGGCGGCGCTCGCGGCCGCACCTGAGACCGCATCGGTGTCGGTCGGGCCGGGAGCGGTGGGCGCTTCCGTGTCAGTCATCCCGCCCAGGTTATCCGCACCGGACCCGTATAATCGGCATCACGTACCACGGGAGTCCGGTGTTCCGGGCTGAGAGGAAGCGAATCCACGCTTCGACCGTCGAACCTGATCTGGGTCATGCCAGCGCAGGAAGGAGAACAATGTCTGTTTCGTCGTCCCCCGCAACCACCAAGGCTCCGCGCAGCTTCCGTTGGCGGATCGTCGACATCGTCGTCGCCAGCGTCATCGGTGTCGCTTCCGGTCTGATCTTCCTGGCGTGGAATGTCGGCTATGTCGGACCGAGCACGCTGCTCGAACCGCTCCTGCCCGGGCTGCAGGGCCTGCTGGACGGACCGTGGCTGTTCGCCGGAGTCCTCGGGGCTCTCGTGATCCGAAAGCCCGGCGCCGCGATCTACACCGAACTGCTCGCCGCCGTCGTCTCGGCGCTCGTGGGCAACCAATGGGGAGGATTCCTGACCCTGGAAGCCGGCTTCGTTCAGGGGCTCGGCGCTGAGATCGTCTTCCTGATCTTCGCCTATCGGGTGTGGTCACTCCCGGTCGCGATCCTCGCGGGAGCCGGGGCGGCTCTTGCGGGCGGGATCAACAACCTGATCCTCTGGTTCGCCGGAGCCGACGTGACCTTCACGATCATCTACCTGATCAGCACCGTCATCTCCGGTGCCGTGATCGCCGGACTGCTGTCGTGGCTGCTGGTGCGAGCGCTCGCCGCGACGGGTGCCCTGGATGCGTTCCCCGCCGGGCGCGAGGTCCGGCAGCGCGTCTGACGTGACGTCGCAGCCTCCTCTCACCTCACCCGTCGCCGTTCACCTCTCCGGCTGGGGGTGGCGTCACGGAAGTCGACGCGCATGGGCTCTGCGCGATCTCGACCTGCGCATCGAACCCGGTGAACGCGTGCTGCTGCTCGGGGCGTCGGGGTCGGGAAAGTCCACGCTCGCACGAGGCATGGCCGGCGTGCTCGGCGGCGACGAGGGCGAGAGCGCAGGCTCGCTTCGGCTGGATGGCGCGCTGCCGACAGCCGCGCGCGGCCGCGCGGGCCTGGTGCTGCAGGACCCGGACTCACAGGTCGTGCTGGCCCGCGTCGGCGACGAGGTCGCCTTCGGTTGTGAGAACCTCGGTGTGCCTCGCGACGAGATCTGGGGGCGGGTGCGTGAAGCCCTCGAACTCGTCGGGCTGGATGTGCCGCTGACCCACTCCACGAGCGCGCTCTCAGGTGGGCAGAAGCAACGGCTCGCGCTCGCCGCGATCGTGGCGATGCGGCCGGGCCTGATCATCCTCGACGAACCGACCGCGAACCTCGACCCCGACGGTGTCTCGCAGGTGCGTGACGCCGTGGCCCGCGTCGTGAGCGCCACCGGTGCGACGCTCGTGGTCGTCGAGCACCGGGTGGCGGCCTGGGTGCCGCTGGCCGATCGGGTCATCGTGCTCGCCGAGGGTCGGGTCGTTGCCGATGGAGCTCCCGATGCGGTGCTGGAGGGCCGCGGCGACGAGCTCGCCGCGGCGGGCGTGTGGGTGCCGGGACACCGCCCCGCGTGGCCGCCGCGAGCTGCGCGAGCCCCCGGCGACGTGCTCATATCGGCGAGGGACCTCGCTGTCCAGCGCCGGCCCGGCCAGGTCGTCGCCGAGGTGACCGGGCTCGAGGTCCGGGCGGGGGCGGCCACCGCGATCACGGGGCCCAACGGCGCCGGCAAATCGACGTTGGGCCTCACGCTCGCGGGGCTGATTCCGCCGGCCCGGGGCACCGTGACCGCGTCCCCGGAGCTTGCGGCCGGCGAGCGGGGGCATCCCCATGAGTGGGCCTCCCGTGCTCTGCTGACGCGCCTGGGCATGGTGTTCCAGGACCCGGAGCACCAGCTGCTCGCGGGCACGGTGCGCGCAGAACTCGAGGTGGGACCGCGTGCCCTGGGTATCTCGGACTCCGAGATCGCGGCCCGCGTCGACGAGCTGCTGCATCGGCTGCGACTGGATCGCCTGGCCGACGCCAACCCGTACACGTTGTCGGGAGGCGAGAAGCGACGGCTCACCGTGGCGGCGGCGCTGGCTACCCGACCGAGAGTCCTCGTCCTGGACGAGCCGACCTTCGGGCAGGACGCGCGCACGTGGGCGGAGCTTGTCGCGCTGCTGGCGCGGGTGCGTGACGAGGGCTCCGCGGTCGTTGCCATCACGCACGACCTCGACGTCGCGACGGCGCTGGATGCGGAGCGCATCGTGCTGGGCGTAACGCCATGATCGGCATCCAGACCGCGGCGCCCTCGCGGATGGCGCGACGCAATCCCGTCGCGAAGCTGCTCGCGATCATGGCGCTCACCATCCCCCTCGTGCTGACGCTCGATGCCGTGTCGGCGGGTGTGGCTCTCGCGATCGAACTCGCCCTGTTCCCCGGTGCCGGGCTCGGGTGGCGCCAGTTCTGGCGACGCACGTGGATCGTGTGGCTGCTGGCCCCGCTGACGGGGCTCACCATCGCCCTCTACGGGCAGGAGAGCGGGCAGGTGTACGCGGAGTGGTTCGTCGTGCGCATCAGCGAGGGCTCGCTCGAGCTCGCCGTCGCCACGACGCTGCGCGTGCTTGCCATCGCGCTGCCCTCTGTCGTCTTGTTCGCCACTGTCGATCCGACGGACCTGGCAGACGGGCTCGCGCAGGTGCTGCGGGTACCCTCGCGCTTCGTTCTCGGCGCGCTCGCCGGGCTGCGGATGATCGGGCTGTTCATGGACGATTGGCGCGCCCTCGAACTCGCGCGCAGATCCCGTGGCGTCGCAGACCGAGGGCGCATCCGGCGATTCCTCGGGATGGCCTTTGCGCTGCTGGTCCTCTCCATCCGGCGCGGCACGAAGCTCGCGGTCGCGATGGAGGCGCGGGGCTTCGGGGCGCCGGTCGCGCGCACCTGGGCGCGGGAATCCCGGTTCGGCGGCGCCGACTGGATGCTGGTCCTGCTCGGTGCAGCCGTCGCGGCGGTGGCTGTGGGTGCAGCCGTCGTCACCGGCAGCTGGAACTTCATCCTCGGCCCGCGCTGAGGGGCGGGTCCGCCGCGTAGGGTGGGCGCGGGGAGGATCTGCTCGAAGGAGAGACGGATGAGAATCAGCGCAGCGGCGGCCCTTGTCACCGGTGGTGCGAGCGGCCTGGGTGCGGCGACGGCCGAGCGGCTCGCCGACGGCGGAGCGCTCGTCACGATTGTCGACCTGCCCGGTTCGCCCGGCGCGGACGTCGCGGCGCGTGTGGGGGGCACCTTCGTTCCGGCGGATGTCACTGACGCGCGACAGGTGCGAGACGCCGTGGCGACGGCCGCGGCGTCCGGTCCGCTGCGGGTCGTGGTGAACTGTGCGGGAATCGGTACCCCGGCCAAGGTGCTGGACCGGGACGGTGAGCCGGCGTCGATCGACCTCTTCGAGAGGATCGTGCGCGTGAATCTCGTCGGCACGTACACCGTCGTCGCCCATGCTGCCGCCGCGATGGCGCGAACCGATCCGGATGCCGAGTCCGGCGATCGGGGCGTGATCGTCAACACCGCCAGTGTCGCCGCCTTCGATGGTCAGATCGGGCAGCCGGGGTACGCCGCGAGCAAGGGCGGCGTGCACGCCATGACGCTCCCGATCGCGCGGGAGCTGGCCCGTCACGCCATCCGTGTCGCGACGATCGCGCCAGGCATCATGGAGACGCCCATGCTCGCGGGGTTGCCGCAGGCGGCACAGGATTCCCTCGGGCAGCAGGTCCCCTATCCGGCTCGTCTAGGGCGGCCCGAGGAGTACGCCGCACTCGTGATGGCCATCGTCGAAAACGGCTACCTCAACGGCGAGACCATTCGGCTCGACGGCGCGATCCGCATGGCACCGCGCTGAGCAGGCGGAGCGTCCGCGCCGAGCAGGACTAGCTCCGGTGTCTGCGTTCGCGGCGGCGTGAGTAGGCGGCGGCGCTGCGGCTGGAAAGAGCCAGAAGGATCAGCACATCGAGGCCGACCGCGAGGAGCGATGTCTGGAGGGTGATCTCCTGCTCGCGAAGGAACCAGGTCGTGAACGCCGTGGAGATCGAGATGACGGCGAAGACCATGACGGTCAGACGCGCCCAGTTGCGACCCCACCACAGTGAGAGCAGCACGCCCAGCTGCACGGCAAGGCTCACCGCCATCAGGGCCACGACGAGCCAGAGGGCGAACTGCTCTTCCTCAGCCGTGAGCATGTCGTCGCCCAGCGCGAGCTCGGCACTGTCCATGAGGTCCGGCCACTCAAGCCACAGCCCCGCGATCATGATCACGCCCGCGAGGACTCGCAGCAGGAGCAGCAAGGTTCCCGTCGTGATCGTGGCGGGTCGGCGCATGTGAGGGTCCCGGTTCAGGGGAGCGAACAGCGACGTCGGCGGTTCGAACGCCGCGCGCTTTCGCGGCGCGACCGGAGGCGCCTCGGTGGCCGTCGCCGCCGCGCTTGCTGCAACACGGCGCACCGCGGGCTCCGCACGGCGGTCCTCTACCGTGACTGCCCCGTCGGTCACCGCCATCGCCGCGGCAGGTCGGAGGTCGAGGATGGGGAGGTCTCCGTCGGTGCGGATCGAGTCGCCGCCGCCGTTGCGGGAGTGGTAGCTCGTCGAGAAGTCCTCGATGACCTCGACACGGATCGTCGGATCGGCGGCCAGGAGCGAACTGACGATGTGATCGCGTTCCACGTCGGTGTCTGCGTCGATGCGATGGGTGACCTGGAGCGTGAACAGCGAGAGCCCGACGGCGCTGTCGAAGGTGCCGGCCGCGAGCCACTCCACGCGGCGACCTCCGGGGAGCGGCCAGTCGTCAGGGCAGCGCCAGAACCGGACATGGTGGCGCTGCGCGGGGTTTCCGGCGACTTCCTGCTGGTACGCGAAGTCCTGCATCCGTCCGAACAGGAACAGCGGACTGACAGGTGCTTCGTGGTAGCTGCGGCGGCGCAGGGTCGAGGTCACGATCCGGATGGACGAGCGCAGCGTCACGGGGTCGGCCAGAGTCCAGCCCGCTTTTCGCATCGCCTCATGGATGGCGGCCTCATCGCCCATGAACGCGAGGTTGACCGGATCTCCGAGGAGACCGTCGCTGGTGCGCGTGCGCCCGATGAAGTAGCCGGGCACATAGATCGTCGTGAGGATGCGGTGGATGCGCGGCAGAACGAGATAGGCCAGCAGCACCCAGAACACGATCGCGCCGAGCAGTCCCCACCAGCCGACGCGGAAAGACTCGGTGAAGCTCAGATACGCCAGCCAGAGCGCCGCGATGCCGGCGAAGACGAAGAAGAACCAGTCCAGCGCCACTCCGATCGAGTAGCTGCGGCGCCGTTCGTCCGTCACGCCGCCACCCTACAACCGCCGGTCGAGCCGATGAGCGCGCCGCCGCGGTCGACATCCGACCGTGAGACTCCGTGTCGCCGGCGTTGGGACTGCGGATCCCGGCTCAGATCACGCAGAGTAGAGTGACGGGAGGTTTCGAAGGGGAACGCCGTCAGGCCGCACCCTCGTGTGGAGCAAGGAGGCCGAGATGAGCGAGTCCATCCTGGTCGAGGTCGAGGACGGCCTCGCGCACGTGACGCTGAACCGTCCGGCACGCTTGAACGCCGTCGACTTCGAGATGGGGCAGCGGTGGCGGGATATCGCCGTGCAACTGGCTGGTGACCCGACCGTGACGGCGATCCTGCTCGATGCCGCCGGACCCGCGTTCTGCGCCGGCGGCGATGTCGTCGCGATGTCGGAGGCCGACCCCGGTGATGGCTCGGCAGGTGACGCGGTGACCGCGATGGCCCGGACCATCCACGAGGGGATCCTCACCCTGGTGTGCTCGTCCACGCCCATCGTCGCGGCGGTGCAGGGCGCGGTAGCCGGAGGCGGGCTCGGGATCATGCTCTGCGCGGACTACATCGTCGCGTCTGACGCCGCGCGCTTCGTCAGCAAGTACGCCAACATCGGTCTCACGCCCGATCTCGGGGTCTCGACGCTGCTTCCCGCGGCGGTTGGCCAGCGCCGGGCGCTGACCCTGCTCCTGCAGGACCGCAGCCTCTCGGCGGACGAGGCGCTCGACTGGGGCCTCGTGAACGAGGTGGTTCCCGCCGCGGATGTGGCAGCCCGCGCCCGAGGTGTCGCCGAGTTCTGGCAGTCCGGGGCCGTTGCCGCGTTCGGAGAGGCGAAGCGGCTCGTGCGTCTGGGACCAGGCCGCGCGTTCGCGCAGAACCTCGAAGACGAGGCGCACACGATCGGCGAGCAGTTCGCGACGCACGAGGCACGCACTCGCATCGCCGCGTTCGTGGCGGCATCCCGCAGCCCGAAGCACGGTGCCGGCTCCCGAAAGGACGCAGAATGACCGAGAAGAAGCTCGCCGGAAAGACCGTCCTCCTGTCGGGTGGGAGCCGGGGGATCGGGCTCGCCATCGCCTTGCGCTGCGCCGCAGACGGGGCGAACGTCGCGATCCTCGCGAAGACCGACGCGCCGCACCCCAAGCTCGAGGGGACTGTGCACACGGCAGCGGAGGCGATTGAGGCTGCCGGCGGGCGGGCGCTTCCCCTCGTCGGAGACGTGCGCAACGACGACGACATCACCGAGGCCGTGCTGAAGACCCAGGGCGAGTTCGGCGGCATCGACGTCGTGGTCAACAACGCGAGCGTGATCGACCTGTCGGGATCGGTGGATCTTTCCGCCAAGAAGTACGACCTCATGCAGGACGTCAATACGCGCGGCACCTTCATGCTCTCGCGTGCGGCAGTTCCGATTCTGCGTGAGGCGCACAACCCTCACATCCTGTCGTTGTCCCCGCCGCTGAACCTGTCGCCGCGGTGGCTGGGTGGTCACACGGGCTACACGCTCGCGAAGTATGGGATGACGATGGCGACGCTCGGCATCGGAGCCGAGTTCGCCCGGGACGGGATCGCCGCGAACACGCTGTGGCCGCGCACGACGATCGCCACGGCTGCTGTGCAGTTCGCGCTCGGCGGTGACCAGATGATGAAGGCCAGTCGCACTCCGCAGATCTATGCGGATGCCGCCTACGAGGTGATCACGAAGCCCTCGCGGGAGTACACGGGCCAGACGCTGATCGTCGAGGATGTCCTGGAACAGGCCGGTGTCACAGACTTCTCTCGTTACGCGGCAGTTCCCGGAACCCCCGACGATCAGCTGTTCCCCGACATCTTTCTCGACTGATCGCCGACGTGGCAGTGACCGGTGTCAGTGTGTACTTCCGGTCAGCAGCAGGATGCCGCCCAGCACGATCATGAGCGAGCCGCCGACCGCCGAAAGTGTCGCCATGCGCCGCGGTGAGCGGCCGAACCACGCGCGGGCAGCGGCGGCGATCAGTGCCCAGGCGCCGTCGGAGACCAGCGCGATCGCGAAGAAGATGAGGCCGAGCTCGATCATCTGCAACGGCACGGCACCCGCGCCGACGTCGACGAACTGGGGGAGTACGGCGACGAAGAACGCGATCGTCTTCGGGTTGGTGACTCCGACGACGAAGCCCTCGGCCAGTTGGCGCCAGGGGGAGCTGGCCGCGGCGCCCTCGAGCGCGAGAGCCGCCGCCCGGCCCCGATGCCGGATCGCCTGGATCCCGAGGAAGACGAGGTAACCCGCCCCCGCGATCTTCACGATCGTGAACAGCACGACCGACTGGGCGATGAAGCCCCCGACGCCGATCGCGACGAGCGCGACGATCGGCAGCAGGCCGAGAGCGTTTCCCAGCACGCTGAGCAATCCGCCCATGCGTCCCAGCGCGAGACTGCGGCCGATCGTGAAGAGCACGCTGGGCCCTGGGATGACGATGAGAACGAGCGCCGCGAGGGTGAAAGCGAGCAGGTTCTCGAGGGGGACCACCACCACACGATAGTCGCCGGCGTCCCACGGATGACGACTCGGTCAGCGAAGCGGTTTGCGCAAGAACACTTGCTCGATGCCGCCATCGCCGGGTACGCGCTCGCTCTCGGCGTATCCCTGTCGCTGGTACAGGCGCAGGTTCGCCTCCGACAACGAACCGGTGAACAACTCGGCGACGGTGGCTCCCGCATCCATGCCCCGTCGTTCGACGGCATCCAGCAGCGCCGTGCCGATCCCCCCGCCCTGCTGGTCGGGAGCGATCGCGAGCCTGCCGATGAGCAGGAGCGATCCGTCCTGCCGAGCGCGCACGGCACCGACGATGCGGGATCCGCGCAGCGCGACGCAGCCGAGATTCTCTCCCAGCTCGGCCGTGATCTCGTCGAGGGTCTGCGTCAGCGGTGGCATGTGGGGAGTGCCGTAGATGAGCGCCTCCTGCACGAAAGCCGCGCGCTGAAGGGTGAGAACCTCGCCCGCGTCGTCGGGTGCGATCGGGCGGATGTCGAGGTCGTCGCGGGGCACGAGTTCACGGTAGCGGCCGGGGGTCGAGGGTGGGCAAGGGGTTGACGCTGCGCGCGAGACAGACCCGGGCCCGGGGGCGTCGGCTGTCAGCTCGCCTACTCTGGAGGCATGGCTCGCGCACTTCCTCCCACCTCATCCGGTGCGCCGCACGTGCGCCCGAAGACAGCGCCCGCGGATCCCGGTGCCCCGCGGGTGCGCCCGAAGACAGCGCCCGCGGCCTCCGGCGTACCGCAGGTGCGCCCGAAGACAGAAGGATGGCAGCAGAAGAAGGATGCCGAGGGCCGCCCGCTCCTGCAGTTCGCGAGCCCCAAGCGCGGCAAGCCTCCCGTGCACCTTGCCGACCTCACTCCCGAGCAGCGCGTCGAGAAGGCGAAGGAGCTCGGCCTGCCGGGCTTTCGCGCGGGGCAGATCGAGCGCCACTACTTCACCCGATGGACGAGCGACCCCGCCGAGATGACCGATCTGCCGGCGGCAGGTCGAGACGAGCTCGTCTCGGGGCTGCTGCCGCCCCTGCTGACCGAAGTGCGGCGCCTGGACACCGACAAGGGGGACACGATCAAGTTCCTCTGGAAGCTGCACGACGGTGCGCTCGTGGAGTCCGTGCTGATGCGATACCCGGGCCGCATCACGCTCTGCGTGTCCAGCCAGGCAGGATGCGGTATGAATTGCCCGTTCTGCGCCACCGGCCAGGCGGGACTGACCCGCAACATGTCGGCGGCCGAGATCGTGGATCAGGTCGTGCGCGCCAACCAGGTCATCGCCCGCGGTGAACTGGGCGGCAAGCGACGCACCGATCTCTCTCTGGAGCGCGTGTCGAACATCGTCTTCATGGGGATGGGTGAGCCCCTCGCCAACTACGCGCGCGTCATGCAGGCGGTGCGGGTGATGACGGACAAGAAGCACGGCATGGGAATGAGTGCCCGGGGCATCACCGTGTCCACGGTCGGCCTCGTCCCCGCCATCACCAAGCTCGCGGCAGAGGACATCCCCGTCACCTTCGCTCTTTCGCTGCACGCGCCCGACGATGAACTGCGCGACGAGCTCATCCCCGTGAACTCCCGCTGGAAGGTCGACGAGGCGCTCGACGCGGCGCGGGGCTACTTCGAACGGACCGGGCGCCGGGTCTCGATCGAATACGCCCTCATCAAGGACATGAACGATCACGCGTGGCGGGCGGACCTTCTCGCGCAGAAGCTCAACGAACGCGGACGCGGGTGGGTGCACGTCAACCCGATTCCCCTCAATCCGACGCCCGGTTCGATCTGGACGGCATCCGAGGTGGCTGTGCAGAACGAGTTCGTCCGCCGCCTGAACGCGGCAGGCATTCCCACCACCCTCCGCGATACCCGCGGCAGTGAGATCGACGGTGCCTGCGGTCAGCTGGTCGCGACCGAGGACGACGAGGCAGCCGCCGCGCAGGCGTAGACCGGTCAGGATCCGGGGTACGCGTCCACCGCGTCGGCGCGGGGGAGCACAGCTGTGCGCGATGGCGCATCGAACACGCGGACGAGCCGGTCGTGCCCGAATGCCGGCCACCCGGGGTTCCCGTCGCGGATCATGCGCATCCACGCATCGTGCATGTCGTCGGCGAGCGACTGCGGAGCCGCCTCGCCGGCGAGCGCTTGACTGTCGTCACCGTCGAGGCCGTCGAACACGAAGCCGAGTTCGACGGCGTGCGCGGCGCGGAGGTCTCGCACGGGGCTCGACCATGCGAACTCGTACACGAATGTGGGCGCGCTGCGGCGAGATGCCGCCTGCACCATCGGCACGCGCAGCATGGCGTCGGTGAGGGCCTGGCCCAGCCGCTCGCCCTCGTTCTGGTCCGGAAAGAGGCGCCGGTAGGCGCGGGCAGCTGCGCGGGGCACCCGCAGGGCGAGGCGGGCGAGCCGGGCCTGCCAGGTCGTGATCGTCGCGAGGGAGGCGGGACTGAACCACAGGCGGTACTCGTCGGTGTTGGTTCCGATCACCAGCGGCACGTCGACGGACGTCAGCGCATCGCGCGGCGCTCGGGGAAGGCTCGCGTCATCTCGCGCGAGGACGAATCCCGGGGCGCCCCGCAGCGGCGAGCTCCCCGCAGCCTGCGCTGCGCGGGCGGCGAGGAGCTCGGCGGGCGGTACTGCCGCGAACGCGTCACGGGTGGCGGAGATACCGAGTCGCTTCGCGATCGCCCGGGTGACGCGCCCGGCGCGCTCGGGCTCAGCGGCGGTGAGGGGACCGGACTGGACGATCCCCCCGGCGATGAGTGGCCGGGTGTCGTCGCGACACAGGAGCGCGGCGGCCAGTGCTCCACCCGCGGACTCGCCCATCACGGTGATGCGGTCAGGATCGCCCCCGAACGCGGCGATCTCGGCGTGCGTCCACCGCAGGGCGGCTGCCACATCCTCCAGGCCGAGATTTCGGGGGGCATCCTCGAGCACGGAGAATCCCTCGGAGCCGAGCCGGTAGTTGACCGACACGAACACGACGTCGTCACGGGCGAAGGTCGTGCCGTCGTATCCTTCGAGCGCGGATCCGCCGCGCTCGAAGGCGCCGCCGTGGATCCACACGACCACGGGGAGTGCGCGGGCATCCTCTGGCGACCACACGTTGAGGGTCAGGATGTCCTGGGCGCGGCCATCGGCGACAAGACTCGGGAGGAGCTCGCCGATCGGCCCGCGATAGGGATCCTGCGGTGCGGGCGGGCCGAACGTCTCTGCGTCGCGGACCCCCTCCCAGGCGGTCACGGGCTGCGGCAGGTGGAACCGGCGCGGACCGAAGGGCGGCTGGGCGTACGGCACCCCGGCGAAGCGACGGATGCCGTCCGTCGTCGTACCGCGCAGCCTGCCCGTGCCGACCGTGACCTCGCATGCCTCCGTGCCCACGGGAATCAGCCTACGGCGAGAGCCTCGACATGGATCTGCGCGCCCGTGCCACGCGACGGGAGCTAGCGTGGAGCAATGGTCAACTATCGCTACCTCGGCAACAGCGGCTTCAAGGTCACGGAGATCACCTACGGAAACTGGATCACCCACGGGTCCCAGGTCGAGAACGACGCCGCGATCGCCACCGTCCACCGCGCACTGGATCTCGGCATCACGAGCTTCGACACCGCAGACGTGTACGCCAACACGGTCGCCGAAGAGGTCCTGGGCGAGGCGCTGAAGGGTCAGCGTCGGGAGTCCCTGGAGATCTTCACGAAGGTGTACTGGCCCATCGGGCCCGCCGGCGCCAACGACTCCGGGCTCTCGCGCAAGCACATCATGGACGGCATCAACGGGTCGCTCCGCCGACTCGGTACCGACTACGTCGACCTCTACCAAGCCCACCGGTACGACTACGAGACGCCGTTGGAGGAGACGATGCAGGCCTTCGCCGACGTCGTACGCCACGGCAAGGCGCTCTACATCGGCGTCAGCGAGTGGACGGCCGAGCAGTTGCGCGCCGGGCACGAGCTGGCCACCGAGCTGGGCATCCAGCTCGTCTCGAACCAGCCGCAGTACTCCGCCCTGTGGCGGGTCATCGAGGGGAAGGTGATCCCGACCTCTCACGAGCTCGGGATTTCGCAGATCGTCTGGTCGCCGATGGCGCAGGGAGTGCTCAGCGGCAAGTACCGTCCCGGCCAGCCGGCGCCTGCCGGTTCCCGGGCGACGGATGAGAAGAGCGGCGCCGGGTTCATCAAGCGCTTCATGACCGATGACGTCCTCGAGGCCGTGCAGAAGCTGCATCCGATCGCCGAGCAGGCCGGGCTCACTCTGCCGCAGCTCGCGATCGCGTGGGTGCTGCAGAACCCCAATGTCTCGGCAGCCCTCGTCGGAGCATCGCGACCGGAGCAGCTCGAGGACACCGTCAAGGCTTCGGGTGTGGTGCTGGATGCCGACACCATGGCAGCCATCGACCAGGCCCTGGGCTCGGTCGCCGTGACCGACCCGGCACTGACCGAGGAGTCCTCGCCGAAGACCCGCTCGTAGTCCCGGCTCAGGGGAAGGCGAGGACCTCGTCACCCCAGCCTGCACGCAGCTCCAGATCGAGGTCGGCGACCACACGGTCCTCGGCCTCGATCACGAGCGTCGCCCGACCGTTCCTGTCGAACGGGGGCCACGCCACGCCGCCGTCGGCGTTCGGAGCCTCCCCTCTGGCGAATGCGGTCCAGCGCTGTTGCATCCGGGCTGAGATCCGTTCGGCCTCGTGGCGACCGCCCAGCCGGAAGGTGAGGTCGTGCGCGCGGCGCCCGAACGTCCCCCACACGTACGGGAGCTCGGTCGCGTGCGTCGCGCCGATCCGCAGGAGGTGCAGCATGGGAGTCGCGTGGTCGAACCGGTACAGCCACACCGGCGCGGCGTCCGAGTGGCCTTCGGCGGCCCACAGGGTCGGCATCCGAAATCCGATGTCGCGCGCGATGCCCAGCCCGACGGCGTGGTGACGAACTCCCTCGTAGGCCGTGAGTACCTGCGCCATCGACGGCAGGTCGACCCCCGGTCGCTCGGTCCCGAGCTCGGCGAGCATCTGCTCGATCTGCTCCTCCCGGATCGGCATGAGGGGCGATTTCATCATCCGGAACAGCGAAGCCTCGTCCTTGTTGGTGCCGATCAGCAGCGGTACCGGCAGCCCGCGACCCTCGGCCAGGACCGTCGCGGGAGCCTCGGGGAGGAGCTCGCCGTCGATGACAGGACCGAACGCGATGGTACCCGGATGCTGCGCGGGCACCTGAGCGAACACCGTCATACCCGCCTCGACGATCGCGTCGGCCGGCAGGGATCGCAGCGTCGCGGCATCCGTTTGCCCCACGGCCGCGAGGAACAGTTCCGTGACGCTCGCGGCCCGCGCCGCGTCGTACACACTCGAGACCGGCGAGGATTCCGCGATCGCCCGCGAGAACAGGCCCTCCGCGCTGGGGACTGCCAGAAGCGTGGTGACCAGTCCCGCGCCGGCGGACTCGCCGAAGACGGTGACCCGCTCCGGGTCGCCTCCGAACGCGGCGATGTTGCGCTGCACCCAGCGCAGCGCGAGCAGCACGTCCTTGAGAGCCAGGTTGCCGTCGAACGGATGGTCCGGGCCGGACACGCTCGACAGGTCGAGGAACCCGAGGGCTCCGATCCGGTAGTTGATCGTCACCACCACGACGCCGTGCGCGGCAAGAGATTCGCCGTCGTAGACGGGCTGGCTGCTGGAGCCGAAGGTATATGCGCCGCCATGCAACCACACCATGACCGGCGCCGGACTGTCGGCATCCGCTGCGCTCCAGATGTTGAGGAACAGGCAGTCCTCCGACATCTGGGGATCGGGTCCGAGATCCATGGCGGGGTTCGCCTTCTGCGGCGCAATCGCGCCGAACCGGGTGGCCTCGACCACCGTGTCGGCGGGCGCTGGTGGGGCAGCGACCGGGTCCCGCCATCGCGCATCGCCCGTGGGGGCCTGCGCGTACCGGATGCCGCGCCAGACCCGCATCCGGTCGTTCAGTGCTTCGCCGGCGAAGCGCCCCGCGGGCGCTGCAGCAACGGTCGTCTCTTCCATCGGTCTCTCCCGGGCCGGTCAGAACCGCCGCGGCGGCACGGCGTCGCGACACAGCGTAGACGGTCGAGGTGGACACCCCAGGGCTCGCGGCATCGGACCATGCGCGCCGGAGCCCCGCCTGACACAATCGGGGCATGCCGGTATGGCTCGCTGTTCTTCTGCTCACGGTCGCCTTCGCCATGCTCTCGGCATGGGTCAGCAGACGGCTCCTTGACGCGCAGATCGGGTGGATCCGAGCGCTCGTGACCTCCGCGGTCGTCTTTCTCGGGTCGCTTCCGCTGACCGGCTGGGTGTTCGAGCAGACCGACGTCATCGACGGGGACCGGGTGCTCGTCGACAGCCCGATCGTGCTCGCGTTCGTCGCTCTCGTTCTGGGCTGGATCTTCGCCGTGGTCGTGATCGTGTTGGTCACGCTGGAGTTCCTGTGGCCCAGTCGCCCCCTCGGGAATCCCGTCACGATGGTGCGCGACGCGTTCCGGCGGCGCGATCGCGCGCGGCGTTATGCGCAGATCGTTGCGATCGCCTCCCGTCACGGTCTCGGGATGTACCGCGGCCGCTCGCATGCAGCGCGCGACGCGCTTCCGCAGGCGCTGGTCGCAGCCCTCGCCGAGGCGGGCGTCACATTCGTGAAGCTCGGACAGGTGCTGTCCACCCGGGAGGATGTGCTGCCCCGGGATCTCATCGATGCGCTGGCCACGCTGCAGATGGACTCCACGCCGATCCCGTGGTCGGATGCCGAGGCGGCGATCCGTGCGGAGCTGGGGCGACCGATCGCCGACGTCTTCGCGTCGATCGAGCCGGAGCCCCTGGCTGCCGCATCCGTTGCCCAGGTGCACGCGGCGACCCTCGTCTCGGGCGAGCGCGTCGTCGTGAAGATCCAGCGTCCGTCGGCGCGCGCACAGGTCACCACGGATCTCGACATACTCGAGCGCCTGGCGCGCGATGCCGAGCGGCGCACCGACTGGGCAGCCGACTACGGCGCAGTGGCTCTGGTCACCGAGTTCTCTCGTGCGCTGACCGAGGAGCTGGACTACCGCGTCGAGGTGGCAAACGCTGAGATGCTGCGCGGGGCCATCGCGAAGACTCACGCGATGCCGCTGCGCATCCCCGAGACGTTCCGAGAGTTGTGCACGCAGCGGATGATCGTCCAGGAGCGCATCGACGGCCTGCCCTTCGGCAAGCTCCCCCCGGGAGCGCTCGAGCCCGGCGACGCTCGTGCGCTTGCCGACGGCGTACTCGACGCCGTGTTCGAGCAGATCGCGGTGCGCGGGGTGTTCCACGCCGACCTTCACCCGGGGAACCTGATTCTGTGCGACGACGGGGCTGTCGCGCTCATCGACTTCGGTGCTGTGGGCGTGCTGGAGGCGAGCATGCGGCGGCTCCTTGTGCCGCTGCTGACCGCGATCGCCGCCGACGACGACCGGGCCGCGACCGATATCGTGCTCCTGCTGTGCGAGCCCGATCCGAGCGGCGTCGATCAGGCAGCTCTCCAGCGGGACATCGGCGCCATCATCACGCGTGTTCGCAACGCGCCCGCCGGTGAGGATGTCTTCCGGCTCCTTCTGGACACCTTGCGCCATCACCGGCTGGCGCTGCCGCCGTCGCTGCTCCTGGTGTTCCGGACGCTCGGTTCGCTCGAAGGAAGCCTTCGTCGGGTCGCGCCGGGCTACGACATGGTCGGTCAGGCGCTCACGCGCGCACCGCACTTCGCTCGCAGCATGCTGTCGCTGCGGACCGCTGCCCTGTCGGCGCAGACGCAGCTCGCGCTCGCGCTGGAACAGGTACGCCGTGTGCCGCGTCGCATCGAGAACATCTCGCGCTCGCTCGAGGCAGGCACCTTCTCGGTGCGCCTGCGCTCGTTCGAGGGAACGGGGGAGCGGCGGTGGATCGAGGGACTGCTGGGTCAGGTGACGAGCACGATCGTCGGGGTCACGCTGTTGGCGACCGGAATCGCCCTCGCGATCTCATCCGGCGGTCCGCCGCTGACCGACGATGTGCCGCTGTTCCCGTTCCTGGGCAGCGTCGTGGGCCTCGGCGGTCTCCTGCTGCTGGTGCGCAGTTTGCGCACAGCTCTGCGCCGTCGCGGCGGTGACAGTTCGTGGTCACCCTGAGTGCGGGCCTGCTGGCCTATCGCCGCCTCTCGTCGTCGGACCATCCCCCGACGTCGTTCGAGGTCTTGATCGCCCATATGGGTGGGCCGTTCTGGCAGCGCAAGGATGCGGGAGCGTGGACGATCCCCAAGGGAGAGTTCGACCCCGCGGTGGAGTCTGCGCTCGAGGCCGCGCGGCGGGAGTTCCGCGAGGAACTCGGTGTGGAGCCTCCCGCCGGCGAGCCGATCGAGCTCGGATCCTTCCCCGCTGCCCGCAAGGTCATCACCGTCTACGCGGTCGACGGCTCCGCCCTCGATCTCTCCGATCTCGTGTTCGGTGAGTTCGAGCTCGAGTGGCCGCCGGGGTCGGGTCGGCGCGCGCGTTTTCCGGAGGTCGATCGCATCGCCTGGCTGCCGCCGGCTGCCGCCGCCGAGAAGCTCACCGCCTCACAGCGGCCCGTGCTCACGGCGTTGGCTGCCGTGCTCGGTGGTCGCGCGGTCGGGTGAGCGGTGGGGTCAGTTCCGCATCCGAGTAGACACCTACCCGATCGCCGACCAGTATGAACTGCAGCTCGGTGCCCTCGCCGAAGCGTTCGAGCGCCTCTGCGGGGGCATCCGCAGCGAGCGGTACCGCGACGATCGCGGGGAACGTTCCCGTACCGCAGCCGGAGTACAGGTTCCCCGAGAAGGACTCTGGGTCCTGATCGCGCTGATCGGTCGTGAAGATCACGAGGCACTCACCGCCTGGGCCATACGTGCTGTTGAGAACCCTCGTCACGGTGAACCCGGCGAACCGGTAGCCGGCGGACTGCTGCGAGGGATCCCCGAAGAACGGCGGCGCCTCGACAGACGGGTCGGGCTCCAGTGCGGCGACCTGTCGTGCGCCGGTCTGGTCGGAGATCACCGGAATCGATGCAAGCGCCCAGGTGACGGATGCCGCGAGCGTCGCGGCGGCGGCGATCGACACGATCCAGAGGGCTCGCGCGAGCGGCGGCGTCCGCGTCAGAGGCGACGACACCGCCCGCTCTGGACGCCCGGGGTCGGCCGCAGAGTCGATTTCCGATGGCTCATCCGCTGGCCGGGCCGGCGCGGCCTGCCCGGCCAGGTCGGTCTGCGCTGACGGCGTCGACACGGGCGCAGGCGGTGCCCCGTCCGCGACATCCGGTTCCTGCTCGCGTCGCGCGTCCGCCTCGAGCTGTTGGAGCCGCTCGTACGCCGCGGGATCGCTGAGGATGTCCGCGTCCGGGCCGTACGCCCGGGCCCGGAGCGCACGCAGTTCAGCCTCGGCCTCCGCATTCATCGCTTCATCGTTGCACGGCACAGTCCGGACATCCGGTGTGACGAGTCCTCTTGTCGCCGGCCCCCGCACGGATCAGACTGGCTGCGTCGCGCGGCCCGCGACGCAGCGCTCACGGAGGAGGACGCCATGGCTCACGGAGACATCACCCACATCGATATTCCGGTTGCGGACATGAAGGCCGCGACGCAGTTCTACGAACGGCTCTTCGGCTGGCAGATTCGGGAGCTCCCCGGATTCGAGGGCTACCCCATGTGGCAGGCACCCAACCAGATCAGTGGCGGCGGACTCGCCCCGCGGAGCGAGGGGTTCACGCAGCCGCGATCGTACGTCGAGGTCGACTCGATCGACGAGACTCTGGCGGCCGCGACGGATGCCGGCGGCTCGATCCTGCTCCCCAAACAGCCGATCGACGACGCGAGCTGGTGGGCGGTGATCACGGACCCCGAAGGAAACGTGATCGGCCTGTACGAGGGCGCGCCGGGCGCGACCGAGGGCTAGCGCCTTCGTCACCCGTTGCGTCCTCTTTGTATACGCAAGAGCCGAGAAGTGTGCGCTAGTCACACCGAGTGCTACTTTGTGTATACAAGAGACGGGAGGCGCCGATGAGGGCGAGCGATCGTGCGTACCGCATGCTCCTCACGGAGATCCAGCACGGCGTCCTCCCGGCCGGCGCTGTTCTGGGCGAGGTCGAGCAGGCCGCACGCCTGGGGGTGAGCCGGACCCCGCTGCGCGAGGCGATCGCGCGCCTCGCGGCGGACGGGCTCGTCGTGCAGCAGTCGCCTCGGGTGACGGTTGTCTCCGACGTGGATGCCGACGACATCCGCGCCCTCTTCGAGTTCCGCCGCGCCCTCGAGGAGGCGGCGGCGCGGATCGCCGCGACGCGAGCCGACCCCGCCGAGTTCGCTGCGCTCGCCGCTGAGTTCGACCGCACGTCACTGCGGGGCGAGGGGCGGGAGCGCTACTACGAGCTGATCTCCCGGTTCGAGGCGGCACTCGATGCCGCTGTCGACAACGCCTATCTGAGCTCGGCACTCCGCACGATCCGGACACACCTGGTCCGAGTCCGCCGTCTCGCGCGCGAGAACCCGACGCGGCTGAGTGCATCCGTCGGTGAGCACCGTCTCATCGCCGCCGCGATCGCCGCTCAGGACCCCGACCTTGCCGCCCACGCGACTCACGTGCATCTGCACAATGCCCTCACCAGCATCCTCGCCTCTCTCTCGGAGGCCCGCACCGAACCCGGAGCAGCATGACCATCACGCACCACGTCCGCGTCCACCGCAGCGACGAGAACCTCCCCCGCGAGGGCCAGCTCGCCTGGCACATTGCCGAGGTCGCTGCCGATCCGGTGCCCGTCGAGCCCGAAGTCGTCGACATGATCATCAACCGCGTCATCGACAACGCGTCAGTTGCCGCGGCATCCCTCACCCGACGACCCGTGAGCGCGGCCCGCCAGCAGGCGCTCGACCACGCGGTCTCGGTCAGCGGCGCGGGAGCCACCGTCTTCGGCTGCGCGAACGAGCGGCGTACGAGCCCCGAGTGGGCGGCGTGGGCTAACGGGGTCGCGGTGCGAGAGCTCGACTACCACGACACGTTCCTGGCGGCCGAGTACTCGCATCCGGGTGACAACATCCCGCCGATCCTTGCCGTCGCGCAGCACGTCGGTACCGACGGTGCAGCGCTCGTTCGCGGGATCGCCACCGGCTACGAGATCCAGATGGACCTCGTGCGGGCGATCTCGCTCCACAAGCACAAAATCGACCACGTCGCCCACCTCGGCCCGTCGGCTGCCGCCGGCATCGGCACGCTGCTGGGCCTGGATGCCGAGACGATCTACCAGGCGGTGGGGCAGGCGCTGCACACGACGACCGCAACCCGCCAGTCCCGCAAGGGCGAGATCTCGACCTGGAAGGCCCACGCCCCGGCCTTCGCCGGGAAGATGGCGGTCGAGGCCGTGGACCGCGCGATGCGCGGCGAGACCAGCCCGAGCCCCATCTACGAGGGAGAAGACGGGGTCATCGCCTGGATGCTCGATGGCAAGGATGCCGCGTACGACGTGCCGCTTCCCGGGCCGGGAGAGCCCAAGCGGGCGATCCTCGACTCGTACACGAAAGAGCACTCGGCGGAGTACCAGGCGCAGGCGTGGATCGACCTCGCCCGCCGGCTCGGCACCGAGCGGCCCGACCTGCGCGACCCCGCGAACATCGCGAGCATCGTGCTGCACACCAGCCACCACACCCACTACGTCATCGGGTCGGGCGCGAACGACCCCCAGAAGTACGACCCGCACGCCTCCCGCGAGACCCTCGACCACTCGATCCCCTACATCTTCGCGGTCGCCCTGCAGGACGGCGCGTGGCACCATGTCGACTCATACCTGCCCGAGAGAGCGGCGCGACCCGACACCGTCGAGCTGTGGCACAAGATCACGACCGCCGAGGATGCCGAGTGGACGCGCCGCTACCACTCCGAGGACCCGGACGAGAAGGCCTTTGGTGGTCGGGTCGAGATCACGCTGACCGATGGGACGACGCTCGTCGACGAGATCGCCGTCGCCGACGCGCATCCGCTCGGGGCCCGGCCGTTCGCCCGCGAGGACTACATCCGCAAGTTCCGGCTGCTTGCCGAGCCGGTGCTGAGGCCTGAGGAGATCGAGCGCTTTCTCGACCTCGCGCAGCGCCTTCCGGAGCTCTCGGCCATCGAGGTGGGACAGCTCAACATCGTCGCGACGTTCGGCATCCTGGCCTCTGCCCCGGCCCCCAAGGGTCTGTTCTGATGCTGTCTGCGACAGCACCAGCCGCCGACAAGCGCCGCGCGCTGCGCGAACGCCTCGCGTCGGGGGAGCTGCTGCGCTTTCCCGGTGCGTTCAACCCCCTCTCTGCGCAGCTGATCGAGCGCAAGGGGTTCGAGGGCGTCTATGTCTCGGGTGCGGTACTCTCGGCCGACCTCGGGCTCCCCGACATCGGCCTCACCACCGCGACCGAGGTCGCCGGGCGCGGCGCCCAGATCGCCCGCGTCACGAATCTGCCGACGCTCATCGACGCCGACACGGGCTTCGGTGAGCCGATGAACGTCGCCCGCACGATCCAGACGCTCGAGGATGCCGGAGTCTCGGGCGCCCACATCGAGGATCAGGTCAACCCCAAGCGGTGCGGTCATCTTGACGGGAAGTCGGTGGTCGACGCCGACACGGCGATCAAACGCATCCGCGCCGCCGTCGAGGCCCGCCGCGACCCCGACTTCCTCATCATGGCGCGCACCGACATCCGCGCCGTCGAGGGGCTGGATGCCGCCATCGACCGCGCGAAGGCCCTCGTGGATGCCGGGGCCGACGCGATCTTCCCCGAGGCGATGCGCGACCTGTCGGAGTTCGAGGCGATGCGCGCCGCGATCGACGTGCCCCTGCTGGCGAACATGACCGAGTTCGGCAAGAGCGACCTGTTCACGGTGGACCAGCTCCGCGACGTCGGCATGAACATCGTCATCTGGCCCGTTTCGCTGCTGCGGATGGCGATGGGGGCGGCCGAGCGGGCGCTGGACACCCTGATCGACGACGGGAGCCTGACCGGCCAGCTGGATCAGATGCAGCACCGTGCCGATCTCTACGAGCTGATCGACTACGAGAGCTACAGCCGCTTCGACACGAACATCTACACCTTCTCCGTCGACCGATCCTGATCAGTCAGCCGAGTCCGGGCAGACGGGCCAGGCGCACCGACACATTGCAAAGGAGCATCCCGTGACCGAAGACATCCGCAAGGGCCTCGTCGGCGTCATCGCCGACGTCACAGCTGTCAGCAAGGTCAATCCCGAAACGAACAGCCTGCTCTATCGCGGCTATCCCGTTCAGGAGCTCGCGGCCACGCAGCCGTTCGACGCCGTGGCGTACCTGCTGTGGCAAGGGGAGTTGCCGACGGATGCCCAGCTGGCTTCCCTGCGCGACACCGAGCGCGCGCATCGCGCCCTCGCCGACAACGTCAAGGCGGCGATCGACCTGCTTCCCCTCGGTGCGCACCCCATGGACGAGGTGCGCACCGCCGTCAGCGTCATCGGCGCCAACGACACGCGCGGCTCCGCGTCGGTGCTCGACACCGCAAGCCCTGAAGAGAACCTTCAGCGCAGCATCCGTCTGTTCGCCGCATTGCCGGCGATCGTCGCCTACGGGCAGCGCCGCCGCCGGGGCCTGGACCCGGTCGCACCGCGTGAGGACCTTGACTACGCCGCCAACTTCCTGTGGATGACCTTCGGTGAGGAGCACGACGAGGTCGTCGTCGACGCGTTCAACCGGTCGCTGATCCTCTACGCCGAGCACTCGTTCAACGCGTCGACCTTCACGGCACGGGTCATCACCTCCACCATGAGCGACCTCTACTCCGCCGTTGTCGGGGCGATCGGCGCGCTGAAGGGCCCGCTGCACGGTGGGGCGAACGAGGCCGTGCTGCACATCTTCGACGAGATCGGCTCCGCCGAGAATGTCACCGCGTGGCTCGACACCGCGCTCGCGCAGAAGCGCAAGATCATGGGCTTCGGCCACCGGGTGTACAAGCGCGGTGACTCGCGGGTTCCCACGATGAAGGCGGCGCTGGACACCCTCGTTGCCCACTATGACCGGCCGGACGTCGCGGCGCTCTATGACGCGCTCGAGTCGGAGTTCATCGCGCGCAAGGGCATCTATCCGAACCTCGACTATCCGTCGGGGCCCGCGTACAGCCTGATCGGTTTCGACACCCTGACCTTCACGCCCCTGTTCGTGGCCGCACGCGTCACGGGCTGGACGGCGCACATCATGGAGCAGCAGGCCTCGAACGCCCTCATCCGTCCACTCTCCGCCTACACCGGTCACGACGAGCGCCACGTCGAAGGCTATGTGCCCGACACCTCGGCGATCGATGTGCGGGAACGACCCGAAGAAGCCGCAGAATGACCGCAGCCGTCATCGTCGACGTCGTCCGGACGCCCTCCGGGCGAGGCAAGCCCGGCGGCGCCCTCTCACGTGTTCATCCCGTCGACCTCGCGGCGGGCACGCTGAGCGCACTCCTCGAGCGCAACGGGCTCGATTCGCGTCAGGTGGATGACGTCCTCATGGGGTGCGTCAGTCAGACCGGCGATCAGGCCGCCAACATCGCGCGCCAGGCGGTCCTGGCGGCCGGGTTCGATGAGACCGTGCCGGCCGCCACGATCGATCGGCAGTGCGGTTCGAGTCAGCAAGCCGTCCACTTCGCCGCCCAGGGCATCATCGCCGGGGCATACGACGTCGTCATCGCGGCGGGGGTGGAGTCCATGAGCCGCGTTCCGCTGGGCTCATCGGGCACGGGTGGCGCGAGTGCTGACGGCATCCAGCGTCGCTATCCCGACGGACTCGTGAACCAGGGCGTCTCGGCGGAACTCATCGCCCAGCGGTGGGGCCTCACGCGGGCGGAGCTCGACGCGTACGCAGCGCGGTCGCATCGGCGGGCAGCCGAGGCCGCGTCGGCCGGCCGGTTCGCATCCGACCTGCTGCCGGTGCGCACTCCCGACGGCCTTGTCGAGACCGACGAGACCATCCGCCCCGCGACGACGGTCGACCAGCTCGCCGGACTCTCGCCCGCCTTCCGTGCCGACGATCTGGTCGAGCGCTTTCCCGACCTCCGCTGGCAGATCACGGCCGGAAACTCCTCACCGCTGACGGATGCCGCCTCGGCCGCCCTCATCATGAGCGAGGACCGTGCCCACGCGCTGGGACTCACCCCTCGGGCGCGGTTTCACGCGTTCGCCGTGGTCGGCGACGATCCGGTCATGATGCTCACCGCGCCGATCCCCGCGACGCGCCGCATTCTGGAACGCACCGGCCTGTCGATCGAGGACCTGGATGCGTACGAGGTGAATGAGGCGTTCGCATCCGTTCCCCTCGCGTGGCTGCGCGAGCTGGAGGCCGACCCGGCCAAGCTCAATCCGTGGGGCGGAGCGATCGCACTGGGCCACGCCGTGGGCGCCTCCGGCACACGGCTCCTCGGAACCCTCGTCGCCTACCTCGAGCACACCGGCGGACGCTACGGGCTGCAGACGATGTGCGAGGGTGGCGGGATGGCCAACGCCACCATCATCGAACGGCTGTAGCCCACCTACAACCGGTTGGCATCGCGCTCGTGCTATAGGCAGGATCAACGCGGGCTGACCCCACGCAGTGTCGCGCAGCAGCGCGAGAGGAGAGCGGACATGAGCGAATTCATCGGAGAGTTCGAGACGATCATCGTCGAGACGCGGGGCCGCGTCGGCTGGATCGAACTGCACCGGCCCGAGGCTCTCAACGCCCTCAACTCCACCCTCGCGAGCGAGCTCGGTGCCGCCGTGGCGGCCTTCGACGCTGACGAGCAGATCGGATGCATCGTGCTGACCGGCTCGGAACGTGCGTTCGCCGCGGGAGCCGACATCAAGGAGATGGCCGACAAGTCGGTGCGCGACATGACCGTCGCGAGCCCGTTCGCGGGGTTGGTGGCTCTTGCCGCCGCGCGCACACCGATTGTCGCGGCGGTCGCAGGCTTCGCGCTCGGAGGCGGATGCGAGCTCGCGATGAGCTGCGACATCATCCTCGCCGCTGACACCGCGACGTTCGGGCAACCCGAGATCAACCTCGGCGTCATCCCCGGACTGGGCGGTACGCAGCGCCTCACGCGCGCGATCGGGTACTACAAGGCCGCCGAGCTCGTCCTGACGGGTCGGATGATGGATGCCGCCGAAGCCGAGCGGGCAGGACTCGTCTCCCGGGTCGTCCCCGCGGCAGACCTCGCCGCGGAGGCGATGACCGTCGCCGAGTCGATTGCGGCCAAGTCCCTGCCGGTCGCATACGCGGCCAAGGAGGCGCTGCGGGCTTCGCAGGAGAGCGGACTGGCCGAGGGCCTGCGATTCGAGCGGCAGGCGTTTGCCGCCCTGTTCGCCCTGGACGACCAGAAGGAAGGCATGGCGGCGTTCCGCGAGAAGCGGACCCCCCGCTTCACCGGCCGGTGACCGGATCCCGTTCGACAGCCGCCCATAGACTCGATGCAAGAAGGAGGAGCGCGATGAGGATTCTCGTCCTGGTGAAGGAGGTCCCCGACACGTGGGGGGATCGGGTGCTGAATCTCGAGACGGGCTTGGCTGATCGCGGTGCCAGCGAAGCCGTCATCGACGAGATCGGCGAGCGGTCGCTCGAGGTCGCGCTCTCGTACGCGGATGCCAACCCCGGCACCGAGGTCGTCGTTGTCATGATGGCGCCGGAGTCCGCATCCGGTTCGGTGCGTAAGGCGCTCGCGATGGGCGCCGCCTCGGCCGTTCATGTCGTGGACGATGCGCTCCTGGGCGCGGATCTGGGACTGACCGCCCAGACGCTGGCTGCCGCGATCACGCGGGCCGGGTTCGACCTCGTGATCACGGGGAATCAATCGACGGACGGCTCCGGGGGCGTCATGGCGTCGATGCTCGCCGAGCTGTTGGACGTGCCGAGCATCACGAGCATGAACAGCGTGACGATCACCGAGACGGAGGTCTCTGGCGAACGGTCCGTCGACGGCGGCTCGATGACGGCATCCGCCGAGCTTCCCGCGGTGATCTCGATCACGGAGCGGCTGCCCGATGCTCGTTTCCCCAACTTCAAGGGGATCATGGCGGCGAAGAAGAAGCCGGTCGAGGTGGTGTCGCTCGCGGATCTCGGCGTCGCCGCCGACGACCCGGATGCGGCGCGGTCGATCATGATCGCGGTGGCGCAGAAGCCACCGCGGTCTGCGGGTGTGAAGGTCGTCGATGAGGGGGACGCGGGCGTGCAGCTCGCGGAGTTCCTGATCTCGAACCGGTTGGCGTAAGGGGCGGATGATGGTGGATATCGCAGCGGATGCGGTGCTGGTCGTTTTGGATGTCACTCCCGGTGGCGCGCTCGCGGCCAGCAGTGCGGGTCTGATCGGTGCCGCGGCCGGTGTGGGAACCCCGGTCGCGCTGATCGTCGGGGAGCACGCCGAGGCGCTCGCTCCCGCGGCTGCCGAGCAGGGCGCGGCCCTCGTGCTGACGGCGACGCCCGCCGGTCACGGCCAGGCGCTGGGGGTGCCGGCGACGGATGCCGTTGCCGCTGCTGCCGCGTTCGTGAACCCGGATGCTGTGCTGCTGTCGCACTCGATCGAGTCGCGCGAAACTGCGGGCCGGTATGCTGCCCGCGCTCGTGCGGCGCTGTGCGTCGATGCCGTGGGCGTCACGCGCGATGACGAGGGGATCGTCGCGCACCACTCCGTGTACGGTGGCGCGTACAACGTGCAGGCTGCGGCGACGTTCGGCGCCCCCGTGATCACCGTGCGTCAGGGGGCTGTCGACGCTCGCGCGCAGGCGCAGCCCCTCGTGGTGGAGAAGCTCGAGGTCGCAGCATCCGGCCGCAAGGCCGCGACCATCGGGTCGGTCGACGAGGTCGTCGTGACCTCCGCCCGTCCGGAGCTGCGGGGAGCGGCCAAGGTCGTGTCAGGAGGGCGCGGGCTGGGCTCGGAGGAGAAGTTCGCGCTCGTCGAGCAGCTCGCCGATGTGCTCGGCGCCGCCGTGGGTGCCTCGCGCGCCGCGGTCGATGCGGGCTACATCGCGCAGTCCGCTCAGGTGGGACAGACCGGCGTCTCCGTCGCGCCGCAGCTGTATGTCGCCCTCGGGATCTCGGGGGCGATCCAGCACAAGGCGGGGATGCAGACGGCCAAGACGATCGTCGCGATCAACAAGGACGCCGACGCCCCGATCTTCGAGATCGCCGACTTCGGTGTCGTCGGCGACCTGTTCACCGTCGTCCCGCAGCTGATCGAGACGCTGCAGGCGAAGAAGGCCTGACGCGATGGCGACCTACGGGCGCACCCTGCGTCGCGGACTGCCCCGCATCCCCGGGGGCGAACCCTGGCCCCCCGCCGGCGAAGTGCCCGGTACCGCGGCGGCTGCCGCATCCGTGCCCGCAGCATCCGCCGCCGCATCCGGGCCCGCAGACGGTGCAGCGTCAGCGAGCGTAAGCCCTGCGGAGGTGTCGAACGAAGCCGCGACGTCGGCGCACGAAGCCGCAGCGCCGGCGGTGGCGGATGCCGCTCCCGCCGTGTCGGCAGCGCGGACCGTGCGCCGAGGTCTGCCTCGCGTGCCGGGCGGCGACCCCTGGCCCCCCGCATCCGCCGCCCCCGCCGCACCCGCCCCCGCCGCTGCGCCCTCCGTTGTGGCATCCGCGCCCGCTGACGTGCCGCAACACGCCGTGCCCGCCACGGCCGAAGAGCGGTTTGAGGCAACCGAACGATCCTCGCGCGTCGTTCGTCGGGGACTGCCTCGCGTCGCCGGCGGTGAGCCGTGGCCGACCGCCGAGATGGTCGCGGCGATAGCGGCATCCGGCGCCGAGGTTCGTGTGTCGCAGGGCGTCGGTTCCGACGGGGGCGTACGGCGTGTTGAGGCACACGAAGCGCACCCGGATGCCGACGCTGTCGCCACCGAGTCTGACACCGCCGTCGCGGTCGCCGAGCGCCCGGCGTACGACGTCACCGTGCCGCTTCCGTTCACGCCGACGGTCTGGGAGGGGGCATCCGCGCGGACGCGCCCGGCGCCCCGACCGGAGCCCGCTCGCATCGGCCCCTTCACGAAATCCCAGTGGGCCGGAACGGTGATCGTCGGTGGCCTGGGGCTGCTGTTTGCGGCCGCAATGGCGGTTCTCGCGGTGCGCTGGCTGATCTCCCTCGACGGGATGCAGGACTTCCTCGCAACCTATCCGGGCGAGTACCACCTGCCCGAGGGCGCGCCGGTCGGGTTCCCCGCGTGGCTGGGCTGGCAGCACTTCTTCAACGTGTTCCTGATGGTGCTGATCATCCGGTCGGGGCTCACGATCCGCACCGAGAAGCGGCCCAGCGTGTTCTGGGCGCCACGCAACAACCCCAAGGGCAAGGTGAGCCTGACGATCTGGTTCCACCAGGCCCTCGACATCCTGTGGATCGTCAACGGCGTGATCTTCGTCGTGCTGCTGTTGGTCACCGGACAGTGGATGCGGATCGTCCCGACGTCGTGGGACGTCTTCCCCAACGCGCTCTCGGCAGCGTTGCAGTACGTGTCGCTGGACTGGCCGACCGAAAACGGGTGGGTCAACTACAACTCGCTGCAGCAGCTGGCTTACTTCACGACGGTGTTCATCGCGGCGCCGCTGGCGATCATCACCGGCGTGCGGATGAGTGGAATCTGGCCGAAGAACGCGAAGGCGCTGAACAAGGCGTACCCGGTCGAGTGGGCCCGTGCGGTGCACTTCCCGGTGATGCTCTACTTCGTCGTGTTCATCATCATCCACGTCATCCTCGTGTTCGCGACCGGGGCCCTGCGCAACCTCAACCACATGTACGCCGCGACCGACGCGGACAACTGGGTCGGGTTCTGGCTGTTTGTGCTCTCGCTCGTCGTGATCGCCGCCGCCTGGGTCGCCGCGCGGCCGCTCGTGCTGGCACCCATCGCCAAGCTGTTCGGAAACGTCTCCGGTCGCTGACGGAGCGCCGCGCGCTCGTTCGGGAGCGCGCGGCGCGGCGGCTCACTGGAACGCGAACAGCGGCGGCAGAATCGCGGCCACCGCGAACGCCCACACGGCATAGACCGGCAGGAAACCCGTCTGCCACCTCTCGCGCGCCGCATGCGTGGTCTTCCCTCGCAGGTACCCCACCTGCAGCCAGGCTGCACCGGCGAGGCACGCGAGCAGGATGAGATTCAACCCCAGCGATGCGAGCTTGTTCGGGCTCGCGCCGAACTCTCCGATTCGGGTGAGCATGGCCGCGAGGACGAGCAGATCCACCGCGATGGCCGCGACGAGCATGACCAGCTGCAGCGTGTCGAACCAGCTCGCGGGAGCGTCAGATCTGTGCGCCGACAGGGTGTAGAGCAGCAGACCCAACACGACGACGAGGGTGACGTCGAAGATGATGAGGACGTCTCGCTGCGAAGCCATGCCCAGCAGCCCGGTCTCGGCATCCGCGCTCGCGGTGATCGTCTGCACCGCGGCCGCGGCGAGGAACGTCAGCAGCAGGAGGGTGAACAGCGGCGTGAACAGCTTGGTCAGCACGGGTGCCATGTTCTCGATGACGCTCTTCTTGGCGTCCACGAGCCATGCCGCCACGACGACAGCGCCCGCGGCACCGCACGGCAGGATCCAGTCCTCGGCCACACCCTCGATCGTGACGCCGATCGCGCTGAAGACCCCGAGCGTCAGCGCCACAAGTACGCCCCCGCCGATCGCGATGAGGGCGAGGTACACGACCCACTCACCGGTGAACCGGATGAAGTCCATGCGCGCCGAGGTGCTGCGCCACCCGGAGCCCACGTACGCGATGCCCACCGCAATCCACAGGGCGACTGTGAGGTGCAATACCGTCAGCAGGAGCGTGTCGGCGCCCGGCGCGAAGGGGAACGCGTTGACGATCACGGCGGCAGCCGCGAACGGCACCGCGACGGCGATCCAGGTGCGCCATCCCCGGGAGCCGCGCACCAGCAGATATGCCGCGAGCGCACCGAGGATGAGGATCGGTGCATTGCGCATCGTCACCTCGTCGGGGGCGCCCCACAGCGCCGGGAGCTTGATGACCACCGCTGCCACCATCGCGAACGCGACAGCCAGCAGGCCTCCCCGGCTCGGCCGTGTGGATTCGGCGGAACCCAGCACGAGCTGCTTCCAGAGCCGATCGGAGTGCTCCCGGGCGAACTCCCGCGAGAGCTGGTCGACGCGGCCGAGCCTGCGCACGGCGATGAGGAACGCCTCGTCCGGGGTCAGCCCCCGGCTCCGCAGGTCGTCGATCCGGTCACGCAGGTGATCCTCCAGCTCGTCGAGATCACCGTCGCCCAGGGCAGGATGGGCCTGCAGGAACGATCGCCACTGCATGATCTGTCGTTCCAGCTCGGCATCCGTGGTGCCTGTCGTCTCCATCGTCACGCCCCCACCGGTTCGGGACCTGACCAGCCGGTCGACCAGACGCGGTGCAACGCGCCAGACACGACTGCCCACTGCCGCCGCTGCTCGGCGAACGTCTCCCGTCCTGCAGCGCTGAGCCGGTACTGCTTACGACGGCGGCCCGTGGGGGCCTCGATCCAGCGTGCCTCGATCTGCCCGTGGCGCTCGAGCCGATGCAGCAGCGGGTACAGCATCCCTTCGCTCCACTCGAGTTCGCCGTCCGAGAGCTCCGCAATCCGTTGCAGGATCGAGTACCCGTAGGACTCGCCTTCCGCGAGGATGCCGAGCACGAGCGGTGTCGCGGCTGCCGCGACGAGATCCTTGCCGACTTTCATCTGCGCTCCCTGTTCGCGACGATCATATACATAGAACAGCAAGGTACATAGAGGTTCTAGGTCAACCGGGGGATATCCCCCGCGGACTCGACCGGCTGGCAGGGAAGCGGAACAGGGATGCCGAACCCTAGCGTGGAGGCATGACGACAACGTATTCGCCACCACGGCCGGTTGCGACGCCCGCCCGTATCGCCGGAGCCACCGCTCAGCTCGCGGCACTCGGTGTGATCGGGCCCGGCGTGTTCGCCCTGCTCGCGACGCTGCTGGGTCTCGGGCTCGGGCTGCTTCCGGTCCTCGGCATCGGTCTCCTGTTCCTTCTCCTCTTCGTCTACGTGCTGTTCGCCCTCAGCTGGCTCGAGAATGCACGCATCGACGGGCTCTACCGCTTCGGGCTGCCCCCTCGCCGCCCGCGCCGCAGCGACAAGTCCGGCTTCGGAGGCTTCCTCCACACGATCTGGCTCCAGTTCATCGATCCCGGGATGTGGCGCGCTGTCGCCAACGGCGCGATCGCGACGGTCCTCGGCTGGATCGTCCTCAGCCTCGTCGGGATCGCGGCCTCGGGGGTCGTGCTCGCGTTCTCGCCGCTGTACGCGGGCACGGCGGATGCTGTTCGGCTCGGCAGCACGTGGATCGACGTGTCCACGGCCTGGGCGGTTCCGGTCGGGGTCGTCGCGTCGCTTCTCGCGCTCGCGACGATTGTCGGCCTCGCCTTTCTGCACGGTGTGTTGGCGCGCGCCATCATGATCCCTTCGCGCGAAGCGGTGCTGGCAGAGCAGGCGCGGCAGTCCCAGGCGCAACGGGCCGGAGCCGTACGCGCCGCGGACGTGGAACGCACGCGCATCGAGCGCGACCTCCACGATGGCGTCCAGCCGCGGCTCGTGTCCGTCGGCATGACCCTCGGGCTTGCTCAGCAGAAGATCGACACCGACCCGGCGGCCGCGAAGGAGCTCATCTCCGAGGCGCACACGTCGACGAAGGCGGCGATCACGGAGTTGCGACAGCTGGCGCGCGGCATCCACACCTCGGTTCTCGACGACCGCGGCCTCGACGCTGCCCTGTCTGCCCTGGCCGCGCGATCGCCCGTGCCCGTCGTGCTCGATGTCCGGATCACCGAACGCTGCGCACCGACCGCCGAGGCCGCCGCCTACTTCGTCATCGCGGAAGCCCTGACCAACGCGGCGAAGCACTCGCGCGCTACGGAGGCCCGCGTGCTGGTACGGCAGCGTGAGGGCGGGGTCCTGTGGGCCCGTGTCGAAGACAACGGCATCGGTGGCGCTCGGGTCATTCCGGGCGGGGGCCTCGACGGGATCTCGAACCGCGCGATCGGCGCCGGCGGCACGTTCTCCGTCGACAGTCCCATCGGCGGTCCGACGACGGTGGAGGTGAGCCTGCCATGCGCATCGTGATCTGCGAGGACTCCGTCCTGCTGCGCGAGGGTCTCGTGCGGTTGCTCGAGGATGCCGGCCACGACGTGGTCGCCGCTCTCGGCGACACCGATGGCCTGACCGAAGCGGTCGCCGACGTGGACCCCGGGCTGTGCATCCTGGACGTGCGGCTGCCCCCGACGCGAACGGATGAAGGCATCCGCGCAGCCGTCAGCCTCCGCGCCGCTCGCCCCGACCTTCCCGTGCTCGTTCTGTCGCAGTACGTGGAGGAGCGCTACGCGAGCGACCTCATCGCCGGTCGCGGCGGCGCCCTCGGATACCTGCTCAAGGATCGGGTCGCCGATGTCGCCGAGTTCCTCGAATCCGTGGAGACCATCGCCGCGGGCGGCACCGTGTTCGACCCTGAGGTCGTCGCCCAGCTCCTGGGTCGGCGTGCGCGGGACGAGCGGATGCGTCGCCTGACCGAACGGGAAGCCACGGTGTTGGCACTGATCGCGGAGGGCAAGTCCAACCAGGCCATCGGACGCACCCTTCACATCAGCGAGGGCAGCGTCGAGAAACACATCACGGCGGTCTTCCAGAAGCTCGAACTCGAGCAGGACGACTCCGGAAACCGGCGGGTGCTCGCAGCCCTCGCCCACATCGCTCACGGCGGACTGCCGCCGCAGACAGGAGAACTCTCATGACCACCGATCTCACCCCGCCGTCGCCCGCGCAGACTCCCGCGTCGCAGTCGCAGGCGACTCCTCCCGGGGAAGCGCCGGACTCGCCCGTCACGCGCGGCTCTTCGACTGTCGTCGCGGTGCTGCTGATCGTTCTCGGCGCGCTCATCGTGCTCGGGGCGATCGCCGGGGCCGTTTTCAGCACCGTTCGCGCCGCAGCCGTGTCGACCGACTCGCGGACCGTCGCGGTCGCGGGTGTCGACGCTCTGTCGATCGAGCTGAACGCCGGCTCACTGGCCGTCGAGTACGCGGATGTCGACGAGGCCGAGCTCGAGGTGACCTCGCCTTTCGGAGGGGATCGCTGGACCCTTGAGCGCGATGGTGACACACTCACTGTCGCGTCTCCGCGGTGGGAGTGGGGCATGGGGTGGATCTTCGGCGGCAGCGGACGCGCCGTGCTGCTGCTTCCCCAGTCCCTGGAGGGTCTGGACGCCGACGTGCAGATGGCTGCCGGATCGGTCCGCGCCGACGGTGAGTTCGGCGTCGTGGACCTGAACGTCGGGGCGGGGGAGCTCGCGGTGTCGGGCGCGGCGGACGATGTGACCGTCGACCTCTCGGCCGGGCGCGCGACACTCGACCTCGCGAACGTGGACACTGCCGATCTCACGGTGAGTGCGGGGTCGATGGATGCCGATTTCGGCGGCGCACAGCCCAGCGACATCCGCGCCGGAGTCAGCGCCGGCTCTCTCACCCTCGTCGTTCCCGACGGCGCCTACGACGTCACGTCGGATGTGTCTGCCGGCAACTTCCGCAATGGCTTGGGTAGCGATCCCGGTGCCGACAGCACGATCTCGGTCGAGGTCTCCGCGGGGCAGGTGACGTTGCGCGCGGCGCGCTGATCGGAGCACGCGGGGGAGGGGCGAAGCTCAGGGCTTCGTCCCTCCCCCGCTCGTGTCCGATCCGGCAGCCCGTCCCGCCGAGTAGCCGGCGGCATAGGACTCGGCCGCGCCGGTGTGGAACATGTCGTGCTCGTGCGCGCGCACGATCGATCGTGCTCCGGGCAGGTCGAGAGGCCCGACCAGATCACCCCTGCCGCGGATGACGGCAACCGGCGTCCGCGCCGTCTTGCCCTTCACGAGATCCGCCGCGGCGGCGAGTTCATCGGCAACGCACGGCATCGTCACGACCAGCGGCCGCCCCTCGGCATCCGTCGCGCCGCGCAGGTCCTCGAACACACGGATCCCTGCCGCCCCGATCGCCGCATCCGTCTGCCCCTCACGCCACGCGCGCCCCAGGGTGTCGCTGATCAGGACGCCCACGTCGGCACCCGTCGCCGCGCGCAGTCCGGCGGCGAGGGAGCGCGCCGAAGCGTCCGGATCGATCGGGAGCAGCAGCACGGTTCCTTCGGGGGTGTTGGATGCGTCGACCCCGGCGGCGGCCGCGATGATTCCGAGCCGGTTCTCGACGATGCGCGTCGTGTGACCGGATGCCGCGACCCGCGTCGCGACGGTCCGCACGGTCTCGGCGGTGATCGCCTCCTCACGGTCGGTGGCGGAGACGAAGCGGCCCTCCGCCTTCGAGACGATCTTCGAGGTGACGACGAGGATGTCGCCGTCCACGAGTGAATCGCCAGCGGCGGTCGCGAGGACCGCGACGAGGTCATCGCCCGCAGTGATCTCGGGGATCCCCTCGAGGGGCCAGATGCGCAGTGCCGTCACGGTCGACTCGCCCGGTCTGCGCGATCAGAGCCAGCGCGACGGAGTGGAGTCACCGAACGAAGCGGACCTCGGTGAGGGTCTCGCCGAGGAACGCCTCGTCATGGGTCGCCCCATCGAGGGTGAAACCGTTGCGGGCATAGAACCGGTGCGCGCGGGGGTTGTCCGCCGCCACCCAGAGGTACAGGCCCTCTCCCTCCGCGACCGCCGCGTCGAAGAGTTGCTGACCGATCCCGGTGCCGTGGAACTTGTCGAGCAGGTAGATGAAGTAGAGCTCGCGCTCGCGCGGGGCGTCGTCGTCGCGTGCCGGCCCGGAGCCGACGAAACCGACGATCTCGCCGTCGACGAGCGCCGCGCTCATCCGGTATTCCTCGCCCTGCTCAGCCCAGTGTGTCCACAACTCCGCGAGTCTCTTCGGTGAGACGTTCTCCAGAGCTGCCTTGCTGATGAGGTGGTCGTAGGTCTCGTGCCAGCACGTCGCGTGGACGCGACCGAGTTCCTGTGCGTCGACATCCCGCACGGGCCTGACGATGACATCCGTCTGCGTTTCGGCGTTCATGGCCAGACTCTACGCGGGCGATCACGGGGAGAGAAATCGGCGCAAAGACGGGGGTGGTGCGCCACGCCGTCGCTGTGGGAATCCCACAACCTCGTGACCCGATGAAGAGAAATCCCTCTAGCATCGCCCCTCGTGAACGTACTGTGGCGAACCCTCCTGGTGATCTGGAGAGCGCGGTGGCGCAGGCGCCGGGAGGGGCAGATCTCGCCCACGGGTGTCGCCCGGATCCGGCTGACGACCCTGCCGACCGACATCGACATCCTGCGCCACATGAACAATGGGCGATACCTGTCCTTGTTCGACCTGGGCCGGTGGGATCTGTTGGTGCGTTCGGGACTGCTGGACGCGATGCGCGCGCAGGGGTGGTACGCCGTCGTTTCGAGCGAGACGATCTCGTTTCGCAAGTCGCTGCAGCTCTGGCAGCGTTTCGACATCGAGTCTCGCTTCATCGGGCACGACGACAAGGCGCTCTACCTGGAACACCGCGCGGTCGTGGACGGCGAAGTGTTCGCGCGGGCGATCATCAGGTCGCGGATGCTCAAGCGCACCGGCGGAACCGTGAGTCACGACGAGTTCTTCGCCGCTGTCGGCCGCCCGGATGACACCCCCGATGTGTCGTCGTGGATTCACGAGTGGGCTGCCGCGTCCGCGCTGCCGCCGACGAAGGCAGCTGCGCCGAGCGTGTGGAGCTGAACGGGCAGCCACCCCCGCGTGGCGGACCCTCGAGAACCGGGTCAGGGCCGCGATGATCGAGTCCGCGGGAGTCTGCATCGGCGCGGGTGCGGGCAGTTGTGTGCAACGCGGTCAGCGGCCCCACGCGACGTAGGCTGATCGCATGCAGGACATGCCCGAATCGGCGCCATCCGCGCCGCCGGGCGAGCTGGCGCAGCGGGCGATCGACCTCGCCGCGCGCTGGGTCGCCGACGCCGCCGACATCCCGGCCGATGCCTCAGCGGAGCGCCTCGCGGGAGTCCTGAAAGACCCGAACGGGCTGCCCTTCACGATCGGGTTCATCGACGGTGTCATGCGTCCCGAGAGCCTCACCGCCGCGGCATCCACCCTGTCACGAATCGCGCCCCTGGCGCCTGGCTTCTTGCCCTGGTACCTTCGCGGCGCCGTGCGGGTCGGCGGGGCGGTCGCGCCGGTTCTGCCGTCGCCGGTCGTGCCGATCGCGCGTCGCGCGCTGCGGGAGATGGTGTCGCACCTCGTCGTCGACGCGCGCCCGGAGAAGCTCGGCCCTGCTCTGGCGGCGCTGCGCGAGAGCGGGGCGCGGTTGAACCTGAACCTCCTCGGCGAGGCGGTGCTCGGCGAGCGTGAGGCGCGGCGACGCCTCGAAGGTATCCACGACCTCATCCGTCGTCCCGATGTCGACTACGTCTCGGTGAAGGTGTCGGCCATCGCGAGTCGTCTTTCCATGTGGGCGTTCGATGAACTCGTCGACGCCGTCGTGGAGCGGCTCCTGCCGTTGTACTTGACGGCCGCGGCGGGGCTGCCCGAGAACGGCGGCCGCACCTTCATCAACCTCGACATGGAGGAGTACCGAGACCTCGACCTCACGGTGGCGGTCTTCACGCGCCTCCTTGAGGACGAGCGGCTGCGGGACCTCGAGGCGGGCATCGTGCTTCAGGCCTACCTGCCCGACGCGCTTCCCGCGCTGCGCGAACTCACCGCCTGGGCGCGCCAGCGGGTCGCCGAGGGCGGCGCGCGCATCAAGATTCGGCTCGTCAAAGGGGCGAACCTGGCGATGGAACGGGTCGACGCGATCATGCACGACTGGCCGCTCGCCACGTATGACCGCAAGGTGGACGCGGATGCCAACTACCTGCGTTGCCTGGACGAGGCGCTGCGACCCCGCAACACGGATGCTGTCAGGGTCGGTGTCGCCGGTCACAATCTGTTCGACATCGCCTACGCGTGGGTCCTCGCCGGCGACCGCGGCGTCCGCGATGACATCGAGATCGAGATGCTCCTCGGCATGGCACAGGGGCAGGTTGCGGCCATCACGCGCGATGTCGGTCACGTGCTGCTGTACGTGCCGGTCGTCCATCCTCACGAGTTCGATGTCGCGATCAGCTACCTCGTGCGGCGCCTCGAAGAGAACGCGTCGAGCGAGAACTTCCTGTCCGCCGCATTCGAGCTCGCCGGTCATCCGGAGCTGTTCGAGCGGGAGCGGGATCGCTTTCTGGCGTCGCTCGATCGCGCGGCCGATCCGGCGCTTCCCGCGGGGCCCCATCGGCGCCAGAACCGCGGCGCAGAGGCTGAGCGCGAAGGCCGCGCCGACGGGCGCATCCTCCGCGACGCACCCCCGCCGCAGGCGGGAGGACTGACTCAGGCGGTGCTCGGCATCGCCCGCTCGTCCGAGTCCGACGACGGCATCGCCCGGTTCGGCGGGGTCGACTACGTCGAGACCGCGATCTACGCTCCGACGGAGTCCGACGCGGTGGCGCCGGGTGCGCCGGGCTTCCGCAACGCTCGCGACACCGACCCGGCCCTTCCCGCCAACCGCGAATGGTCGCGAGGGGTGTTCGAGCGCATGGCCGTGTCGACCGCCGGCGACCGGACCATCGCGGCGGCGCGCGTCACGGATGCCGATCACCTCCAGCAGATCATCTCGGGCGTCCGTTCCGCGGCGGGCCAGTGGGGGGCGCTCCCGGCGGCTGATCGCGCGGCCGTGCTCCAGGCAGCGGCGAGCGCGCTGGAGGCGCGGCGCGGCGAGCTCATCGAGGTCGCCGGGTCCGAGACCGGCAAGGTGTTCGCTGAGGCGGATGTCGAAGTGAGCGAGGCCGTCGACTTCGCGAATTACTACGCCGCCACCGCCCGCGAGCTCGATCGTGTCGCCGGAGCGGTGTTCGTTCCCGCCCACGTGACCGTCATCACCCCGCCGTGGAACTTCCCGATCGCCATCCCCGCGGGGGGAGTGCTCGCCGCGCTCGCCGCGGGGTCGGGTGTGGTCTTCAAACCGGCGCCGCAGGCCCGGCGGTGTGCGGCTGTCGTCGCCGAGGCACTGTGGGACGCCGGCGTGCCACGCGATGTCCTCGCCCTCATCGACCTCGACGAAGGGGCGCTGGGACAACAGCTGCTCACGCATCCGGATGTCGATCGGGTCATCCTCACCGGTTCGTTCGAGACCGCCGCGTTGTTCCGGTCGTGGCGGCCCGATCTGCCGCTGCTGGCCGAGACGAGCGGCAAGAACGCGATGGTGATCATGCCGTCGGCGGACCTCGATCTCGCCGCATCCGACCTCATCAAGAGCGCCTTCGGGCACGCCGGTCAGAAGTGCTCCGCCGCATCCCTTGCGATCCTCGTCGGTCCCGTCGGGCGCTCCGAGCGCTTCGCACGCCAGCTCGTGGACGCCGCGACCTCGCTGCGCGTCGGGCCGCCGACCGATCCGCTCGCGGAGATGGGGCCGGTGATCGAGCCGCCGCGCGGCAAGCTGGAGTGGGCGCTGACCACCCTCGACGAGGGCGAGCAGTGGCTCGTGGCGCCCGAGCCACTCGATTTCGGTCCCGAGTACGACGGTCGGTTCTTCCGTCCTGGCATCCGGGTCGGGGTGCAACCGGGCTCGCGCGTGCACCTCGAGGAGTTCTTCGGGCCGGTGCTCGGGGTCATGCACGCGAGTTCCCTCGCGCACGCGATCGAGCTGCAGAACGCCGTCGCGTACGGCCTCACGGCAGGTCTGTACACCCAGAACCCCGAGGACCTGGCGCTGTGGCTCGACCGGGTCGAGGCGGGCAATCTCTACGTCAACCGGGGGATCACCGGCGCGATCGTGCAGCGGCAACCCTTCGGTGGGTGGAAACGCTCGTCCGTGGGGCCGGGCGCGAAGGCCGGCGGTCCGAACTATCTGATCGGTCTCGGCAGGTGGCGGGGCACGGATGCCGGCGCGCCGTCCTCGACGCTGCATCTGCGCGGGCTCGATTCGCGCATCACGACCGTCATCGAGGCGGCGCAGGCGTCCCTCGACTACCGGGCGTTCGAGTGGCTCCGCCGTGCGGCACTCTCGGATGCCGTTGCCTGGAACGAGGAGTTCGGCCGGGTCAAGGATGTCTCACGTCTCGGTGTCGAGCGGAACCTGTTCCGCTACCGGCCGGTGGAGGTCGCGATCCGCGCGACAGGGGATGCGACCTGGCAGGCGTTGCTCCGAGTGATCCTCGCCGGTATCCGCACGGGGTCTGCGATCACCGTCAGCGCTCCGGTCGGTCTGCCCGCCGCGGTGCGTCGTGCGCTCAGTGATCAGGACGTCAACGTCTTCGTCGAGACCGATGAACAATGGCTTGACCGGGTCGCGCGGCCCGAGCAGGACGTCGCTGACGCCGTCGCCGGGGAGCCCGGGCCGGTCAGGCCGCCGCGAGTGCGCCTGGTCGGCGGTGCGGATGCGGTCGCGGTCGCGCACCGGGCGCTCGCGGAGGCGATCGGCGGTGACCCGGATGTCGCGATCTACGACAACGAGGTGACGACCGCCGGACGGATCGAGCTGCTGCCGTTCCTGCACGAGCAGTCGATCACGATCACCGCCCACCGCTTCGGCAACCCCGACGACTGGTCCGAGGGTGTGATCTAGGGACGCGCCCGCCGCGCATCACTCGAGCGGATAGGCCCGGCGCAGGATCCAGCGCTGGGCGAGGGTCCAGATGACAGTGACCGCAAGGTAGATCGCGGCCGCCAGCGGCACGAACGCCGCGAACACGACGCTCAGGTAGGGCAGGAAGCCGAGCGCGCGCTGCATTCCTCCGGATGTCAGCGGTGAGGCATCCGGCTCCGGGGGAAGGGTCGGGCGGAAGACGCGTCGGGTGATCTCGGCGACAACCGTCATCAGCGCGATCAGGATGCCGAACACGACAGCGGTCTCGACCGAGAACGTCCCGACCGACCCGACGAGGCTCGTGCCGAGCGGTACGCCGAGCAGGTGCTCGTTCAGCAGATCGTTCGGGTGGTCGCTCACGATGCTCCGCAGGAACACCGCGTAGATCAGGCCGACGATCGGAGCCTGGATCAGGGCGGGCAGGATGCCGGCAAACGGTGAGGTGTTCTCATCGCGATACAGCTGCATCATCTCGCGCTGCATCCGTTCGGGGTTCTTGCGGAACCGCCTCTGGATCTCGCGCAGCTGGGGCGCCAGGCGGGCGCGCATCTGCTCGGATCGCGCCTGGGCGATCCCGGCAGGCACGAGTGCAATGCGCACGAGGAGGGTGATGATGACGATCGCGAGGGCTGCGGAGGCGGCACCCGCGAGAGGGCTCAGAAGGGCTGACACGCTCATGAGGACGCGGTAGGCGGCGTCGAGAAGGAAAGCGAACGGAGGAAAGGCGAACAGGTCCACGGCGGACTCCCGGGTCGATGACGGATGCGGATGCGTCTGGCCGCAGGGTCATCGAACGTCCGTGTGCACGTCATGACGGATGCGTGCGTGAACTCCGGAAGAGGCGAACGAACGGGCGCGGCCTAGGCCGCGAGTCCCGGGGCCCTCGGGCGGGCGTGGCCCTCGGCATCCGGGTCGCTCTGCTCCACGAGCGCGGAGGGGTCGATCTGTCCGCCGGCTCGGGCGAGGCGCTGCCGGGCTGAGCCCGGGCGAGTGATCGCGTGGAGGGCGAGGACGGCGAGCGCGATCGTCGTGACGACGACAACCGCGAGCGTCACGGTGTTCGCATCGGCGAGTGTCAGCAGGCCGAGCGTCGAGAGGATGAGGGCGAGCAGCGCAGCGGTCGCGTTACGCATCCGTCGGCCTCCTCTCACCAGTGACACGGTAACACTGGGTTCTCGCGCGGCGCCGGTGAGGCGCAGCGGCGCAGATCGTGCGCGACGCGCCGGGACCGGCATCCGTGTGTCGGCGGGTCGGTCAAACCGTGCGCCGTTGCGACCAGCCGACTCCGCATGGCGCGGCACGGGCGTGCTGGAATGGGGGGCATGGTCGAGACGAACTGGGCGGGAAACCTCACGTATCGAGCCGAGGCCGTGCGGGCGCCGCAGAGCATCGACGAGCTTTCCGACATCGTCACCCGCAGCCCGCGGGTCCGCGCGCTCGGCAGCCGCCACTCGTTCAGCTCCATCGCCGACACGGAGGGCACGCTCGTGTCGCTGGCGAGGATGCCGCGGGAGATCGAGATCGACACGGATGCCGCCACGGCTCGTGTCTCGGCGGGGCTTCGGCACGGCGATCTGGTGCCCGCACTGGATGCCGCCGGGGTCGCGCTCGCCAATCTCGCGTCGCTCCCGCACCTCTCCGTCGCCGGTGCAGTGCAGACCGGTACACACGGCTCGGGGGACCGAACCGGGTCGCTTGCCACCCAGGTGCTCGGCGTCGAGATGATAACCGCCGACGGCGAGGTCCTGACACTGCGACGCGGCGATCCCGACTTCGATGGCGTCGTCGTGGGACTCGGCGCGCTCGGCATCGTCACGCATCTGACGCTCGCGCTCGAACCGGCCTACGAGATAGCACAGACGGTCTATGACGGCGCCCGGTGGGACGACGTGCTTGCCCGGTTCGATGCGGTCACGGGAGCGGGAGACAGCGTCAGCCTGTTCACCACGTGGCAGGATGCCGACACGATCGACCAGGTCTGGGTCAAGGCCCGCTTGGGGCATGCGACGGTCGACGCCGTGCTGGCAGCCGGAGGGCGCGAGGCAGATGGCCCGCGGCATCCGGTGCCCGGGGTTGGCCCCGAGCCCTGCACGGTGCAGGGCGGAGTTCCCGGTCCATGGCACTCGCGGCTGCCGCACTTCCGGCTCGAGTTCACGCCGTCTGCCGGCGCAGAACTGCAGAGCGAATACCTCATCGACCGGCGCGATGTTCCTGTCGCGATCGAGGCGCTGCGCGCGCTCGCGCCGGCGATCGCCCCGCTGCTCTACGTGTGCGAGGTACGCACGATGGCAGCCGACGACCTCTGGCTGAGCCCCGCATACGGCCACGAGACCGTGGGGCTGCACTTCACGTGGCGTCCCGACTCGGCCGGTGTCGAAACTGTGCTCCCCAGAATCGAAGACACCCTGCCCAAGTCGGCGCGGCCGCACTGGGGCAAGGTCTTCACGATGGATGCCGGACCCGTCAGCAGTCGGTACTCGCGGTGGGACGAGTTCGCAGCGCTGCGCGCGCGAATGGATCCGCACGGACGGTTCACCAACGACTATCTCGCGCGCCTCGGCCTCGGCTGATCTCACCGCGATCCGCAGATATGTAAAGAAAACTTGACATAGCGAGCGGCGGGGTCGTACGCTCGGGAATGTCAAAGATTCTATACATGAAAGGGGAAGATCGACATGGGATACGTGGAGAGAAATACCTGGTCGCAACTAATCGCGAGCGGCGCGGGAACCATCGTCTACCTCGCACTGGTGCTGCCACAGGTGTGGTCGATGCCGGTGGCCGCGATCGCCTGGCAGTGGCCCATGGTCTGGACGATCGCGGGGGCCATCGTGGTCTCGATCGTGATCAGCATCCTGTGGGGGATCGGCGCTGGGCTGCGTGATCCCGACGACGAGCACCGTGCCGACCAGCGCGACCGAGAGATCGAGCATCTCGGCGACCGCGTCGGTCAGGCCTTCATGGTCCTCGGCGGGTTGGCGGCGCTCATCCTGGCGATGGTCCAGGCCGAGTGGTTCTGGATCGGCAACGCGGTCTTCTTCGGGTTCTTCCTCTCCGCCTTCATCGGCGGTATCGCACGCATCGTCGTCTACCGTCGCGGGATGCCCTGATGGTCAAGCCGACAAGAATCACCAACACCATCCGCGCGACGCGGGAATCTGCCGGGATGACGCAGGCCGAGGTGGCGCGCCGCATCGGGGTCACCCGCCAAACGCTCATCGCGATCGAACAGGGCAAGTACTCGCCCTCTCTCGAACTCGCCTTCCAGCTATCGAGGCTCTTCGGAATAGCGATCGACGATCTCTTCCACTATCCGCCCACCACCGAAACGGACGTGACCCCATGAACGACAACGAATCCGACGCGGATTCACCCAAGGCCGCGCCGACGACCACGATGGCCGCGTGGCTCCAGCACCGCTACGGCGGACCCGAGGTCGTCGAGTCCGATCGGCTGCCCGTGCCCGCACCCGGCCCCACCGACCTTCTCGTCCGGGTGCGCGCGTGCGGAATCCACGCGGGCGATGCGCGCCTGATGCGCGGCGATCCCTACCTCGTGCGGCTTGCTTTCGGCATCCGTCGCCCTCGCGCAGCCGTTCGCGGGATGGATGTCGCAGGCACCGTCGTCGCCGTCGGCTCCGGGGTCACGGATTATCGACCCGGAGATGAGGTCGTTGCCGAGATCGGTGTCGGCGGGGGCCTGGCCGAGTACGCGATCATGCCCGCCGCCCGCGCCGTGGCCCGGCCCGACCACGTGCCGGCTCAGCTCGCCGCCGCGCTGCCTGTGTCGGGCGGAACCGCAGTACAGGCCCTGGATGCCGCCAGTGTCGGATCCGGAAGCCGCGTCCTGGTCATCGGTGCGGCGGGCGGTGTCGGCACCTTCGCCGTCCAGCTCGCCGCCCAGCGCGGAGCCGACGTGTGGGCGCTGGCGGGGGAGCGGGCGCTCGATCTCGTGACGGAGCTCGGTGCCGCCCACGTGTTCGACTATCGGCGGGTGCAGCCGGGATCTCCCGAGCTCCCCGCGGCATCCTTCGACGCCGTCATCGACATTGCGGGCACGGCGCCCCTGTCCGTGCTGCGCGGACTGCTGCGCGAGGGCGGGACGGTGGTTCTCGTCTCCGGGAGCGGCGGGCGGGTGCTCGGTCCTATGGGACGGATGCTGAAAGCCGCGTTCCTTTCGCGCCGGCGTCGCCGCATCCGTTCCCTCGCCGCCACGGCGAAGCCCGAGGTGGTCGCGCAGCTGCTGGAGCTGACGGGTCAGGGAAGCATCCGACCGGTGATCGAGCAGACGTACTCGTTCGCCGCAGCGCGGGATGCTCTCGCCCACGTGGATGCCGGACACACCGTCGGCAAGGTGGTCGTGACGGTCGAGTGAGGCGCTTCGGTGGGCGGGATCAGCTTCCGTCGGAGAGTTGTGGCGGATGTATCCGACCGAGGCCTCAGCGTCCGACCGGATCGGCGGGTCCAGACTCGGCGATATCTCTCGGCTGTTCGTGCCGAGGTCGTGCGAGAATAGTGCCCGGCGTGCCCGTGTCGCCGGCATCCTTCTGCTCCGCCGGGCCTCTGGACAGCGTCCGCCACCCGCACTCTCCAGGAGAACGACGTGACGACCACGACGCCCGCGCACACCACCGGAACGACCCGCACGGCTCACCGCCGCCGCTACCTCATGTGCCGCCCCGAGCACTTCACTGTCAGCTACACCATCAACCCGTGGATGGAGCCCGCCAAGCCCACCGATACCGCCAAGGCCGTCGCGCAGTGGCAGGTGCTCTATGACACGTACCTCGAGCTCGGACACGAGGTCGAGCTCATCGACCCCGCCGAGGGACTGCCCGACATGGTCTACACGGCAAACGGCGGCTTCGTGATCGACGGCATCGCCTACGCGCCCAAGTTCCGTTTCGCTGAGCGTGCGGGCGAGGAGCGCCACTTCATCGACTGGTTCCGCGCTGCAGGGTTCGAGACCGTCATCCCCGACGAAGTCAACGAAGGCGAGGGTGACTTCCTGCTCGCCGGCGACGTCATCCTCGCGGGCACCGGGTTCCGCTCCACCGGCGACAGCCACCGGGAGGTCGGCGAGGTCTTCGGCAGAGAAGTCGTGTCGCTGACGCTCACCGACCCGCGCTTCTACCACCTCGACACGGCGATCTCGGTACTCGACCCCGTGATCGGCGCGGACAACGGCGGCCCGGACGCGGCGAACATCGCGTATCTTCCTGGCGCATTCGACCAGCGCAGCCAGCAGATCCTTGCCGAGCGCTTCCCCGACGCGATCCGGGTGGCGGATGCCGACGGCGCCGTCTTCGGTCTGAACTCCGCGAGCGACGGATACAACGTGTTCATCTCGCCGCGTGCCGCCGGGTTCGAGGCGCAGCTGCGCGAGCGTGGCTACAACCCGGTTCTCATCGATCTGTCCGAGCTCCTGCTCGGAGGTGGCGGCATCAAGTGCTGCACCCTGGAGTTGCGCGCGACGGAGGCGACGGCGTGAGCGGCGCGCAGATTCCTGTCGACACGACGACGCTCGAGATCATCCGGGCCGAGGACGAACACCTCGCGCACAACTACCACCCGCTGCCGGTGGTGATCTCCCGCGGCGAGGGTGCGTGGGTCACGGATGTCGAAGGCAAGCGCTACCTCGATCTGCTGTCTGCGTACTCGGCCCTGAACTTCGGCCACGGGCATCCGGCGCTTCTCGCGGTGGCGCGGGAACAGCTCGACCGGCTGACGTTGACCAGCCGGGCCTACCACAACGACAAGCTCGGGACCTTTGCCGCGTCGCTTGCCGATCTGGCAGGCAAGGACATGGTGCTGCCGATGAATACCGGTGCCGAGGCTGTCGAGACGGGAATCAAAGTCGCCCGCGCGTGGGGCTATCGCGTCAAGGGAATCCCGGCCGACTCGGCGCGAGTGATCGTCGCCGGCGGCAACTTCCACGGTCGCACGATCACGATCGTCGGATTCTCGGATGATCCTGCCGCCCGCGATGCGTTCGGACCGTACAGCGAGGGGTTCGTGCAGGTGCCGTTCGGCGATGCGGATGCCATCGCGGCGGCGATCGACGAGAACACGGCAGCTGTCCTTCTGGAACCGATCCAGGGTGAGGCGGGGATCGTCATGCCGCCGGACGGATATCTCCGCGCCGTCCGCGATATCTGCGACCGGCACAACGTGCTGTTCATCGCTGACGAGATCCAGTCCGGCCTCGGGCGGGTCGGGGAGACGTTCGCCTGCGACCGGGAACAGGTGGTGCCCGACGTCTACCTGCTCGGGAAGGCCTTGGGCGGCGGCATCCTTCCCCTGTCTGCCGTTGTCGGGAACGCCGACGTCCTCGGGGTGATCCGTCCGGGCGAGCACGGCTCCACCTTCGGCGGCAACCCCCTCGCCGCGGCCATCGGGGAACGCGTCGTCGAGATGCTCTCGACGGGCGAGTTCCAGGAGCGTGCTCGCGCACTCGGGGCGCACCTGGAATCGCGCCTGGTCGAACTCGTCGGCCACGGCGTGAGCGCGGTCCGGGTCGCCGGCCTCTGGGCCGGCATCGACATCGACCCCCAGGTCGGCACAGGCCGGGAGGTCGCTGAGCGGCTGCTTGCGCGCGGCGTGCTGGTCAAGGACACCCACGGTCAAACGATCCGGATCGCGCCGCCCCTGGTCATCCGTGCCACCGAGATCGACTGGGCGGTCGAGCAGCTCCGCGTCGTGCTCGCGCACTGAGGTTCCCGCCGCCCGCCGCCCGCCCCCCCGCCCCCCCCGAGGCGCGAACCCACAGCATCCGCGCCGAACCCACAGGTTCTTGCGCGTGTAAGGTGTGGGCTCGCCGCGGACGGTGTGGGTTCGGCGGATGGCGGGGTCAGGCGACGTTGGCGATGATGGTGTGCCAGCCGGTTGCGCCATCGGGAGCGGGGGGCGCCTGGTCCGGCGTCTGGGTCTGGCCCTCGACGTTGGTCGCGCGGCACCGGATGGTGTGTTGGCCGGGCTCGTCAGCAGCCCAGGGGATGCTCCACTGCACCCAGGTGTCGTCGGAGATCGCCGGGGCAAGATCGGCCTGCCGCCAGGGGCCGTCGTCGATCTTCACCTCGACCCCCGCGACCCCGATGTGCTGCTGCCAGGCCACACCCGCGATGACGGTCTCGCCGACCGGAAGGGTGATTCCCGAACGCGGGACGTCGATGCGGGATTGCAGCTTGATCGGACCGAGCGCCGACCAGCCCCGCGGCGTCCAGTACCCCTCCGCCCGATCGAATCGGGTGACCTCGAGGTCCACGACCCACTTGGTCGCCGAGACGTAGCCGTACAGGCCCGGCACGACCATCCGCACCGGAAAGCCGTGCTCGGGCGGCAACGGTTCCCCGTTCATGCCGATCGCCAGGATCGCGTTGCGGTCGTCGGTCAACGCCTCCAACGGAGTCCCCGCGGTGAAGCCGTCGACCGACATCGATAGCACCATGTCGGCCTCAGCGGTCGGCCGCGCCCGGGCGAGCAACTCCCGGATCGGGTAGCCGAGCCACACCGCGTTGCCGACGAGGTCTCCGCCGACGTTGTTCGAGACGCAGGTGAGTGTCGTGGTGCTTTCCTCCAGCGGCAGGTCGAGAAGCTCGTCCCACGTGAGCTCGATCTCCTCCTCGACCATGCCGTGGATGCGCAGGCTCCACGTCGCAGGGTCGACCTGCGGAACGACGAGGGCGGTGTCGATGCGATAGAACTCGGCGTTCGGCGTGATGAGGGGGGAGATGCCCGGGATGTCGAGTTCGGCACCGGCGGGTACCGGGGGCGCCGCGGTCGCGGGCGCGGGGAGGGTCAGTGCCTCGCGCACCGTCGTGACCGCGCGTGCTCCGCCACGGGCGATGTTTCCGGCCACTGCCGCGATGACGCCCACGACGGTGGCGCCGCCCATCCACGCCAACGCCTGACGGCGGCTGGGGCGGGTACCCGCGTCCGGCGCATCCTCCACCGCGCGATCGGCGCGGCGCTGCAGCATCCGGACGAGAAGGTGGAGCGTCACGACCGCCACGGCGCCGGCGATGACCGAGGGGAGCCAGGCGATGCCGCTCGCGTCGCTGCGGGTCAGGGCGACGACGGCTCCGACGGCGCCGAACGCGCCGAGAAGCACGAGTCCCCACGGCGGTCTGCGCACCTGCAGGATGCCCGCGAGCCCAGCGAGCAGAACCAGGACGATCCCGATGCCCGTCAGCAGCGCGATCTTGTCATTCGTGCCGAACAACGCGATCGCGAGGTCCTTGCCCCAGGGGGGTGCCGCGTCGATGATCGCACCGCCGATGACCGCGAAGGGGCTGGATGCGGGAGCGAACAGAGCCGCGGACAGCTCTCCGATCCCCGCTCCGAGGACCGCCGCGGCGGCTCCTGCGAGAGCGGCGACAGCGGTGTCTTTCGTGCGTCGGGTGTCACCCACGTTCCCGAGGCTAATGGCGTATCGGCAGGGTGCGGCCCGTCCGTAAGGAATCGGAAAGATGGAAACACCCGTGCAACACGCCCGCGGCTAGGCTCGTGCCATGGGTGACCTGTTCGACGGATACGGCTCCACCGCGTCGACGCGAAAGACCGCTTCCGGAGTCCCTCCGTTCGACGAGATGTTCGCGAAGGCACCTGCCAAGGACGGATCCGCCGAGTCTCGGCGCGCATATCGGGAGCTGTATCAGGCGCTCGCGCAGATGACGCAGGAAGAGCTGCGAGGTCGCACCGAGTCCCTGGCAAGCTCGTACCTCGCGCAGGGGGTGACCTTCGACTTCGCGGGGGAGGAACGCCCTTTCCCGCTGGATGCCGTGCCCCGGGTCATCACCTACGACGAGTGGTCGCGGATCGAGGCGGGTGTGTCGCAGCGGGTGCGGGCGCTGGAGGCCTTCCTCGACGACGCGTACGGCCGGCAGCACTGCGTCCGCGACGGTGTCCTGCCTGCGGCGTTGATCGCCTCGTCGCAGTACTACTACCGGCAGGCGGCGGGCATCCACAGCGCCAACGGTGTACGCATCCAGGTCTCGGGCATCGACCTCATCCGTGACGAGCACGGCGAGATGCGCGTACTCGAAGACAACGTGCGCGTGCCCTCCGGGGTCAGCTACGTCATCTCGAACCGGCGCGTGATGGCCCAGACCCTTCCCGAGCTGTTCGTGTCGATGCGGGTGCGTCCGGTCGGCGACTACCCGAACAAACTGCTGGGTGCGCTGCGTGCGTCGGCGCCCCCCGGCATCGAGGATCCGAACGTCGTCGTGCTCACGCCCGGCGTGTACAACTCCGCCTACTTCGAGCACACGCTGCTGGCTCGCCTCATGGGGGTCGAGCTCGTGGAGGGCCGAGACCTCGTCTGCATCGGCGGCAAGGTCTTCATGCGCACCACTCGGGGACCGCAGCGCGTGGATGTCATCTACCGGCGCGTCGACGACGACTTCCTCGACCCGCTCCAGTTCCGGGCCGACTCCATGCTCGGAGCTCCCGGTCTGCTGCTGGCGGCACGACTGGGCAACGTCACGATCGCGAACGCGGTCGGCAACGGCGTTGCCGACGACAAGCTCCTCTACACCTACGTGCCCGATCTCATCCGCTACTACCTCGCCGAAGAGCCGATCCTGCGCAACGTCGACACGTGGCGCCTGGAGGACCCCACCGCTCTCGAGGAGGTGCTCGACCGCCTCGACGAGCTCGTCGTGAAGCCCGTTGACGGCTCGGGCGGCAAGGGTCTTGTCGTCGGGCCGGATGCCTCACCCGCCGAACTCGAGCGGCTGCGAAAGCGGCTGCTGGCCGACCCCCGCGGATGGATCGCGCAACCGGTTGTCATGCTCTCGACCATCCCGACTCTGGTGGAGGAGGGAGTGCGGCCGCGGCACGCCGATCTGCGCCCGTTCGCGGTGAACAACGGCGACGAAGTGTGGGTGCTTCCCGGAGGCCTGACCCGCGTCGCCCTGCCCGAGGGGCAACTGGTCGTCAACTCCAGTCAGGGTGGGGGATCGAAGGACACGTGGATCGTCGGCGGCGACGCCCCGCCCCACGTCGAGTACGGACAGGGCCACGGGCTTGCCGGGCTCGTCGCCGATCAGGCCTCGGTCACGGAGGCGATTCCGATCATCTCCCCCGAGCAGACCCAGCCGACGCACTCGCCGCAGGAGCGGCCACGCTCGCACTCCGAGCAGCAGGAGCAACAGCAGCAGGGCAAGGATGGCGCACCATGCTGAGCCGCATCGCCGAGAGTCTCTTCTGGATCGGTCGCTATATCGAGCGTTCCGACGGGACCGCTCGTATCCTCGACGTGCACCTCCAGCTGTTGCTCGAAGATCCCTGGATCGACGAAGACACCGCCTGCCGTTCGCTCCTGAGTGTCATGGGATCGGTTCCCCCGGACGGGCTGGAGGTCGTCGGTCGCGGGGACGTTCTGCAGCGGCTCGCGGTCGACCGGATGAATCCATCGAGCATCGCGTACTCGGTCACCTCCGCGCGCGAGAATGCCCGACGCGCGAGGGAGATCGTCTCCACCGAGCTGTGGGAGTGTCTGAACACGACGAACTCCCGGATGCCGCGACGTCTCCAGACCGACAAGGTGCACGATTTCTTCCAGTGGGCGCGTGAGCGGGCGGCGCTCGCGGTGGGGATCGTCGATTCGTCCACGAGCCGGGACGAGGCCTGGCAGTTCTTCACCCTCGGACGCAGCATCGAACGCGCCGACATGACCGCCCGGCTCCTCGCGACGCGGTCGCTGACGGAGGCGTCGGGGCCGTCGTGGACGACGATCCTCCGCTCGTGCGGCGCATACGAGGCATATCTGCGCACCTACCGCGGCATCCCGAGTGCGCGCAACGCGGCGGAGTTCCTGCTGCTGGACCGCCTGTTTCCGCGGTCGATCATCTACTCCATCCAGCAGGCCGAGGAGTGTATGTCAGCCATTGACCCGCGCGCCGACCGCGTGGGGCATTCCAACACCGTGCTGCGCGTCCTCGGCCGCATCCGCAACGAGCTCGAGTACACGCCCGTCGCCGACATCCTCAGCGATCTTCCCGACGAGATGGAACGCGTGCAGGTCGTGACCCGCGAGGCGTCGGAGGCGATCCGTCAGCGTTTCTTCCCGACGCAATCAGAGCCCAGCTGGATCGGAGAGCTCTCATGAAGCGCCTGCGCATCGAGCACCAGACCGCCTTCGCGTACCAGGGCGATGTGTCGGCGTCGTACAACGAGGCGCGGATGCTGCCGGGTTCGACCGACAGCCAGTTCGTGCTCAGCGCGTCCCTCGACATCGAGCCGTCGACGTCGGTCAACCACTACGTGGACTACTTCGGCACGCGCGTGACCTCGTTCGACATCCTGTCGCCGCACGCCGCGCTGACCCTTACTGCACGCTCGTTGGTCGAGGTGAGGCCACGCCCCCTTGAGCACGCCGACATGACGTGGGATCAGCTGCGCCGAGAGTCCGCGCGCTCCGTGGAGATCGTCGAGCAACTCGGGCAGACGGCGCGCACGGCGCCGCACCCCGAGGTGGCCGAGATCGCCCGCTCCATCGCCGCGCAGCACGACCAGCCCGGGCAGGCGGCGCACGCGATCGCGATGGCGATCGGCGACGCCGTCGAGTACGTCCACGGGGTCACCGGCGTCCACTCCGCCGGCGCCGAGGCATGGGAGGCGCGCAAGGGCGTCTGTCAGGACATCGCACACATCGTGCTCGGAGCCCTGCGCGAGGTCGGCATCCCCGCCCGCTACGTCTCCGGATACCTGCACCCGAAGGCGAACGCCGAGGTCGGCGTGCCCGTCGAGGGGGAGTCGCACGCCTGGGTCGAGTGGTTCTCGGGGTCGTGGGAGGGCTTCGACCCGACCAACAACACCGAGATCGGCGACCGCCATGTGCTCGTGGGGCGCGGGCGCGACTACAACGACGTGCCGCCGGTGCGCGGCGTCTATGCGGGGCCGTTCAAGAGCGACATGTCGGTGAAGGTGACGATCACGCGCGAGGCGTGAGAGGCATCCGGCAGCAACCCCGCGACGGCGTCAGTGCGCGAGGGCGGGTGACTCCGCCGTCTCGCTGTGGAAAGCGCTCGCGACCGAGAATCGCTTGCGTCGGAAGAGCACGGCCGCGATGACGGCGCCAACGATGAAGAACGCGGCGCTCCACCAGTACGCAACGGTGTAGCTGTGCACCGCGGCGTCGGCCAGGACCGTGTCGGAGACCGGCTGGTTGGCGGCGACGTAGTCGGCCAGCGCGGTGGCTGCGAGCGTGTTCAGCAGGGCAGTACCGATCGAGCCGCCCACCTGCTGGCTCGTGTTGACCATGGCCGAGGAGACGCCGGCGTAGCGGCGGTCCACTCCGAGTGTGGCCGTCTGGATGGCGGCGGGCATGATCGTTCCCATCCCGTACCCCAGGACCAGCAGCGGGGCCAGCGCGTCGAGATAGGTGCTGTCCGTGCCCAGGCGCGTGAACAGGATCATCGCCGCCGCGGCCAGCAGCATTCCGGTGGGCACGAGAATCTTGGGTCCGAGCCGGGGCAGCAGGACGTTCGTGCTCAACTGCGCAGCGAACACGAGCATGACGATCATCGGGAGGAAACCCACGCCGGTCTGCATGGGTGTGTAGGCGAGCGTCAGCTGGAAGTAGTACGTGACGAACAGGAAGACACCGAACATGCCGGCGCCGGTGATCATGACCGAGATGAAGGATGCGCCGCGGTTGCGGTCGACGACCACCGGGAGGGGGAGGAGGGGGTGCGCGGTCACGCGCTGCCACACCACGAAGCCGACGAGGAGCACTGCCGCGGCAACGAGCGACCCCCACGTCAGCGGCGCATCCCACCCGTCTGACTCCGCGCGGGAGAACCCGAAGACGAGGGCGAACAGGCCCGCCGAGGCCAGGAGCGTGCCGGGGATGTCCAGCTGCGGACGCGGCCCCTGGCGGCTGGCCGCGGGCACGAACACGAGAGCGAGCACGAAGGCGATCGCCGCGAAGAAGACGTTGATGGTGAGGTTCCAGCGCCAGTCGAACTGCTCGGTGAGGAACCCGCCGAGCAGGAGCCCGACGGCGCCACCGGCTCCCGCGATCGCTCCGAAGACGCCGAACGCCCGGGAGCGTTCGCGCGGGATGGTGAATGTCGTGGTCAGCACCGCGAGAGCTGTCGGGGCCAGAAGTGCCGCGAAAACGCCCTGCAGCGCACGCGCGGCGACCAGCATCTCGAAGGATCCCGCGAGACCGCCCAGGAGCGAGGCGACGGCGAAGCCGATGAGCCCGATGAGGAAGGCGAGCTTGCGTCCGATCAGATCGGACAGGCGCCCGCCCAGAAGCAGGAGACTCCCGAAGGCGAGGGAGTAGGCGGTGACCACCCACTGACGATCACCATCGGAGAACCCGAGATCGGCCTGCGCAGCCGGCAGCGCGATGTTCACCACTGTCGCGTCGAGGACGACCATGAGCTGGGCGATGGCCACCGTGCCGAGCGTCCACCATCGGCGCGTTGCAGGAGTCGTCGGGGCCGGGGAGGTCGGAGTCGTCACGCCGTCAGCGTATACGAAACCGACTAGTATCGGAAATGAACGGTTCCCGAAGTAGACTGGCTGAACGGACAGCGAGGAGTGTGATGGATTCGGAGACGACGGCCTCCACCGCCGCGCCCCGCCTCGGCCGGCCCCGCGATGCCTCTCGCGACGCAGACATCCTCGATGCGACGATCGCCGTGCTCGCAGAACAGGGGTTCGACGGGATGACCATCGACATGGTCGCGGCCCGGGCCGGGGCGGGCAAGGCGACTGTCTACCGCCGGTGGCCGTCGAAGGCCGATCTGGTCATCGATGCCGTCGCCTGCATGAAGATGAAGGATCTCGACCCTGCGCACCTGCCCGACACCGGGACTCTGCGCGGAGACCTTGTCGCTCTCGTGCGGGCGCCGGCCGCCGCAGATGCCGACCAGAAGATGCACGTCATGGGCGGCATCGTCTCGCTCGTCTCCCGTGAGCCCGAACTGGCCCGTACCGCGTACGCGGCGATTCTGCAGCCGCGGATCACGGCAAACCGCATCCTTCTTGAGCGCGCACGAGAGCGGGGCGAGACTCGCCCCGACATCGACGTGGATCACCTCGCTGCGCTCATGCCCGCCATGGTGTCCTTCCGCACGCTCGCGCAGCGCGAGCCGATCACGCGGGAGTTCCTCCTCTCGATCATCGACGAGGTGCTCTTGCCCGCGGCGGGAGTCGTGCGCTCCGACTCGTGAGAGCGCTTCGACTGACCTGGGTGGCGCGGCGCAGTACGCCGGATGACGATAGATGACCGCGCATGACGGGAGATGACCCGGCGTGACCGTAGATGACAGGCCGACTTCGAGCCGTGCCGGTCCAGGGTCTACCGTCGCCGCATGACTACTCTCGTCTCTTCATCCGCATCTGACATCGCCAGCGAGCGCGCGTCCCGGCTGGATGCTGCGGCATCCGCCTGGGGAGCGCGAATCGACGCAGACCGCACCGCAGCCCACCTCACCTACCGCGTTCGCGGTGTCGGCGAGGGAGCTGTCGCGACTCGTGTCCGCGCGGGCGGACACGAGTTCGTCATCGACGAACCGGCCGCGCTGGCCGGCGACGACGCGGCAGCGAGTCCTGTCGAGTACGCGCTCGGCGCGATCGCCGCGTGTCAGGTCGTCGTCTTCCGGTTGTATGCGCACGCCCTCGGCATCCCGCTCGATGGCATCGAGGTCACGGCAGAAGGCGACCTCGACGCCGCTCGGCTCTTCGGCAAGGACGACACGGTCCGGCCGGGGTTCTCCCAGGTGCGGGTGTCGATCGAGGTCAGCGGGGACGCCAGCGCAGCGGACTATGAGCGCCTTCGCCAGGTCGTGGACGCCCACTGTCCCGTGCTCGACCTGTTCGCCAACCCCACGCCGGTCACCACCGCGATCACCGTGCGCTGATCGACCCCCTCAGGACTCGGCCCGGTCGACCTGTTCGCGCAGGTCGTCCGGGTCGAGGTGCGCCCGGGCGAACTCATCGCTACGCGGCAACTCGAGGTGCAGATCCGTTCCGACGCACACGTGCACTTCTCCGTGTGTCATCACATGGTCCAGGACATGTCCGCCGCCGGTGCGATCGGACAGCAGAAAATGGGCGTGATAGCCCGGAACAGACAGGCCCTCCTCGAACGCCGGGGTGCGGAAACCGACGACTGTGCCCCGCACGCCGGAGAAGGTGGTCACGGCCTGCTCGGCCGTCGCCTCCACGAGCGGGCGGTACGGATGCTGCTGAACGTGCACCGCCCGAACCGTCATCCGTTCGTACACGCCCTCCACTCTCACGGCGTACATGTAGTTCGAGGATCCGAGGGTCGCGTCGATCATCGCGGTGACCTCCGCGCGCGTGTGCGTCCCGTCGATCGTGAAGGAGTGGTGAGGAGTGAACCGGGTGACGACGGCGTACGGCACGCTCTCGTCGTCCCCGGCCACAGAGGCGGAGCCGTCGTCGCGGAGTCGGTAGCAGGTGCCGTCGACGAGGACGAGCTCGCCGTCGAGCCCCGCAAAGGTACCGATGCCGAAGTCGCCACGGCGGCGGAGCGTGCCGACGGTCGTCTCACCGTCGTAGACCCCGTCCACAAGCGCGGCGATGACACTCGTCTGGTGAATGGTGTGGCGCGGTGTGGTCACGACCCGAGGCTAGCGCTCCCCGCATCCGTATACTCCCGGGCATGACGGTGCGGCGGCGGGTGGTGATCGCGCCCGACAGCTTCAAGGGTTCGATCTCCGCGCACCACGCCGCAGAAGCGCTCGCGCGCGGATGGCGTCGTGAGAGCCCCGGTGATGAGGTCGTGCTCCGGCCACTGGCGGATGGTGGGGAAGGAACCCTCGAGGCCTTTCTGGCTGCGATTCCCGGCGCGCGTCGACGCCACGTCCGCGTGACGGGCGCCGACGGTGCGCGCCACGACAGCGTGTGGGTGCTGCTGCCGCCGGATCCGCGGGGAGGCGGCGCGACCGGCGTCGTGGAGGTGGCGTCGACCTCGGGGATCGAGGCTCTCGCCGGCAGGCTGCGTCCCTGGGATGCGGGCACGGAGGGGCTGGGACAGGCGATGGCCGCGGCATTGGCTGACGGTGTGACGCGGCTGGTCGTCGGCCTGGGCTCGAGTGCTTCCACGGACGGCGGCGCGGGCATGCTGCGCGCGTTGGGGGCGCAGCTCACCGATGCGGAGGGCTCGCCCATCCGCCCCGGCCTCCGGGGCCTGCGCGACCTCGTCCGTGTCGACCTCTCGGGCATGGCGCGCCCACCCGCCGGCGGAGTCGTCGCGCTTGCCGACGTCGACAATCCGCTGTGCGGTCCTCGGGGCGCGGCTGCCGCCTTCGGGCCGCAGAAGGGGTTGCAGGCCAGCGAGGTCGCCGAGGCGGACGCGATACTCGCGCGGTGGGCGGGTCATCTCGCCGGGCCGCACGACATGCCGGGCGGCGGCGCTGCCGGCGGTACGGGGTTCGCGCTACGGGCCTGGGGCGCGCAGCTCGTGTCGGGCGCGGCATACGTGGCAGAACTCGCCGGGCTCCGCGACCTGCTTCACCCCGACACTGTCGTGATCACGGGAGAGGGGTCCTACGACGTCGGATCGGCGTCGGGGAAGCTGCCGTGCGTCGTTGCCCGAATCGTTCGCGACGCGGGGGCGCGTGCAGCTCTGGTGGCCGGGCGTATCGAGCAGGGCGCAGACCTCTCCGCCTTTGCCACGACGCTCTCGCTGACCGACATCGCCGGAGAGGGGGCATCCGCGCGGGCGGAGCCGCAGCGTCACCTCGAGACAGCAGGCGCCCTCCTCTCGCGGCGGCTGTAGCATCCCGCGCTGGCGCACGGCGTCGCCAGTGCTCAGCGAGGCGACGGGGTGTGCGCAATCGGTTGGGTGACGATCCGCAGCGGGCGGGTCTCATCCAACCGAAGCCGCAGTCGGCCGCCGCGGTGCAGGCGCCCGGACCACACCAACCAGGTGATGGCGATCGCCGCGGCGATGAGCGCGGCAAGGGTCCCCAGCTGGATCGCGGCGCGGGGGCCGAGCTCGTCGGCGACCCATCCCACGATCGGCGCGCCCACGGGTGTTCCGCCCAGGAGGATCGCGATGTAGATCGCGAGGACGCGACCGCGCATATGCGCATCCGTCGTGGCTTGGACGTAGCCGTTGGCGGTCGACAGGATGGTGACCACAGCGAACCCCGTGAACACCAGCGTCACCGCGTAGAGCGCATACGTCGGCATGACCGACGAGACCGCGGATGCCACCGCGAAGCCGAGGACCCCCGCGATGACGACACGGACCCGCGCGCGGTCGCGTCGTGCGGCGAGCAGGGCCCCCGTGAGCGAGCCGATTGCGAGCACCGAGTTCAGGAGGCCGAAGCCGTCGGCTCCCGCGCCGAATTCCAGCGCCATCGTGGATGCGTAGATCGGGAAGTTCATACCGAAGGCGCCGACGAGGAACACGACGATGAAGACCACGATCAGATCGGGTCGCGTCCCGACGTAGCGGAAGCCGTCCGACAGGCGTGAGCGGCCCTCCATGATGACCCGGGGGGCCAGCTCGCGCCGGCGCATGGCCAGCAGCGCGCCGATCGTCGCGAGAAAAGTCAGCGCGTTGACCAGGAACATCCAGCCGGTACCGACCAGCACGATGAGAAGGCCCGCCACGGCAGGTCCGATGATCCGTGCCGCGTTGAAGGATGCCGAGTTGAGGGCAACCGCATTGCTCGTGTTCTCGCGCGTGACGAGGTCGGACACGAAAGCCTGACGCGCCGGGTTGTCGAATGCGGCGACCAGGCCGAGCGCCAAGGCGAAGGCATACATGAGGGGCAGCGTCATGGTGCCGGTGAGGATGAGTGTTCCGATCGCTGCCGCGAGCAGGAGCGAGACCGCCTGCGTGGCCAACAGAATGTGGCGGCGATCGAATCTGTCGGTCACCCAGCCGGTGACCCCGACCAGGGCGAGCGGGGGGCCGAACTGGAGGGCCATGGTGATGCCGACGGCCCCCGCGTCGCCCGGGGTCAGCTCGGTCAGCACCACCCAGTTCTGCGCGGTCGACTGCATCCAGGCGCCGATGTTGGACACGAGCGCGCCGATGAACCAGACGCGGTAATTGAAGATCCCGAGGGACCGGAACATGGTGCTCATGCTCCGGCCAGTCCCTGCATGATGGCAGCGGCACGGACGAGGACTTCGCGGTCCGAGCTCCCCAGGGACGCGAGCGTCTGCTCGACCCACGCGTCGCGGCGCTTGACGGTCTCCTCCACGACAGCGCGTCCGCTCTCGGTGATCGTGACGATGACTTTGCGTCCATCGGTGGCGTCGGCCGATCGCTCGACGTAGCCCGAGTCCTGTAGGCAATTGACGGTGCGGTTCATCGACGGCGCCGACACGCGCTCACTGTCGGCTAGCTGACCCGGCGTCTGCGGGCCGTTGATCACGAGCGAGGCAAGCACAGAGAACTGTCCGTCGCTCATCGAGTCGATGGCGCGCTGGGTGCGCATGCGCCTGGCGAAGCGGAATACGCCGATGCGTACCTGTGTCGCCTCATCGGCGAAGGGGTGATCCTCGGAGGGCGCGGACTGGCTCATGTCGGTTACTTAGCATAGCTCATTAGCTTTGTTAAAGAATCGTGGGCGAACGCGGGGCATCGGCGTGGGCGAGCCCGCGGTGCGTTGTCAGCGCCGACCGCGCGGCGGCCAGACGTCGAGGGTCTGGGCGCGAGCCTGGGCGGCTGCGGCGGCGACTGCCCCTCGCGCAACGACGTCCGCGCCGAGTGTCGAGGCGATGAGGTCGGGGGCGGGCAGGTCGATGTCCGTCGGCAAGGACCGCCGCGCGGCGGCGACCACCTCGTCGATCCCGTCCGCGATCGCACCCGAGACGATGACCCGCTGGGGGTCGTACATGCTCCCGAGCACGCTGACGATGCGCGCGAGGATGTCGCCGACCTGATTCACGACGCGGCGCGCGACGGGGTCCCCCGCGTGCGCGTGCTCAAGCACGGTCTTTCCATCGAGCTGACCGGGTCCCAGCGTGCGGAGGGAACTGCTCGCGCTCGCGTCCGTCGCTGCGAGCGCATCCTCGGCAAGGCGCGCCGCGCGGATGCCGAGCCCGTCCGCTCCGCCGACGCCCTGGACATAATCGAAAGCCACCATCTCGCCGACGCCCCCGTGTCTACCGCGCAGGAGGTGTCCGTCGACGACGACCCCCGCCCCGAGACGGTCGCCTGCCAGGAGGGCGACGTAGTCCTCGCATCCTCGTGCCGCGCCCCACTCTGCTTCGGCGAAGGCCGCGAGCGAGGCGTCGTTTTCGATCCGCACCAGCGGTGCCCAGGAAAGGACGTCGACCAGGTCCGGGTTCATGCGCTCCCAGAAGCCATTCGGGTGACGGGGGGAGCGACCGGACCTGTCGACCGGAGCAGGGACGCCCACGCACACCGCGAGGACGTCCTCGCGCGTGCGGTTGCTCGCCGTGAGTGCGTCGTCGATCAGCCCTGAGAGCAGACCCTGGCGCGTCGGCCCGTCGTCGCTGTCGAGGGCGCGCGTCGCGCGTTGCTGCGAGAGGGGGTGTGATCGGAGATCCGTGAGGGTGACGCCGATGTGGCTGTTCCCGGCGTCCACGCCGACCAGAACGGCGGCGTCGGCGCGAAGGATGAAGCGGCGAGCGGGGCGCCCTTTGCGGTAGTCGCCGGCTTCGCGGGCGTTGGGCAGCTCGACGACCAAGCCGAGCTCGCACAGGGTGTCGATGGCTTCGATGGTGGTCGACCGGGTCAGGCCGGTAGCGCCCATGGCGTCGCTGGCGGTGAACTCTTCCGCGTCCCACGCGTATCGAAACATGGCGTACAGGCTGGCCGGACGGGGAGGGGCGGGGTCGCGGGACACCGATTCAGGAGTCGTGAGCGGCGTGGGCATAAGGGTCTTGATCTTTCGGGCGATGTCCTGCAATACTGCCGGGAGAACTTTGATTTGGCGAGTAAATTTAATCAACGACGATTTTGCTCACACGGAGGACGACGGTGTCACGATCACGACGGATGCTCAGGACCGCGGGAGCCGCCGCAGCCGTGGCCGCCATGAGCGCCACGATGCTGGCCGGCTGCTCTGCGGACGGCCGAGAGACGATTCGCTTCACGTTCAGCAAGCGTGAGGCCCTGGACTTCATGAGGGCGCTCGTCGAGGACTACAACGCCTCGCAAGGCCAGGTGCGCGTCGAGATGGACACCTCGGGAGTCGACGTCGTCTCGGCAAGCTTCGTACGCGGAAACCCACCGGACATCATGCTCGCCAACTACAACTACGAGGTCGCGCGGTTCGTGCAGCGATGTGCGCTGAGCGACCTGTCCGGTACCGAGGCCGCCGCGCGGATCCGCCCCGATCTCCAGCCGCTCATGGACCAGTACGGCACGTGCCCCGACCGGACGAGCGCACTGCCCTACTCGGTGATGGCGGCATCCGTCATCTACAACGAGGAGATCTTCGAGCAGCTGGGGCTCGACGTGCCCCAGACGTGGTCGGAGCTCCTGGCCACGGCAGACGCGCTGGAGGCTGCGGGCATCACGCCGTTCTACGGAACCTTCAAGGATGACTGGACGGTCGGGCAGGGCTGGTACGACTACTCGGTCGGCGGCTCGCTGGACGTGCTGCGGTTCTTCGACGACCTCGCGGCCGAAGGCGCCGACGTCGGTCCGGACTCCGCCGTCTCGTTCGAGCGGGACTTCGCGGAGCCGATGGACCGGATGATGCAGCTGGTCGAGAACTACGTGAATGCCGATGCGCCGAGCCGCGGATACGGAGACGGCAATCTGGCCTTCGCGCAGGGACAGGCAGCGATGTACCTGCAGGGTCCGTGGGCGCTCGGCGAGATCGCCAAGACGTCGCCCGACCTGAAGGTGGGCACCTTCCCGCTTCCGATGACCGAGGACCCCGACGATCTCGCGGTGCGCGTGAACATGGACCTCGCGGCCATGATCCCCGAGGGCTCTCGGCATCAGGAGGCCGCCCGCGACTTCCTTGAGTACCTCTATCAGCCCGAGAACATCGAGGCCTACAACGAGTCGCAGCTCGGCTTCACGCCGATCACCGGTGCGCCGGCGCCGAGCGATCCTCGGATCGCGGGAATGCGCGAGTACTACGACGCGGGCCAGGTCTATCAGGGGCCGTCCGTGCTCGTCCCCAAGACGATCCCGGTCTTCAACTACGCGCAGGCCATGGTGCTGGGTGCACCGCCGGCATCCGTGCTGGCCACGATGGACGAGGACTGGGCGCGTCTGGCTTTCCGCCAGCCCGCACCCACGACCGGCGACGCGCTCGGGGCGCCCGCCCAGACCGAGACGAAGGAGTCCGGACGATGACCGCCACTTCCACCCTGGTGACAGGAGCCGACCGACGCGGGCAGCGCAGCACGCGTCGTGTCGAGCCGATCTATTACGTGTTCCTGCTGCCCACGCTCGCCCTGTTCACGCTGGCGATCACCGTGCCTGCCGTCATGGGCATCTTCTTCAGCTTCACCGATTCGATCGGCATCGGATCCTGGAACCTCATCGGGTTCACCAACTACATCGCGTTGTTCAGCGACCCGGCGATCCTGCAGAGTTACCTCTTCACGATCGGCTTCTCGATCGCGACAGTCATCGTGGTCAACGTCGCCGCGTTCCTGCTCGCTGTGGGGCTGACCTCTCGCATCCGGTTCCGCACGGGGCTTCGCGCGGTGTTCGTGATCCCGATGGTGATCTCGGGCATCATCATCGCCTACGTCTTCAACTTCCTCTTCTCGAACTCGCTCCCCGCCGCCGGGGCCGCTCTCGGGGTCCCGTTCCTTGAAACGAGTCTGCTGGCCAACCCCGACCTCGCGTGGATCGCGATCGTCATCGTCACCGCCTGGCAGGCCATTCCGGGGACGCTGCTGATCTACATCGCGGGGCTGCTCTCGGTGCCCGGCGATGTCTACGAAGCTGCGGACCTCGACGGTGCATCGAAGACGCAGCAACTCCTGCGCATCACCCTCCCGCTGGTCGCCGGCTACGTGGTGATCAACGTCATCCTCGGCTTCAAGGGCTTCCTCAACGCATACGACATCATCGTCGGGCTGACAAACGGCGGCCCCGGCACCGCGACACGCAGCGTCGCCATGACGATCATCGCGGGCTTCAACGGGGGCGACTACGCCTACCAGATGGCCAACGCGACGATCTTCTTCCTCGTGGCCGTGGCTATCTCGATCCTCCAACTCTCGCTCACGCGCGGAAGGAACCAGATCTCATGACCAGTCAGCCCGCGCTCGCCTTCGAACAGGCCGATGCCGCCCTCGCGCCCCGCGCCCATCGTGAACGGCCCGCGAAACGCCGCGGCGAACGCGTCACCTGGTCGGGCACGATCATCCTCCTGCTGTGCTCGGTGACGGTGCTGCTGTCGCTCTACGTCACGATCAGCATGTCGCTGAAGACGACCGAACAGGCAGTCGACGGCAACGCATTCTCGCTTCCCGCGCCCTTCAGCGTCGATGGGTTCGTCGAGGCGTGGACCCTCACCAGGTTCCCGATCGGCGCGGCGGTGTCGATCCTGGTGACGGCGGGCACGGTGTTCGCGACCATCGTCCTCGCCGCATTCGCGTCGTACGCGATCGTGCGCAACTGGGACCGTCGACTGTTCCGCTACTCGTTCTTCTACCTGCTCGCCGCGATGTTCATCCCCTTCCCGGTCGTGGCTCTGCCTCAGATCCAGCTGACCGGCAGGCTCGGGCTGGACAATCCGCTGGGGGTCATCCTTTTGGCCACGATGTTCCAACTGAGCTTCAGCGTGCTGCTGTTCACTGCGTTCCTGCGCTCGATCCCGATCGAGCTCGAAGAGAGCGCGCGTATCGACGGTGCTACCACGTGGCAGACCTTCTGGAGGCTGATCTTTCCGCTCCTGGCACCCATGAGCGCGACAGTCGGGATCTTCGCGTTCCTCTACGCCTGGAACGACTTCATGATGCCCTCCCTCATCATCTCCGACCCCGCGCTCCAGACTCTGCCGGTGCGGCAGAACCTCTTCCAGAACCAGTTCAGCAACAACTACAACGTGTCGTTCGCCTCGTATCTCATGGCCATGGCACCCGCGATCGTCGCGTACTTGTTTGCTCAGCGCTGGGTCATGGCGGGAGTCACCCAGGGTGCGATCAAGGGGTGAGCCCCGCATCCGGCGCTTTCCGCTCTCGATCTGCCCTCCCGAACCGATCCCGAAATCGATCCCGAAAGGACCGCTGTGCCCGCGACTGAGACCGAACTCGACACCCGCACCGACCTCGCCCCGGCACCGTGGTGGCGGCAAGCTGTCGTCTACCAGATCTATCCCCGCAGTTTCGCGGATGCCGACGGCGACGGCCTTGGCGACATCCCGGGCATCACCTCTCGCGTGGACTACCTCGCCGAGCTCGGTGTCGATGCTGTCTGGCTGAGCCCGTTCTACCCGTCGGAGCTCGCCGACGGCGGCTACGACGTCGCCGACTACCGCAACGTCGACCCGCGCCTGGGAACGCTCGAGGACTTCGACCGGATGCTGGCCGCCCTGCATGCGCGCGGCATCAGAGTCGTGGTCGACATCGTTCCCAACCACACCTCCGACCAGCACGCGTGGTTCCAGGAGGCTCTTGCGGCCGGCCGCGGATCGGCGGCCCGGGAACGCTACATCTTCCGGGAGGGGTCCGGGCCCGAGGGCGCGGAGCCCCCCACCGACTGGGTGTCGATCTTCGGCGGCTCCGCGTGGGAGCGCGTTGCCGACGGACAGTGGTACCTGCACAACTTCGCGCGCGAACAGCCCGACCTGAACTGGGATCACCCGGAGGTGCGCGAGGACTTCGTGAAGACCCTGCGGTTCTGGTCGGATCGCGGCGTCGACGGTTTCCGCATCGATGTCGCGCACATGTTGACCAAGGACCTGACCGAGCCGCTGCCCTCCAAGGACGAGCTCGCACTCATTCCGCGGGACGGCAATCATCCGCTCATCGACCGCGACGATGTGCACGACATCTATGCGCAGTGGCGTGCTGTGTTCAACTCCTATGACCCGCCGCGCACGGCAGTCGCCGAAGCCTGGGTGGACCCCTCGCGGATCCACCTCTATGCCCGGCCCGAGAGCCTCGGACAGGCGTTCAACTTCGATCTGCTCGAGGCGGACTTCGATGCGCAGAGCTTCCGTCGCATCATCACCGACAACCTTGCGCTCGTCGCCGCGTCCGGCTCCTCGAGCACGTGGGTGCTCTCCAACCACGACGTCGTGCGGCACGCCACGCGCTACGGACTGCGCACGCCGACCGCGGAATCGACGGTGCCGACCCGACACGGTGGGCAGTGGCTCCTGGACGGCGGTCCCGAAGAGGGCCTCGACCGCGCACGGGGACTGCGGCGCGCGACGGCGGCGACGATGTTCCTGCTCGGGCTGCCGGGATCGACATACCTCTACCAGGGAGAGGAGCTCGGTCTCCACGAGGTCGCCGACATCGACCCCGCACAGCGTCAAGACCCGACCTTCTTCCGCACCGAGGGCGCGGAGATCGGACGTGACGGATGCCGCGTTCCGTTGCCGTGGCACGGCGACGGCCCGGGCCTGGGATTCGGGGCGGCGCAGCCCCATCTGCCGCAGCCGGCGTGGTTCGCGAATCTTGCGGTGACGCTGCAAGAGGACGACCCCCGGTCGACGCTTGCCCTCTACCGTCGCGCGCTGCACCTGCGCCGCCGGCTGGAAACCGCCGAGGAGCTGGAGTGGATCGAGACCGGTCGAGATGACGTGCTGCGATTTGCCCGACCCAACGGTTGGCAGGTGATCACGAACTTCGGCTCGGACCCGTATCCGCTGGACGCGTCGCTCGGTGGTGAGGTCGTGCTCGCGACATCCGGCGGCCCAGTCGCCGACGTCCCCGGCGAATCGACGGTGTGGATCGCTCCGCAGGGGATGAGCGACTAGCCGTTCGGGTTGCCGGCGCGCGTTTTCCCAGCGTTCACCTCGACGTCTCTCGGCGGGACGCGGCCTTGGCCACAATGGGGGTCATGTCCGCTCATGGAATGGCTCGGCACCTCGACGGACTGCGCTTCGGGCGCACCCATCGGAAGGTCTGGGTGCTGTCGGCGCTCGGCATCATGCTCGACGGGTTCGACTTCTTCATCATGGGGGTGGCGATCCCCCTGATCGTCGCCCAGTGGAACATCTCGCCGTTGGAGACGGGCATGGTCTCGAGCGCGGCGATCGTGGGCGCGATCGTCGGTGCGTCGGTCATGGGGAAGATCTCGGACCGGATCGGGCGGAAGCTTGCCTTCCGCATCGATCTCGGGATGTTCGTCGTCTTCGCGCTGGCCTCGGCGGTGGCCCCCGACATCTGGTGGCTCATCCTCTTCCGTTTCCTGCTGGGGATCGGTGTCGGCGCCGACTACCCGATCGCGTCGAGCTATGTGGCAGAGATCTCGCCGCGCCGGCTCCGCTCGCGGCTGCTGATCGGCGCGTTCAGCTTCCAGGCCGTCGGGCAACTGCTCGGCGCCCTCGTCGGACTGCTCGTTCTCAGCCTCGACCCTGTGCCCGAGGCGTGGCGGTGGATGCTCGCGTTCGGTGTCGTCCCCGCGCTCATCATCGTGATCCTTCGCCGGAATGTCCCCGAGAGCCCGATGTGGCTCGCCTCGATGCGCAAGTACGACGAGGCGATCGACGCGGTGACGCAGTTCACCGGTCGCACGCTCACGGTGGAGGAGGTCCGCCAGGTGACCGAGGAAGAAGCGGTCGCCGGTGTCGTCGAGCCCTCGGAGGAACGCGTGACGCGAGAGGAGCGCCGAGCCCTCTTCTCGAAAGGCGTACGCGGGACGACCGCTCTGACTGCCGTTCCCTGGTTCTTCATGGACATCGCAACCTACGGCGTGGGCGTGTTCACCCCGACGATTCTCGCGGCGCTCGCGCTCTCGTCATCCGCGAACTCCCAGTTCATCGCCGATGACATCACGTCCACGGAGGGCGCCGCCTTCCTCGACATCTTCCTCATCATCGGTTTTGCTGCCGCCATCCTCCTGGTGCGCAAGCTCGGCCTCATCGTGATGCAGACGACGGGTTTCATCGTGATGGCCGTGGGGCTCGTGGTGCTCGGGATCACGGACTTCCTGCCGCAGGACTCACCGCTCCAGCTCGCGCTGGTGTTCTCTGCGTTCGCAGCGTTCAACCTGTTCATGAACGCCGGGCCGAACTCGACGACGTTTGCGCTGCCGGCAGTCGCCTTCAGAACCGAGAATCGCGGCGCGGGTGCGGGCTTCGCCGCCGCGGCGGGCAAGACCGGCGCCGCGGTCGGGACGTTCTTCTTCCCGATCCTGCAGGCGGGGCTCGGGTTGTTCCCGACGCTGCTGATCATCGCCGCCGGATGCCTCGTTGCCGCGGCGGTCACCGTCGCCTTCCGTGCTCGCGCGCGCGGCGGCGTCGAGGGCGACGAGCGGACGATCCCGGTCGAGCCCGCGGGAGTCTGACGGCGCGATCGGCGTCGGTCACGTCGACTCGGTCTTCTCGGGCTCTCCAGACGCGTGCGCGGGAGCGCGGCCGTCGAGGGGATCCTCCGGGCGCCGCGACGACAGCGCGATCGTGGCCAGCAGTCCCACGGCGAGGAAGCCGGCGGCGGTGTACGCGGCAAGGCGGGTTCCGTCCGAGAAGGCGGTCTTGGCATCCTGGGCGATCGGCGCCGTGTCGGACGACTGCTCGAGCCCCGCGATCGCCGCACCCGCGCTGTCGACGACGGAGGTGACGACCTGATCGATCTGCTCGGGAGCAAGCCCGCGCTCCTGCAACGTGGACGACAGGATGCCTGCCGTGCTCGTGAACAGCACGGTGCCGAGGATCGCGATGCCCAGCGCCGAGCCGATCTGCCGCGAGGTGGATTGGGTGCCCGAGCCCTGGCCGCTGTACTCGACCGGGACATCCACCAGGATCACTCCCGTCAGCTGGGCGGTCGCGAGGCCGACGCCGAACCCGTAGACGAACAGGCCGGGAAGGATCCAGCCCCACGCGGCATCCGGTGCGATCACGATCGCGACCGCGACGATTCCGACGATCTCGGCGGCGATCCCGATGCGCACCACGATGACGGCGGATACCCGGTTGCTCAGAGCCGCCGCCGCTCCGCTCGCGACGAACGATCCGATCGCGAGCGCGAGGAGGATCAGGCCCGTCTGCAAGGCATCCAGCCCGAGAACGAACTGGAGCCACAGTGGGAGGGAGAGAATGAGGCCGAACTCCCCGAGGGAGACGACCAGTGCGGAGAGGTTGCCGTTGCGGAAGCTCGCGATCGAGAACAGGCTGAACGCGATGAGCGTCGACCTGCCCGCTCGCTCGCGGTGGATGCCCCATGCGATGAAGGCCGCCATGCCGAGGATCGCGATCGCGAACGCCACCGGCACGGGCGAGATCGCCCACGGCCACGTCCAGCCGCCGACCTGGAACTGGCCCTCACTCTGCCACCATCCGAGCGTTCGTCCCTCGATGAGCCCGAAGACGAGAGTGCCGAAGGTGAGGAACGAGAGCAGCCCGCCGACGTAGTCGATCGATCGCACGTGCTCGTCGCGGGACTCTGCCACCGTCAGCAGGACGCCGATGATGATGACGATGCCGAGGGGGATGTTGATCCCGAAGGCCCAGCGCCACGAGAACTCCGTGGTGAGCCACCCGCCCAGAAGAGGCCCGACGGCCGCCATCCCGCCGATCGTCGACCCCCACACGGCGAAGGCGATCCCGCGCTCCCTGCCCCGGAAGGTCGCGTTGATCAGCGAGAGCGTCGTGGGGAGGATCATCGCGCCGCCGACGCCTTGAACGAGGCGCGCGAGGATCAGGAGGTCGCCGGTCGGTGCGAAGGCCGCGGCGATCGACGAGCCCGCGAACAGAACGACGCCGATGATCATGAGTCGGCGGCGCCCGAAACGGTCGGCGAGCGACCCGAACACCAGCAGCAGCGACGCGAAGACGAGCGTGTAGGCCTCCTGCACCCACTGCACCTGGGTGGACGAGATCCCCAGGTCATCGACGATCGCGGGGATCGCGACGTTCACGATCGTCGAGTCGACGATGATCAGCGAGACGGCGATGGAGATGAAGACCAGGCCGAGCCAGCGGCGACGGGATGACACCATAGTCGCTAGATTATCTAGCGATATCGCGCATGCCAACCCACTCGTGCTGATCGCTAGGCTCGGCACCATGCCCGAGTTCATCGACGCGCACGGCGTCACGATCGTCTACGACGTCACCGAGCCCCGCTCTGCCCCCCGCGGCGTCGTCCACATCCTCCACGGTGTGGGTGAACACGCCGGGAGATACGGGGCGCTGACGACCGCGCTCGTGGATGCCGGATTCGTCGTCTACGCCGATGATCACCGCGGCCACGGTCGGACCGGGATGCGACAGCACGGCGATGCCGAGCGGCTCGGGCGGCTCGGTACCGGCGGGCACCGCGCGACCGTCTCCGCGGTGTGGCAGCTGATCGAACGCATCCGCGCGCAGCATCCGGATCTGCCCTTCATCCTGCTCGGCCACTCCTGGGGATCCTTCCTCGCGCAGATCATCGTCAATGACCACCCGCAGGCCGTCGACGCACTCGTCCTGAGCGGTTCGGCGCTGCGATGGCCCGGTTCGCTCAATTCCGGAGACCTCAACGCGCCGTGGAAGGGTCCGGAGGCGACGGGTGTCGAATGGCTCTCATCCGACCCAGCCGTCGGTGCGGAGTTCCTCGCGGACCCGCTGACGACCACCACGCCGCTTGCCCGGCTGTTCGGACTCCGCGACTCGCTGCGCATCATCGGACGCCCCCGGCGCAACCTGCCGAAAGACATCCCGACCCTCATCATGGTCGGCCGAGAGGACACCGTCGGCGGACCGCGCAGCAACCATCGCCTTGCCGATGCGTACCGAACCCGCTCCGGGTTCACCGACGTGACGACCCTGGTCTACCCGGGTGCGCGGCACGAGATCTTCAATGAGGCGCAGCAAGCAGAAGTGCGCGCGGATCTGCTCGCCTGGCTTGATGCCCGGTTCCCCGCCCGCGACTGACGTGCACACGCCCTCCTAGGCTGGTCCCATGCATGGTGAGTACAAGGTCCCCGGAGGCAAGCTCGTCGTCGTGGACCTCGATGTCGTCGACGGGCGGCTTTCGCAGGTGCAGCTCGCGGGGGACTTCTTCCTCGAGCCCGACGACGCGCTTGCGGCCATCAACGCGGCGCTCTCGGGACTGCCGGTCGAGTCGGATGTCGCCACGATCGCCGCAGCGGTCCGCGCTGCGCTCCCGGAGGGGGCGCAGCTGCTGGGGTTCACTCCGGAAGCAGTCGGCACCGTTGTGCGTCGCGCTCTGGTGACGGCATCCGGCTGGAAGGATTTCTCGTGGCAGATCGTCCACGATCGTCCGGTGTCGCCGCGGATGAATCTCGCGCTCGACGAGGTGCTCACCACCCGCGTCGGTGACGGGCGACGGATGCCGACCCTGCGGCTGTGGGAATGGAACGAGTCGGCCGTCGTCATCGGATCGTTCCAGTCGTATCGCAACGAAGTCGACCCCGAGGGTGCGGCGCGACACGGGTACGACGTCGTCCGCCGTATCTCGGGCGGCGGCGCGATGCTCATGGGCGCCGACGCGATCATCACCTACTCGCTGTCGGTGCCCGCGTCGTTGGTGGCGGGGATGACCTTCGCGGACTCGTACGCGTTCCTCGACGACTGGGTACTGCACGCGCTGCGCTCGCTCGGAATCGAGGCGACCTACCAGCCCCTCAACGACATCGCGAGCCCGCAGGGAAAGATCGGCGGGGCCGCGCAGAAGCGGCTCGCCAACGGCGGAGTGCTGCACCATGCAACCCTCAGCTACGACATGGACGGCCAGGTGCTCACGGATGTGCTGAGGATCGGGCGGGAGAAGCTCAGCGACAAGGGTACGACCTCGGCGGCCAAGCGCGTCGACCCGTTGCGCCGTCAGACGGGTCTGCCGCGCGAGGCGATCATGCAGAAGTTCGCTGACACGTTCGCGTCTCTGTACGGCGCCGAACCGGGTTCTATCACGCAAGAGGAATATGCCGAGGCTGAGGCCCTCGTCGCCTCGAAGTTCGCCACCGACGCATGGCTGCATCGGGTGCCGTGACCGTCACGATCCATCGCGGCGACAACCTGCCGCTGATGCGCGCGATGCCAGATGCCACGTTCGGTCTGATCTACCTGGATCCGCCTTTCAACACGGGTCGACTGCGGGAGCGGTCGGTCGAGTCGGCGGCAGCGCCCGGGGAGGTTCCGCTGCCCGGGTCCGTGACCAGGCGCGGCTTCCACGGCCGCGACTATGAGCGGCTTCGCGGCGACCTGCGAGTCTACGACGACCGGTTCGACGACTACTGGGGCTTCCTGGAGCCGCGACTGGTCGAAACGTGGCGGCTGCTCGCCCCGGACGGCACCCTCTACCTGCACCTGGACTACCGCGAGGCGCACTACGCCAAGGTGCTGCTGGACGCCGTCTTCGGGCGAGACCGGTTCCTCAACGAGATCATCTGGGCCTATGACTATGGCGCGAAGACCCGCAAGAGGTGGCCGACCAAGCACGACACGATCCTCGTGTACGTCAAGGACCCGACCCGGTTCTGGTTCGACTCGGATGCCGTGGACCGCGAGCCGTACATGGCGCCGGGGCTCGTGACCCCGGAGAAGGCGGCGCGCGGAAAGCTCCCCACCGACGTGTGGTGGCACACGATCGTCCCGACGACGGGCCGCGAGAAGACCGGCTATCCCACGCAGAAGCCCGAGGGTGTGCTCCGGCGCATCGTGCAGGCATCCGCGCCCCCGGGGCGCCCTGTTCTCGACCCGTTCGCGGGCTCGGGGACGACGGGCGCGGTCGCGCACGCGCTGGGGCACGATGCAGTGCTCATCGACAGCAACCCCGAGGCGATCGCCGTCATGCGCGCTCGACTGCCTCACGCGGCCGTGCTCGAAACCTGAGCGCGTCCGTCGAGCCCGCTCTACGCTGGCGGTATGCGATTCGGAATCTTCATCCCGCAAGGCTGGCGTCTGGACCTCGTGGGGATCGATCCCGCGCAGCAATGGGAGGCGATGAACGCACTCGCGCAGCGCGCCGATGCCGGGCCGTGGGAGTCGCTATGGGTATACGACCACTTCCACACGGTTCCGGCGCCCACCGAGGAGGCCACGCACGAGGCGTGGACGCTCATGGCAGCCTTCGCCGCGTCGACCAGCCGCATCCGGCTCGGGCAGATGTGCACCTGCATGGGCTACCGAAACCCCGCCTATCTCGCGAAGGTGGCCGCGACCGTGGATCTGGTCTCGGGTGGACGCGTCGAGATGGGCATCGGCGGCGGATGGTATGAGCACGAGTGGCGCGCGTACGGGTACGGCTTCCCCGAGCTGCGTGACCGGCTCGCGATGCTGCGCGAGGGTGTCGAGATCATGCATCAGGCGTGGACGACCGGGTCGGCCTCGCTCGATGGAAAGTACTACCAGGTCGACGGGGCCATCGTGCGGCCGCAACCGCTGCAGCGCCCGGGGATTCCCTTCTGGATCGCGGGCGGCGGCGAGAAGGTCACCCTCAAGATCGCCGCGAAGTACGCCGCCTACACCAACTTCGCGGGCAGCATCGAGGAGTTCGATCACAAGCGTGCCGTCCTGCACGAGCACTGCGCCGCGCTCGGGCGCGACCCGTACGAGATCACGCAGTCCTCGAACGTCAACACGATCGTGGGCGCGACAGAGGCCGAGGCTGAAGAGCGCCTCGCCCGGGTGCTGGCGCGGCTTGCTCCGCTGGTCGGCGCCGAGCACCTCGCCGGGATCGAGGCGGAGTATCGCGGCTCGCCTGGGTTCGGCACCCCCGAGCAGATCGCCGAGCGCCTCCAGGAGCGCGCGGCCCACGGGCTCGGATACGCGATCCACTACTTTCCCGAGGCGGCATACGATGCCAGCGGTATCGAGCTGTTCGAGCGGGAGGTCGTCGCGCACCTCGTGTAGACGGAGGCGGGCTCGCTGTCAGAGCAGGGCGCGGACGCTGGCGTAGCCGTCGCCGAGTGTCTCGGGCCCGGTGACGTCGAAAACGCGCGTGCGCCCGGGATCCTCGGACCATGCCAGCCATCCGGGAGTCCCGCTGCGCACGTACGCCGAAGCGGCGCCGTGCAGGACATCCGCCAGCGCTTGGGGCGGGTCATCGCCCGTGAGCTGGTCCACGCGTTCCCGGTCGAGCACGTCGAACCAGAACGGCACGTCGATGCAGTGGCATGCCCAGCCAATCCGCGTCGAAGCCCACGAGAATCGATAGACCCACGTCGGCGATGCTCTCCGCGCCCCCGCGATCCGGGCGACTCCCGCCCGGAACACCTTGTCGGACACATAACGGCCGAGGAGTGCGGCAGTTCCGCGGGCGCGCTGATCGGTATTGTCCGCCAGAAACCTGCGAGCCCGTCGGCGATCCACGCCCAGAGCCGCGAGCGCCACTCCTGCGGGCACGAACCTGAGCCGACCCTTGACGCCGTCAGTGACCATCGTGAACTCGTCGTCGGTCGCGCCCAGCACGAGCTCCTTGTCGGCGCCGACGCCGTGGGCGATCGAGTCCGGCGTCGGCGCCGTGAGCAGATCCCCGTCGATGAGCGGACCCCACGGCAAGCCCTCGTCGAGGAGGCGCCGCACGCCCGCCAGCTGAGTGCCGCCCGATGACCCCGCATCTTCTTGGAGTCCGACCAGGACGTCAGGGTCCGCGGCGGCGAACCCCTCCCGGGTGGCGGGGACCCCGGCGAGTTCCGCCAGACGCGCCGCTGCCGCCGTCGCACGCGACCGGGTGACATCGCCCAGCGCAGGTGAGAGAGCCCAGACTCGATGGAAGAGGTGCTGGGCGGCGGGCATCCCGAGCAGCGTGAGCACCGCGCCACCGCCGGCCGACTGGCCCGCGATCGTCACCGCGCCCGGATCCCCGCCGAACGCCGTGATCTCCCGCTGCACCCACTCCAGTGCTGCCAGCCAGTCGCGTACCCCACGGTTGCTCGGTGCGCCGTCGACGAGCCCGAACCCGTCGAAACCGAGGCGGTATGAGATCACGACCGTGACGATGCCGTGACGGGCGAACGTGCCACCGTCGTACCACGGGCTTGCGGGGGACCCTGAGACGTAGCCCCCACCGTGGATCCACACCAGCACGGGCAGCCGGGCCGTGGAGTCGCCGGGCCTCGGGGTGAACACGTTGACGTTGAGTGTCGAGTCGCCCGGTACGGATGGCTCGGGGATGAGTGTCACCTCGGCGACTGGTCCGCGCTGCGGCGTCGCACCGAAGGCCGTCGCGTCACGCACTCCGGTCCAGGGTGCCATGGGCGCGGGAGCGGCGAATCGGAGTTCGCCGACAGGGGCCTGCGCGAACGGAATGCCGAGGAAGGCCGCGCTGCGTTCCCCCGCCCGTTCGCGCCACACGCCGCGAACCGCACCGAGGCGTGTCTCGACGACCGGTGCGGCAGAGGCCGGGCCCGACTGTCGGGGCGCCGTCACCGTGTGCTCGATTCGCGAGGCTGCAGCGCGGCGAAGAGTTGGTCGACGATTTCGGCCATGTCGATCGTCGGGTCGAGCAGCCACTGAAGCTGCAGGCCATCTGCGACCGCCTGGAGGATGCGTGCGAACACGTCGGGGGACAGCGTCTCCGGCGCCGGCGTGAGGGCGAACGCCTCGCGCAGCGCGGTGCCGCGTTCCACGAAGTACGCGTGAGCGGGGTGGTCCGGGTGTGCAGCCTCGACGGCGAGCCTCGAGAAGAGCTCGACCAGTCCGGGAACGTCGGCGTTGTGGCGGATGACGCGCACAAAGCCCGCCCGGGCCTTCTCGCTGTCGGTTTCCGCCACGTCGGGGAGGACGCCGAAATGCTGGGCATCGTGCTCGTCGCGCTTGCGCAGCACTTCGGTGAACAGCTCTTCCTTGCTGTCGAAGTAGTGCAGCAGGCCCGCCTGACTGAGCCCGACGGCCTCGGCGATGCGTTTGACGCTGGCGCCGCTGTAGCCCTCGGTTGCGATCACGTCGAGCGCGCGTTCGAGGATCTCCTCACGCTTGGCGACGCCTTTCGCATACGAACCTCGTTGTGCCATGAGATGAGTGTGCCGAATGGCGCTTGTTTTTCAAAACCTAGTGTCATATGGTTTTCGGCGAGTCCACCGTCGGACCGCTTCCTTGCCCGAAGGGTATGTGCCATGACATCGCCGTCTGATTCCCCCCTGAGCCCCGCCGATCCTGCGCTGGTCGCGGCCGCCGGCCCCATGACCGAGAACACGTTCGTGGCCTCGGCATCCGGTACCGATGACCCGCCACCACCGATCAAGGGCCTTCGCCGATTGATGTGGTGGATCATCCCTGCCAACCTCGGCATCTTCATGCTCTGGGGCGCGATTCCCGGCATCCTTCTGCCGCAGCAGATCACCGTGCTGTTCGGGGAGGCGGACAAGGTCGCCAACCTCACGGTCGTCGCCACGATCGGTGCGTTCGCCGCCATGGTCGCTCAGCCGATCGCCGGACAGATCTCCGACCGCACGCGCACCCGGTTCGGCCGCCGGGCGCCGTGGCTGATCATCGGTGCGCTCGCGGGCTCCCTTGCCCTCGTAGGTCTGGCCTTCGCGAACTCGTTGGTCGGCGTCATCATCGCGTGGACCCTCGTGCAGATCAGCTTCAACTTCGCGCAGGGTCCGCTCTCGGCGGTGATGCCCGACCGCGTGCCGGTCGCCCGCCGCGGCACGTTTGCCGCCCTCACCGGTATCGGACTCATGGTGGGTGCGCTCGGCGGCTCGATCCTCGGCGCATTCTTCTACAACAGCGTCGCCGTCGGGTACATCGTGTTCGCCGTCTTCGCGGTCGCGATGCTGAGCCTGTTCGTGCTGTTCAACCCGGACTACTCGAGCCATGGTCTCCAACCGGAGCCGTTCAAGCTCGGGGACTTCCTCCGTACGTTCTGGGTGAGTCCGATCACCCACCCGGACTTCTTCTGGGCCTTCACCGGCCGCCTCCTGCTCTACACGGGCTACTTCGCCGTGACGGGATACCAGCTGTTTCTGCTGACCGACTACTTCCGCATCGAGGCTCCCGAAACCGTCATTCCGGTCCTTGGGCTCCTGAGTCTTGTCGGCATCCTCATCTCGACTGTCGTGTCGGGCCCTCTGTCCGACCGCATCGGGCGCCGCAAGCCCTTCGTCTTCGCTTCGGCGGCTGTCGTGAGTCTCGGCTTCCTGCTGCCGTGGCTCTGGCAGGACGTGACCGCATGGATCATCATGACCTTCATCGCCGGCTTCGGCTTCGGGATGTTCCAGGCCGTCGACACCGCGCTGATCAGCGAGGTGCTCCCGTCCGCGAAGTCCTTTGCAAAAGACCTCGGCGTTGTGAACATCGCTGCGACGCTCCCGCAGACACTCGCGCCCGCGGTGGCTGGAGCGATTGTGCTGACGTTCGGATACCAGGGCCTGTTCCCGGTGGCGATCGTGCTCGGCATCCTCGGCGCGCTCGCGGTATGGCCGATCCGATCCGTCAAGTAACCTCTCGCCCAGGTGAACCTGCCTTGGGCATGCCCGTCTCCCCGAAAGGAACCCCATGACCAACAACGACAGCGTCGATGCCACCGTCGCGGATCTGACCCTGGAAGAGAAGGCGTCGCTGACCAGCGGGCTGAACTTCTGGCACACCAAGCCTGTCGAGCGGGTCGGCATCCCGTCGATCATGATGACCGACGGTCCGCACGGCCTGCGCAAGCAGGCGGGAGCCGGTGACCACCTCGGCCTCGGCTCGAGCGTGCCCGCAACCTGTTTCCCGCCCGCTGTGGGACTGGGCTCGTCGTGGGATGTGGAGCTGGTCGATCGGGTGGGCCGGGCCCTCGGCGTCGAGACATCGATCGAGGATGTCGCCGTCCTCCTCGGCCCGGGCATCAACATCAAGCGCTCGCCGCTGTGCGGTCGGAACTTCGAGTACTTCTCCGAAGATCCGCTGGTCTCGGGAGTGCTGGGCGCGGCGTTTGTGAAGGGCGTCCAGTCGCAGGGTGTCGGCACCTCCCTCAAGCACTTCGCCGCCAACAATCAAGAGACCGACAGGATGCGGGCAAGCTCGGACATCGACCCCCGGCCGCTGCGCGAGATCTACCTCCGCGGGTTCGAACGGGTCGTGCGCGATGCGCAGCCGTGGACGGTCATGTGCTCCTACAACCGGATCAACGGCGTCTACGCGTCGGAGGACCCGTGGCTGCTCACCCGCGTGCTGCGCGACGAATGGGGCTTCGAGGGCCTCGTCGTCTCGGACTGGGGCGCCGTCAACGACCGGGTGAAGGGTCTTCCCGCCGGCCTCGACCTCGAGATGCCCTCCTCCAACGGCCGCACGGATGCCCAACTCGTCGCCGCGGTCCGCTCCGGCGAACTCGATGAGTCGGCGCTCGATGTCGCAGCAGGACGGGTCATCGATCTCGTTCGCAAGGCCCGGGCAGGAGCAGGGAAGGTGGCGGGACCGCTCGACGTCGACGCGCACCACGCCCTCGCCCGCGAGGCTGCCGGTCGCTCCATCGTGCTCTTGAAGAACGAGGACGGCATCCTGCCCCTGGCCAAGGACGCGACCCTTGCCGTCATCGGAGCGTTCGCCGAGAAGCCGCGTTATCAGGGTGCCGGCTCGTCGCTGATCAACCCGACCCGCCTCGACACGGCGCTCGAGGAAATCCGCGCGCTCGCCACCGGCGAGGTCGCCTATGCCCCCGGGTTCTCGCTGGCTGCCGATGTCGACGAGTCCCACGCGACGCGGTTGCGTGATGAGGCGGTGGCTGCGGCATCCGCTGCCAAGGTCGTCGTGCTGTTCCTCGGACTGCCCGCGCGACTGGAATCCGAAGGCTATGACCGCGACGACATCGATCTGCCCGCCGAGCAGCTCGCGGTGCTGGATGCCGTGCGAGAGGTCAACCCGAACGTCGTCGTCGTGCTCTCCAACGGCGGGGTCGTGGCGCTGCCCTTTGCCGAAGACGTCCCCGCGATCCTGGAGGGGTGGCTGCTCGGACAGGCCGGCGGCGGGGCGACCGCCGATGTCCTGTTCGGTGAGGTCAACCCGTCGGCCAAACTCACCGAAACGATCCCGCTGCGGCTGTCCGACACTCCGGCCTACCTCGACTTCCCCGGCGAGTTCGGACATGTCCGCTACGGCGAAGGGCTGTTCGTCGGCTACCGCTGGTATGACGCGCGGGACCTGGATGTCGCCTATCCGTTCGGTCACGGCCTGTCGTACACGACGTTCTCGTACACGGATGCCGCGGCATCCGTGACGGCGGACGGCGACATCGAGGTGCGGGTCACCGTCACCAACACCGGTGAGCGGGACGGGCGTGAGATCGTGCAGGTCTATACGTCGCTGCCGGGCTCGACGGTGCAGCGTCCCGTCCGCGAGCTCACGGGGTTCGCCTCGGTCGCTCTTGCCGCGGGCGCGTCGGCGGAGGTCATCGTGCCGGTCCGTCGAGCCGACCTCGCCTACTGGGACATCCGTGTCGATGGCTGGGTGGTCGAGGGCGGCCGGTACACGGTCGATGTGGGAGCGTCCAGCCGCGACATCCGCGCCTCGGTATCCGTTGCGGTGGACGGCGATTCGCTGCGGCTCCCCCTTTCGCGGGAGTCCTCGCTCGCTGAAGTGCTCGCCCATCCCGTCGTCGGTGAGATGGTCCAGGGAGCCTTGCAGCAGATGATGGCGGGAATGGATGGTCTCGAGTCGGTCATGCCCGAGGGCGTGTCGATGGAGAAGATGATGCTCTCGTTCCCGATCGGCCGGATGTCGATGATGGGCGGCGACCAGGTCAGCGCCGAGATGATCGACGGCCTCATCGCCATGGCCAACGCGCCTCAGCAGGAGCGGGCGTAGGTGCACATCGCTGAGGGAGGACGAGGGGCGTTGCCATCGTCCTCCCTCAGCGATACCTCCTACCGCGGTGAAGCTCCGCCGGGGTCGTCGCGGTGGGCGCCCGCGGAGGGCCGTACCGTGAACACCCGCGGCGTGCGGAATCCGGATGCCGAGAACGCGGCGGTCACGGCATCCGTCACCTCCGCCACGCGATCGCGGGGGACGAGAGCGATCGCTGCGCCGCCGAACCCGCCGCCGGTCATCCGGGCGCCGACCGCGCCACCGACCATCGCGGCTTCCACGGCGGTGTCGAGCTCGGGCACGGAGATCTCGAAGTCGTCGCGCATCGACGCGTGCGAGGCCAACAGCAGTTCACCGATCGCCAGCGGCCCGTCGCTGCGGAGCACGCGCACCGTCTCGATGACGCGCGCGTTCTCGGTCACGATGTGGCGCACGCGCCGGAACGTCTCGTCATCCATCACGGATGCCGCGCGCTCGAGGTCATCCAGCGTCAGGTCGCGGAGCGCGGCGACGCCCATCGCTGCGGCTCCGCGTTCGCAGGAGGCGCGGCGCTCGCGGTAGCCGCCGGTCGAATGCGCGTGCGTCACGAGCGTGTCGATCACGAGCACCTCGAGCCCGGCGTCCGAGAGCCCCAGGGGTACGACCTCGGTCTCGAGTGTCCGGCAATCCAGGAACACCGCGGCGTCGGTCTCGCCGAGCATCGAGGCGGTCTGATCCATGATGCCCGTCGGTGCGCCGACGGCCTCGTTCTCGGCGGTACGGCCCACGCGCGCCAGCTCCCGCTTCGAAAGCCCGGCGTTCCAGAGTTCATCGAGGGCCACCGCGACGGCGCACTCGATGGCCGCGGACGACGACAGCCCCGCGCCGACCGGCACCGACGAGGCGATTGCCAGATCCAGACCGTGCGCCGAGGCGGACTCTCCGGCGGCATGACGCAGGGCCCACGCCACCCCGAGCGGGTACGTCGACCATTCGGGGACAGATGCCGGCGCGGCGGACGCGAAGAGCTCATCGAGTCCGGCGATCGGAACTGACGCCGGGGTCTCATCGAAACTGGAGCGCACCCGCAGGACCTCGTCGGTCCGTGGCGCGACGGCGACTGCCGTGCGCGCATCGATCGCGAACGGCAGCACGAACCCGTCGTTGTAGTCGGTGTGCTCGCCGATCAGGTTCACGCGACCCGGTGCCGACCAGACCCCCAGGGGCGCGGCATCCGTCATCTCCCGCAGCAGCCCGAGGGCGGCGGCGTGCGGATCGGCGGCGCTCACAGCTGGACCCCCTCGACGGCGTCACGGAGGCGGGCCGCTGCATCCTCGGGCGGGATGTCGCCGATCCAGGCGCCCATCGCCGCCTCGGAGCCGGCGAGGAACTTCAGCTTGTCGGCCGCGCGCCGCGGCGAGGTGATCTCCAGCCGCAGGCGCACGCTGTCGCGGCCGACGTGGACGGGCGCCTGGTGCCAGGCCGCGATGTAGGGCGTCGGCGTCTCGTAGAGGGCGTCGATCCCGCGCAGCAGGCGCAGGTAGAGCGCGGCAAGCTCGTCGCGTTCGGCATCCGTCGTCTCGGCGAAGTCGGCGACGTGACGGTGCGGCATGAGGTGCACTTCGATCGGCCACCGCGCGGCAAAGGGAACGTACGCGGTGAAGTGATCGCCCGCGAGCACGACCCGGGGCCCGGTCTGCTCGAACTCCAGGACGCGCGCGAGCAGGTCGGGGCTGGTGAGGTCGATGTTCTCGAGCAGCCGGCGGGTGCGCGGCGTCACGTACGGGTAGGCGTAGATCTGACCGTGCGGATGCGGGAGCGTGACGCCGATCGCTTCGCCGCGGTTCTCGAACGGGAACACCTGCTGCACGCCCGGCAGTGCGGACAGTGCGGCGGTGCGGTCGGCCCAGGCCTCGATCACGGTGCGGGCGCGAGTCACCGTCTGCGTGCCGAACGAGCCGGTGTGCTCGGGGCTGAAGCACACGACCTCGCAGCGTCCGACGGACGTGCGCACGCGGCCGAGCCCCGGTGCCTCGAGGTCGTCGAGGCCGCGGGGCGGGTTGGATGCCTCGGGCGCCGTCCCGTGCGCCTCGGCCAGCGCCGGTCCGAACGAGGGGGAGCGGTTCTCGAACACCGCCACGTCATAGCGCGACGGGATCTCCGACGGGTTGGTCGGCGTCTGCGGGGCGAGCGGGTCGAGCTCCGCCGGCGGCAGGAACGCGCGGTTCTGACGCGCCGCCGCAATCGAGATCCAGTCGCCGGTCAGGATGTCCTGCCGCATCGTGGCGGTCTCGGGTCGGGGGTCGAGCGGGCGGGCGTCGATGGCGCGCTCCGCGCCGAGCGCGGTGCCCGGGTCGTCGTAGTAGAAGAGGTCGCGGCCGTCCGCGAGTGTCGTGTCGTGGCGGACGACACCGGCTCCGAGAGTGGTCGGTTCGCTGGGCGTGTTCACGATAACACGCTAGTCGTCGAGCGTGATACCGTCAACACGGAGGCTTCATGACCGGGCAGCGCCGCACATCCATGGCAGACGTCGCCGAACTGGCGGGGGTATCGGCCCAGACCGTGTCACGCGTCGTGAACGGAAGCCCCCGCGTCGACCCCGCCACTCGCGAGCGGGTCGAGGCGGCGATGGCAGCATCCGGCTACCGCGTCCACCGAGCCGCCCGGGCGCTGCGCACCGGGCGCACAGGCGTCATCGGCGCTGTCGTATCGACCCTCGCCACGGTCGGCAACTCGCTGCTGCTGCAGTCGGTCGTCGACGAGGCTTCCGTCCGCGGCTATGCCGTCGCCATCGCCCGTATCGGCGCAGGGGGGCCCGCGGAGGCGTTCGACCGGCTGCGTGAACAGGGAGTGGATGGCGCGATCGTCGTCAATGAGGCATCCGCGCTCTTGCGGGATGTCGCATTACCCGCTGACCTGCGCCTGGTCGTCGTCGACTCACCGCCGGACGAGCGCTACCCCGGGGTGGCAACTGCCCACGCGGAGGGCGCGGCGCTCGCCACGGCTCACCTGCTCGACCTCGGGCATCGTGTGATCGCGCACGTCGCGGGCCCCGCGTCCTCCTACGCCGCCACCGAGCGCGAGCGAGGGTGGCGCGAGGCGCTGGCCGCCGCGGGGTGTGAACCCGGCCCGGTCATGCGCGGTACCTGGTCCTCGGCATCCGGCTTCGACGCGGGGCAGCAGGTGCTGGATGCCGTCACCGGGCGCGCAGCGGTCACGGGCGTGGTCGTCGCGAACGACCAGATGGCCCTCGGGATGCTGCGGGCGGCGTCGGAGCGCGGCATGTCTGTTCCGGGCCGGCTGAGCGTCGTCGGGTTCGATGACGTCGACGACGCCGCGAACTACACACCCGCGCTCACGACCGTGCGGCAGCGCTTCGATGTGCTCGGGCAGCGCGCGGTCGCCGCGGTGATCGACGGGGCCGACGCCGGTTCGAGACAGGTGGTCGACGCCCCGCTGGTCGTGCGAGCGAGCACCGCTGAACCGGCCACCTCCTGATCAGGCGGCGCGAAACAGTCCTGCGCCGACCTCAGCGGCTGACTTAGCTCGCCCTCCGACGTGCTTCCCAGCCCGAACGCACCATCTCGTCGATCGAGTAGCGCATCTGCCAGTCCAGGTCGCGGGCGGCAAGCTCCCCGGTCGCGACGATCCGGTCCGGATCCCCTGGGCGACGGGGGCCGATCTCGGGGGTGAAGGCGATGCCGGTGACCCGTGCCATGGCATCCATGATCTCCCGCACCGACAGCCCGTTCTGGGAGCCGAGGTTGTAGGCGGCCTCGACCGGTTCACCCGCCAGCAGTCGCTGCGCGGCGGCGACGTGCGCGGCCGCGATGTCGCCGACGTGCACGTAGTCGCGCACGTTGGTGCCGTCGGGAGTGTCGTAGTCGTCGCCGTTGATGCGGGGTGTCTCGCCGGCCAGCAGCTTCTCGAACACGATCGGGAAGAGGTTGTGGGGGCTCGTGTCGTATACGGTGGGGTCGGCCGAGCCGACGACGTTGAAGTAGCGCAGCGAGGTGTGCCGAAGCGGGGCGTCGGTGTCTGCTGTCGCGCGAGCCTGGTCGGCGATCAGCCACTCGCCGATGAGCTTCGACTCCCCGTACGGCGAGGCCGGACGTTTGGGGAGGTCCTCGACCACGAGCGGCACGTCGGGCGTTCCGTAGACGGCCGCGCTCGAGGAGAACACGATGTTGGTCACGCCCGCCGCGGCCATCGCCTCGAGTACGACGCGGGTGCCTTCGACGTTCTGGTGGTACGTGTGCAGGGGCCGGGTGACCGAGACGCCGGCGTACTTGTAGCCGGCAACGTGGATGACGCCGTCGACGCCGTGCTCGCGCAACGTCTTCTCGACGAGGTCTCGGTCCAGAATGGACCCGCGCACGAGCGGCACACCGTCGGGGACGAACCCGTCATGCCCGCTGGAGAGATCGTCGATGACGACGGGATCCATTCCCGCGGTCGACAGTGCGCGGACGACGTGGGCACCGATGTATCCGGCACCGCCGGTGACAAGCCAGCTCATGGGTTCCATCCTGTCAGGTTCGCGCTCATTCCTCGGTGGGTCCGAGGAGGGCGGATGCCTCGAACCGCGCGGTCGCAGCCGTTGCGGCATCCAGCGTCAGAACGACGATCTCGTTGCGGCCCGCGCGCGTGACCGGCCCGGGAACATAGAGCGTGCGCTGCGGCCCGGCGCTCCAGAATCGGCCGAGGAAGAACCCGTTGACGAAGGCGAAGCCCTTGCCCCACGTCGCCGTGTCGACGAACAGGTCGGCGGCGGCGGCCAGGTCGAACGTGCCGCGCAGGGTGTCGCGGCCACCGACCGCCGACCCATTCGCGCCTCCCGGCACGGTGGCGACGGCGCGCTCGAGATGGACCGGCTGTGTCGTCCACCCGGTCAGTTCCGCGCCATCGATCCGGACCTCGCCGATCAGGCCCTTGGGCTCACCGAGGCGGATGTCGTAGTTGACGCGACCCTGGTCCTCGACCGTGATCTCGAGCACGGCCCCCGAGGGAAGACGCAGCGCCGTCTCGTGGAGTGTGCGCGAGAGGCGACCGATCTCGACGCCGTCCACGCGTACCCACGCGAGGTCCCGCACCTCTCCGACCGTCAGCAGTCCGCCGCTGCCACCGGGAAGGTCGGCGCGATAGTGCACGAGCGGTCCGACGTGTGCGAGATCGTCGAAGCTCGCGAGACCGTCGGTGCTCGCGCCGAGCGCGCTCGGCAGCCAATCCCCCTCGCGGGCGAGCTCGACCTCGAAGACGGGCGCTGCGGATGCCGTGGCCGGCAGCTCTGCGGGCACCTCGGTGTAGCGGGCGATCACCTCGCGGAACGCGTGGAACTTCTCGGTCGGGTTCCCCGCCTCATCCAGCGGCGCGTCGTAGTCGTACGAGGTGACGATCGGGGCGTACCGCCCCTTATCGTTGGCGCCATTGGTCGTTCCGAAGTTCGTGCCGCCGTGGAACATGTAAATGTTCACCGAGGCGCCCGCTGCGAGCAGGTCCTCCAGTTCGGCAGCGGATGCCGCGGCATCCGTCGTGTGATGTACCCCGCCCCACCAGTCGAACCAGCCGTCCCAGAACTCCGAGCACATCAGCGGTCCGGTGGGCTGGTGCTCGCGCAGGGTCGCCAGACGCTCGGTGGCCTTCGAGCCGAAGGAACCGGTGCGGTGCAGCGTCGGGAGGCTCCCGTTTCGCAGCATGTCGGGCATCGGCTGATCGACGGTCGTGAGGGGAACGGTGATGCCGGCAGCCTCGGTGACCCGCACGAGTTCTTCGAGGTAGGCGACATCTGCCCCGTAGGCGCCGTACTCGTTCTCGATCTGCACCAGGATGACGTTGCCGCCCTGATCGATCTGGCGCGGCGTGACGATCTCGTACACGCGCTGCAGATACTCGGTGACCGCCGCGAGGTACTGAGGTTCGCTGCGGCGCAACCCGATGCCGGGGGTGCTGGTCAGCCACACCGGCAGCCCGCCGTTGTGCCACTCGGCGCAGATGTAGGGGCCGGGGCGCACGATGGCGTACATGCCTTCGGCGGCGACGGCGTCAAGGAAGGCGCCGAGATCGTTCCACCCGGTGGCATCCCACTGCCCGCGCTGCGGCTCGTGCGCATTCCAGGCCACGTAGGTCTCGATCGTGTTCAGCCCCATGAGTCGAGCCTTGCGGATGCGGTCGGCCCAGTGGTCGGGGTGTACTCGGAAATAGTGGAGGGCTCCGGCGAGGATGCGGAAGGGGGCGCCGTCGAGAAGGAAGTCGTTCTCGCCGATGGCGAAGCGGGTCACAGTGCATCTCCTGCAGGGGAATCGAGCTCGACACGCACGCATGCCCAGCTCACGGGGGGAAGGGTGAAAGTGTGTGTGCCGCCGGCGCTCGCGATCGCAAGCTCGCGCGGGGCGACGAGTTCCGCCTCGGGACCGTTCGTCGCGCGGATATCGCCGTCCGGGCCCGCGAGGACGTGCGCGGCGACGACACGGCCCGGCGCTGTGAAGCTCACCTCCTGCGGCTCGGTCAGGCCGCGGTTGACCGCGAACAGAGCGAGACGGTCCTCCTCGAGCGTCGCCACGCTGGCGATCGTCGGAACAGTGCCGTAGCGCGCCGTGTCCACGGCCGCCGACTCGATCACCGGAACGACGACGCGACCGCGAGCGTGATGGGCGGCATCCGCGAACGGGAAGTAGGTGGGCTGGCGCCAGGCGGCGCCGCCGGGTTCGCACCGGATGGGGGCGATGACGTTGACCAGCTGGGCGAGGTTGGCCATCGAGACGCGGTCGGCGTGCGAGACGAGGGAGATCAGCAGAGAGCCGACGACGACCGCATCCAGCGCCGTGTACTCGTCCTCGATGAGGCGGGGCGCCTCAGGCCAGTCTCCGCTGAACACCGCGGGCTTGTCGACTTCGTTCCAGCGGGTCTGGTTCCAGACGTTCCACTCGTCCACGCTGATGCCGATGGGGCGGGTGATCCCGCGCTCTGCGCGCACCTCGTCGATGATGCCCGCGACCTCCTCGAGGTAGGCATCCAGCCCGACGCTTGACGCGAGGAAGCTCGCGGTGTCGCCGTCGTGTTCCTCGTAGTAGGCGTGCACCGAGATGTGGTCGACGAGGTCGGCGGTATGAGTGAGCACGGTGCGCTCCCACGTGCCGAAGGTCGGCATCTCGTGGTTGGAGCTTCCGGCGATCACGAGCTCGACATCCGGATCGATGAAGCGCATGAGCCGCGCGGTCTCGGCGGCGATGCGGCCGTATTCGTCGGCTGTCTTGTGGCCGATCTGCCACGGGCCGTCCATCTCGTTGCCCAGGCACCAGACACGGATGCCGAACGGGGCCTCACGGCCGTTGCTGCGGCGCCAGTCGCTGAGGGCGGTGCCGGAGGGGTGGTTCGCGTACTCGAGAAGCTGCGCGGCCTCGGCGGGACCCCGGGTCCCGAGGTTGACGGCCTCCATCAGTTCGAGACCGACGCTTTCGGCCCACGATGCGAACTCGTGCAGGCCGACGGCGTTGGACTCTGTGCTGTGCCATGCGGCATCGAGGCGCCGGGGACGCTCCTCGCGCGGTCCGACGCCGTCTTCCCAGCGGTAGCCCGAGACGAAGTTCCCCCCGGGATAGCGCACGATCGTCGCGCCGAGGCCCCGGACGAGATCACGGATGTCGCCCCGGAATCCGGCCGCATCGGCCGTGGGGTGGGTGGGTTCGTAGATGCCCTCGTAGACGCAGCGTCCCATGTGCTCGACGAACGTCCCGAAGATGCGGGGGGAGACGGGGGCACCGGGGGAGGAGAGATCGAGGGCGATCATCGCCGTGCGTGTCATGGATGACTCTCTTGCGGGGTCTCGCGGCGTGTCACTGCCGGGGTGGAAGGCGCAGTTGGTGAGCGCCGTGTGTGGATGGGGGCGGGGCGGCCGGTTCGCCACCCCGCCCCCATCGGCTGTCGGGCCTTACTTGTTGACCGTGAAGCCCTGGTCGTTGCCGTAGGTCACGAGCTGGTCCTGCCAGGCCTGGAGACCGACGTTGAGGTCGCTCTGGGTCTGGTAGGACTGACCGACGGTGTCGCCGAAGATGCTGTTGGCGTACACCTGGTACGGCAGGTATTGCCAGCCGGTGCGCACGTCGGCTGCGGCCTGAGTGAGCACCTGGTTGATCTGCTGACCGCCGAAGTACTCCGACTCCTGGTCGACGAATGCCGGGTCGCTCAGCTGAGCGGTCGTCGAGGGGAAGCCGCCGCTCTCGGCGAAGATCTCCAGGCTCTCGGGGTCGTTGTTGAGCCACTTCAGGAACGCGGCAGCGAGGGCCGGGTTCTTGCTCTGCTTCGTCACGGCCTGTCCGCCACCGCCGTTCTCGGCGCTGACCGGGGAACCGTCATACGAGGGCATGGGAGCCACGCGCCAGTCACCGGCACCGTCAGGGACCGACGACTCGAGCACGCCGGGCATCCAGGCACCGATCACGAGCGACGCGATCGTGCCGTCACCCAGGCCGGTGAACCACTCGTCGCTCCACGCGGGGATGTCGGCGAGCAGACCGTTCTCGAGCAGCTGGTTCCACATGTCGGCGAACTGCGTCGACCCCTCGTCCTGCAGGTCGATGGTGATGGTCGTGCCATCCGTCGTCTGGAACGGCTGGCCGCCGGCCTGCCAGATCATGCTCGTGGTGAAGCCGGCGTCGCCCGTGTCGGCGGCGATGAACTTGGTGGGGTCAGCGGCCTGAAGCTTCTCACCCGCGGCGATGAACTCATCCCACGTCGTCGGAACCTCGATGCCGTACTGGTCATACACGGTCTTGTTGTAGAACAGAGCCATGGGGCCGGAGTCCTGCGGCAGGCCGTAGATCTTGCCGTCGAAGTCCACCGAGCCCCAGGGGCCGGCGCTGTAGTCGCCCTCGAGGTCGGCGAAGCCGTACGGCGCGAGGTCGAGCAGCGAGTCCGACAGGGCGAACTGCGGGAACGCGTAGTACTCGATCTGCACGACGTCGGGGGCGCCCGAGCCCGCCTTGATGGCGTTCTGCAGCTTCGTGTATTCCTCGGTGTTGGTGCCCGCGTTCACGAGGTTCACGGTCACGTTCGGGTACTTCGCCTCGAACGCCTCGACCTGCGCCTCAGCGGAGGGTGTCCAGCTCCAGTATGTGATCTCGCCGCCGGCCTCGAGGGCCGCTTCGAGGTCGTCAGCCGAGCCGCTGCCGCCGCCGTTGTCGCCGGACGAGCACGCGGCCAGCGAGCCGCCTGCCAGCAGCACGGCGGCCGCTGCGACGCCTGCGCGGCGCAGAACCGTCTTCTTGAGTGTCATGAGAGTTCCTCACTTCGTTGTCGATGAACCCGGTGCAGGACGCGCCGGTGAGGGGTGGGGTTTTCGTCGGAGCAATGGCCCTCATCTCATTGCTTGACGCTTCCGGCGCTCAGCCCCGACTGCCAGAACCGCTGCAGCACGAGGAAGGCGACGACAATGGGGATGATCGAGAGGACCGAACCTGTGATCACCAAGTTGTAGATCGGCTGAGCGCCGACACCGATGGCCTGCGCGTTCCACTGGTTGAGCCCGACGGTGAGCGGATACCAGGTGGGGTCGCTGAGCATGATCAACGGCAGGAAGTAGTTGTTCCAGGTGGCTACGACCGCGAACAGCGCGACCGTCACGATCCCGGGCGTGAGCAAGCGGATCGAGATCGTGAAGAACGTCCGGAACTCGCCGGCACCGTCCATCCGTGCCGCCTCGAGCAGTTCCGTGGGAACGGCATCCGTTGCGTACACCCAGATGAGGTAGAGGCCGAAGGGGCTGATGAGTGAGGGGATGATGATCGCCCAGGGGGTGTTGGTCAGGCCCAGCTGGCTGAACATCAGGAAGGTCGGCACCGCCAGGGCCGTCCCGGGGACGGCGATCGCACCGAGCACGACGGCGAAGACCGCGCGGCGGCCGCGGAAACGATACTTGGCCATGCCGTAGCCGGCCATCGTCGCGAGGATCGTCGCACCGCCGGCGCCGACGACGACATACAGCAGAGTGTTGCCGAGCCAGCGCAGGAAGATCCCGTCGTTGTAGGTCAGCGTTTGGACGATGTTGTCCCAGAGGGCGAAGTCATCCGAGAACCAGAGACCGAACGTCGTGAACAGGTCGGCCTGCGTCTTGGTCGCGTTCACGAGCAGCCAGAACAGCGGCAGGAGCGTGTAGATCAGGTACACGCCCATGACGAGCGTGAGAACGAGCGAGCGCCGCGCGTGCGTCGGCGACGTGCGAGCCAGAGCCGGGGCGGCCATCAGCGGATCTCCTGTCGGCTGCCGCGAAGCTGCACGACATAGGCGATGATCGCGGTGATCAGGCCCATGATGATCGCGATGGTCGCGGCGTAGTTGTACTGCTGTCCGGCGAAGGACAGGTTGTAGGCGTACATGTTCGGCGTGTAGTAGGTCGTGATGACGTTCGGGGCCAGCGGCTTCAGGATGTTCGGCTCGTTGAACAGCTGGAAACTGCCGATGATCGAGAAGATCGTGGCGATCACAATCGCTCCGCGTACGGCGGGGATCTTGATCGAGAAGATCTGACGCCAGGCACCCGCGCCATCGATGGATGCCGCCTCGTAGAGCTCCCCGGGGATGGTCTTGAGCGCCGAGTAGAAGATCAGCATGTTGTAGCCGACGAACTCCCACGTCACGATGTTTCCGATCGACAGCAGCATCCACTCGGGGGTGAACGGCGCCAGCAGAGGGAAGCCGAACAGATCGTTGATGTTGCCGGTGAGGCCGAATCGGTCGCCGTAGATGTACCCCCACATCAGCACCGCGACCACGGCCGGGACCGCGTACGGCAGGAAGATGACGATGCGGTAGAAGCCGGATGCGTGCAGACGCGCACTGTCGATCGCAAGCGCTGCGGCCAGCGCCAGCACGAGCATGATCGGGACCTGGATGATGAGGAAGAGGAAGACGCGACCGAAGCCGTCCCAGAATTGCGGATCCGTGAAGGCGGTGACGTAGTTCGACAGGCCGACCAACGCGTTGCCGCCGACCAGCTGATCGCGGAACAGGCTCAGGTACAGCGAGTAGAGCAGCGGTGCGAGGAAGACCAGCGCGAACACGACCGCGAACGGAGCGACGAACAGCCACCCTCGTTGCTCAGTGGCCGACTGCGTCTTGCGTGAACGGCGTACGCGCGCCGGGTGTGCGCTGATGGTCGCCATTGTCCGTTGCCTCTTCCGTGAGCCCTAGGGGTCAGTGATGATCGCCCGGGTTGTTGCCGTGGTGGTCCGCACGAGGATTCGCGGAGTGGCGAACGCTCATGTTTACGTCAACATAACTCCCTCGGTCTAGGATGTCAACGTCAACATTGGAGTGAGGCACATGGCTGAAGCGGAGCCGTCGGGTGGTCGGCACAGCGGAATGGCGCGGGCTGCCCGCCGCCGTGAGACGTCCATGGCGGATGTCGCGCGGCGCGCGGGGGTGTCGGGCCAGACCGTCTCTCGCGTGGCGAACGGGCGTGACAACGTCGACCCTCTCACGCGCGATCGCGTGATCGCTGCCATGCGGGAACTCGGGTATCGACCCAACAGCGCCGCACGCGCACTACGCTCGGGACGCTTCCGCAGCATCGGCGTCATCATGTTCTCGCTGTCGTCCTACGGGAACATGCGCACCCTGGATGCGATCGCCTCCGAAGCCTCCGGCGCCGGTTACTCCCTCGCGCTCATTCCGCTGGACTCGGCAACGCAGTCGGACGTGTCGGGGGCGTTCGATCGACTCAGCGAGCACGCCGTCGACGGAGTGATCATCCTCATCGAAACCCACCAGCTGGATGAAGCGGAGATCGCCCTGCCCACCGGGCTTCCCGTTGTCGTCGTCGACTCGAGCGCTCGCTACGCATATCCCGTCGTCGACACGGATCAGGCGCAGGGGGCGACGCTCGCCACCGAGCATCTGCTCGACCTCGGCCACGAGACCGTCTGGCATATCTCGGGGCCGCGGGAGTCCTATGCGGCCGAGCGTCGCCGTGCTGCGTGGGAGGTTGCTCTCGAACGTCGTGGCGCGCGGATCCCCGACGTCCTCATCGGCGACTGGACGGCGGAGTCGGGGCACGAGCTGGGCCGCATCCTCGCGGCCAGGGCGGATGTCACGGCTGCATTCGTTGCGAACGATCACATGGCGCTGGGCGTCATGCGCGCCTTCCATGAGGCGGGACGGACCGTGCCGGGCGACCTCAGTATCGTCGGCTTCGACGACGTGCCCGAAGCTGCCAACTTCTGGCCGCCGCTGACGACCATCCGCCAGCGTTTCGACCGGGTGGGCGAGTCGGCGATGCGCGCGCTCATCGCCGAGATCGAGGGAGAGAGCCCCTCGGGCCGCGAGCTCGTGCCGACGACTCTCGTCGTGCGCAGCAGCACGGCCGTCCCGGATCGTGCTGCACGGCGTTGAGTCGTGCTCCTGGTGTTCGTGCTGCTGCAGCGACTTGTCACGACGCGGCGAGAATGACGCGGCGGAACCGGGGTGTCCGCGCCCGGTCCGCCAAGCCCCTACGATGTCGGCATGCGGGAGCTATGGGCGAGCCTCTTTCGCCTTGATCCGCTGACGGCTCCCGCCTGGCCCAGGGCGATCCGCGCTGCGGTCGCTCTGGGGCTCCCGGTGGCGATCGCGGCGCTGCTGGGTGTTCCGCATCTCGGCTACACCGCTGCGGTCGGCTCGTTCGCGGCCCTGTACAGCGGCACCCTGCCCGCGCGCGAGCGCGCCAAAGCCGTTCCGTTCATCGCGGTCGGCCTGGTGATCGCAGCGGCCTTGGGGGTCGCGGTGGGTTGGTCGAGGCCGCTGACGGTCCTGGTGCTGGCGCTGGTGGCGATCGTCGCGGCCGTCCTCGTGTACGGGTTCTCGGTGGGGCCGCCGGGTGTCATGTTCTTCGTGCTCGTGTACGGGATGTTCGCGCATGTGCGCGCCCTCTCCTCTGAGCAGGCAGCCATCCAGAGCCTTCTGGCGCTCGTTCTCGGGACGCTCCTGACCTACGTCATCGCCATCGCGCCGCTGTTCGAGAAGCGGCCGGATGCTCCGACCCGGCCCCTGCGTGAGATCCTTCCGCGCTCGCGCTGGGACGACGCGGCGCGCCTGCTGCTGGAGCGAACCATCATCGTGGCGGTGGTCGGATCGGTTGCGGGCCTGTTCATCGATCCGGTGCGGGCATATTGGATCGTCGCGGCGGGCGTCACCGTCGTGGGGATATCGGTCGTGCGCACCGCGACGGTCGGTCGTGGCGTCCATCGCATGGTCGGCACCGTCGTCGGCGCGGGCGTCTACCTGGTGCTCGTGCTCTTCCCCTGGGAACCGCTCGGAATCGCGGTGCTGCTGGCGGTACTGCAGTTCGGTATCGAACTCGTCATCGCGCGCAACTATGCGCTCGCGCTGATCCTCATCACGCCGCTCGTCCTCGTCCTGACGGGAGCGGCGGCGGGGCAGTTCGGCTCGGTGGAGATCGCGGGCGAGCGGATCGTGGACACGATCGTCGGCTCTGTGCTGGCGGTCGCCGTCACCTTCGTGCCGCTCCCGGCGCTCCGTGGCCGTCGGGGCGCGCGCGGCTGAGGCCCCCGAGGAATGACGAGCGGAGGGGTCAGGCTCCCAATGCGGCCGAGACGACGGCGCGCGCCTGCTCCTGCACCTCGCGCAGGTGCTCCTCGCCCTTGAGGGATTCGGCGTAGAGCTTGTAGACGTCCTCGGTGCCTGATGGACGTGCGGCGAACCAGGCGCTCTCGGTCTGCACTTTGAGACCCCCGATCGGAGCTCCGTTGCCGGGCGCGTGCGACAGCTTGGCCGTGATCGGCTCGCCGGCAAGTTCGGTGGCGGTCACCGACTCGGGCGAGAGCTTCGCGAGCGTCGCCTTCTGCGCGGGGGTGGCCGGCGCGTCGACCCGCTGATAGACGGATGATCCGAACTGCGCTTCCAGTTCGGCGTAACGCCGGGACGGCGACGTGCCGGTGACGGCGAGAATCTCGGCGGCCAGCAGGCACAGCAGGATGCCGTCCTTGTCGGTCGTCCAGACGGAGCCATCCGTGCGGAGGAACGACGCGCCCGCCGACTCCTCGCCGCCGAACGCGACCGAACCGTCCAGGAGCCCCGGCACGAACCACTTGAACCCGACCGGCACCTCGTACAGGTCCCGGCCGAGGGCGGCGACGACCCGGTCGATGATCATCGACGAGACGAGGGTCTTGCCGACAGCGGCATCGGGCCCCCATCCATCGCGGTGCGAGAACAGGTAATCGATGGCGACCGCGAGGTAGTGATTGGGGTTCATGAGCCCGGCATCCGGAGTCACGATGCCGTGGCGATCTGCGTCGGCGTCGTTGCCGGTGAGGATGTCGAACTCGTGGCGACGTGCGACGAGAGCGGCCATCGCGGACGGCGACGAGGGATCCATGCGGATCTTCTCGTCCCAGTCGAGCGTCATGAACTTCCACGTCGGATCAACATCCGGGTTCACGACGGTGAGGTTGAGGCCGTACACCTCGGCGATGAGCGCCCAGTACTCGACGGATGCCCCGCCGAGCGGATCGGCGCCGATCCGGATGCCCGAGCGCGCGATCGCACCGACGTCGATGATGTTCTCGAGGTCGCGCACGTAGGCGTCGCGGAAATCGTAGGAGCCGATGCGCTCGCCATCCATGTCGGCGTAGCGGACCCGCTTGACTCCTTCGAGGCCGGCGGCGATCAGCTCGTTGGCTCGATTCGCGATCCAGCCGGTCGCGTCGGTGTCGGCCGGGCCCCCGTGGGGTGGGTTGTACTTGAACCCGCCATCGCGGGGAGGGTTGTGCGAGGGGGTCACGACGATGCCGTCGGCGCGCGTCGGATCGTCGGGCGCCTTGCCTCGGTTGTAGGTGAGGATCGCGTGACTGAGCGCAGGGGTCGGAACCCATGAGTCACGCGAGTCGACGCGCACCCCGACACCGTTTGCCACGAGCACCTCGATCGCGCTGCGCTCGGCGGGGCGCGACAGCCCGTGCGTGTCGCGTCCGAGGAACAGCGGGCCCGCGATGCCGTTCGCGGTGCGATAGTCGACGATCGCCTGTGTGGTGGCGAGGATGTGCACTTCGTTGAAACTCGTCGAGAGGGACGAGCCGCGGTGGCCGCTCGTACCGAAGGCGACACGCTGCGAGGGTACTGCGGGGTCGGGCACCCGCTCGTAGTACGCGGCGATCAGTTCGTCGATGTCGATGAGGTCGGATTCTTCGGCGGGAAGACCTGCGCGGCTCATGCTCCCAGTCTGTCACCCGCGGGGCCCCGCGCAATGCCTTGACGGTCACGAGGATCCCCGCCTGCGGGAGGTCGAGCCGCGGTCTAGGCTGGGTTGCCGTGAGCGACGAGCCCGAAGCGAACCGCCGGACCTACAGTTACCTCGGTCCCGCGGGGACTTTCACCGAAGCCGCCCTGGCGCAGGTGCCCGAGGCGCGCGGTCAGATCTGGCGTCCGGTGCGCAACGTGGGTGAGGCGCTCGCTGACGTGGTCGAGGGTCGCTCGGACGCGGCGATGATCGCGATCGAGAACTCCGTCGACGGCGGTGTCTCGACCGCGCAGGACGCACTGGCCACCATGCCGGGGCTGCGTATCATCGGCGAGTATCTCGTGCCGGTGGAGTTCGTGCTCGTCGGTCGTCCCGGCACTCGCCTGGAGGATGTGTCGCTGGTGGCGGCGCATCCGGTCGCCTACGCCCAGTGCTTGCGGTGGCTGACGGCGAACCTGCCCGCGCACGCGCACATCCCGGCGTCGTCGAACGTCGCCAGCGCTGTCGGGCTCGTCGACGGGACATCCGACGCGCAAGCCGCGATCGCGGCTCCCGGCATCCTGGAGCACCTTGACGTGGAACTGCTCGCGGAGGGAATCGGTGACAACGCCGAGGCTGTCACGCGGTTCGTTCTCGTCGGTCGCACCGTCGCGCCGCCCGAGCCGACCGGTGCCGACAAGACCTCACTCATCGCGGAGCTGCCCGATGACCACCCTGGTGCGCTGCTCGAGATGCTCGAGCAGTTCGCGACCCGCGGGATCAATCTGAGTCTGCTCGCGTCCCGGCCGATCGGGGACGCGCTGGGACGCTACCGATTCGTCATCGACGCCGACGGGCACATCAAGGACGAGCGCATGGCCGATGCCCTGTTGGGGCTTCGGCGGTTCAGCCCCAAGGTGATCTTCCTCGGTTCCTATCCGCGCGCCGACCACGCGGTCGTGCGATACCCCGATCGGTACTCCGACGACGTCTTCGTCGAAGCCCGCGATTGGCTGCGCGGCCTTCTGTCGGGCGAGCCCGACGCTGACGCTGAGCCTGGCGTCTGAGTCCGGTGCTCGAGTCGGACTCGACGGCAGGGAATCGACGCGTCGCCGCCGACGGGCTCGAGGTCGTCAGCGGTTCTTGACGACCTCGTAGGCTGCCAGCGCCGCATCACGGGTCGCCTTGAGGTCGACGATCGGCTCCGGTGCGCCCTCGCCGGCGTACTCCGGAGCCCAGCGGTGCACGTACCTTCGGTCCGGGTCGAACTTTGCGGCCTGCAGCTCCGGGTTGAAGATGCGGAAGTAGGGGGCGGCGTCGGCACCGGATCCCGCGACCCACTGCCAGCTGAACGGGTTCGATGCGGCATCCGCGTCCACCAGGGTGTCCCAGAACCACTGCTCGCCCTTGCGCCAGTCGATCAGCAGATTCTTCGTGAGAAAGGATGCTGTCACCATCCGCACACGGTTGTGCATCGTGCCGGTATGCCAGAGTTCACGCATTCCGGCATCCACGAGGGGAACTCCGGTGCGCCCCCGCTGCCACGCCTCCAGCCGCGCCGGGTTCAGCCGCGGCCACGGGAACGCGTCGAACTCAGAGCGCCAATTCTTGGTCGCCAGGTCCGGGAAGTGGAACAGGATGTGCCATGCGAACTCTCGCCATCCGACTTCGGCGAGAAACTTCTGCGCCGCGGCGGCGTGGGGGCCGTCGGCGTAGCGGGCACGGGTCTGGTGCCAGACCTCGTGCGGGCTGATCTCGCCCCACCGCAGGTGCGGAGATAACCGCGAGGTGACGGGGCGGTCGGGCCTGTCGCGCCCCTGCGCATAGTCGGGCAGATCCTCGGCGAGGAATGCCGCGAGACGGGACTGGGCGGACGCTTCGCCGGGCTCCCACGTGTCGCGCAGGCCCTGGGCCCAGTCCGGGTCGGTGGGAAGAAGGCCCCAGTCCTGGAGGTCGTCGCTGTCGATCTCGAGGCGGGCGCCGCGAGCGGCGGTGGGCGCCGGCAGCGGGTCGCGCGGCTCGGGCAGGGCCAGACAGGCTTTCCAGAAGGGAGTGAACACGCCATAGGGCGTGCCCGACCCGGTGCGGACGGTCCAGGGCTCGAACAGGAGGTTGGCGCCGAACGAGCGCACGTCGAGGCCGGCATCCCGCAGATCCGACTTCAGGCGCGCGTCGAGCTCGCGTTCGGGCGCGGCATAGCGGCGATTCCAGTAGACCGCGTCGGCATCCGTCTCGGCGACGAGGGCCGGGATGACCTGACCCGCCGCCCCGCGACGCAGGACGAGCGAGACGCCGAGCTCGCCGAGGTCGCGCCGGAGCGCGTTCAGGCTGTGGTGCAGCCACCACCGGCTGGCAGCGCCGAGGGGACGGATGCCGGGGGAGTGCTCATCGAGGACGAAGACCGCGACGATCGGCTCTCCGCGCGTCACGGCTTCGTGGAGTGCGGGGTTGTCACCGATCCGCAGGTCGTCTCGGAACCAGACGATCGTGCGAGGAGTCACCTTGGGATGCTATCCGCGTCCTGATGCCGTGGGGCGCGATCGGGCGGCATCCGTGTGTGCCCGCGAGGCGACTCACGCCGCTGCGGCGAGGAGCTCCAGTGTGCGCAGGCGTGCGGGAGCGGCATCCATCGGGTCGTTGTCGCGGGCCGCCGAGACGGGGGAGATCATGATCTCGTCCACCTGCCACTGCGTCGCGAACGACCGGAGGCGCTCGGCGACGGCGTCCGGCGTCCCGATGAACCACCGTTCGCGAGCCCAGGAGATCAGCGGTGCTGCCAGCCCGTCCGTCTGCTCGGCTGCCGCGGCCTCTTCGACGGTCTCGAGAGCCGTCAGCGGGCGCCCGGTACGCAGCCGTGCCATCATCCGGACCTGGGGAAGTGCGAGCGCGTGCGCGTCGGCATCCGTGTCGGCGACCACGACGTTCGCGGTCAGGAACGTGCGCGGCTCGTCGCCGTCGACTGCGGGACGGAACTGCGATCGGTACAGGCCGAGCGCACGCTCGAGCCCTTCTCCGCTGAAATGGTTCGCAAACACGTACGGAAGTCCCATGGATGCCGCCAGCTGCGCCGAGTAGTCGCTCGAGCCGAGCAGCCATACCTCGGGTGCGGCGGTTGCCGCGGGCGTCGCGTGCACGGCATACTCCTGCCCCGACGTGAATCTCAGGCTCGCTCCTTCGGGGGAGGAGAGGGCGAGGATGTCGCGGATGTTGTCGGGGAAGCGCTCGACGTCGCTGGTGGTTCCGGACTGTCGCAGGAGTTGCGTGATGACGGGGTCGCTGCCGGGTGCTCGACCGATGCCGAGGTCGATGCGGCCGGGGGCGATCGCTTCGAGGGCAGCGAACTGTTCGGCGACGACGAGGGGCGAATGGTTGGGGAGCATGACCCCGCCCGAGCCGAGGCGGATGCGGGAGGTGCGCGCCGCTGCGGCTGCCACGAGCACGGGCGGTGACGTCGAGGCGACGGCCGGCATGTTGTGATGCTCGGCGAACCAGTAGCGCCGGTACCCGAGGCGGTCAGCGGCCTCCACGACGGCGAGGGACGCGCTGATCGCTTGCGCGCTCGTCTGCTGCGAACGGACGGGGACGAGGTCGAGGACCGAGAGGGCCAGTGGTGCGGCAGACATCATCAGTGACAACGGCGAACCGCGTGATCTCATTCCGAGAGCCTGTTCCGCGCAGCCGCCGACGCGTCTCCTCGCCCGGGGGCGGATCGGTGCGCGGGGGGTGAGGGGCCATCCGGGCGGGGGAGCTCGGGCGAATCGCCGGCCCGTGCGCTGTCACTATCGAGCGCTAGCCACTGCCCGCTCGGCGGTGTCGGCGAGGAGTGCCACGGCCGCGTCGACGGCGGCGGGCAGAACGTCATCGGGCTCGTCGCCGAGATGTAGGCGTACGTGGCCCGCCGCGGTCGCGGTCGCCCACCCGAGATACACCGTGCCCGGCGGATGGCCGTCCGCAGGTTCGGGCCCGCCGACGCCCGTCGTCGAGACGGCGATGTCCGCGTCCAGCAGCTGTCGCACGCCGGCGGCGAGCTGCTCCGCGCATTCCGGAGAGCACGGATCGAGGTCCGGTTCGACGCCGAGGACGTGTTGCTTGACGTCATAGAGGTACGCGACCACTCCGCCGGCGAACCACTGACCCGCCTTCTCGCCCTTGCCCACCTCGCTGGCGACAAGGCCCGATGTCAGCGACTCGGCCACGGCGATCCGCAGCCCATGATGCTGCGCGATCTCGGACAGTCGACGGATGGCGTCCTGTCCATGGTCGTCGTCGGCCAGTCGGATGTCGTTCATGGTCACCTCCGCGAGCAGGATAACCGCCGAGGTGCGCCACGGCATGCTCCGTTGCGGGGGCTTGCGCGGGAGTCAGAAAGGTGCTGGGTCGCTGGGGTCGTCGGGGGTGAAGTGCACGGAGACAGGGGGCGGATGGTCTGTGTAGATCCGGCCGGTGGGCGAGGTGAACTGGAGGATGCCACCGTCGAGCTGTCGAATGCGCCAGGCAGTGAACTGCTTCATCGAATGATGTCGTTGACACAAGTGGCACAGGTTCCCGTGCTCGGTCTTGCCGCCCTTGGCGTAGTCGTCGTTGTGGTCGACCTCGCAGTTGATCGCGGGGATGCGGCATCCGAGCGTTCGGCAGTGTTGGTCTCGGGCTCGAAGCCAGCGATTCAGGGCCGCAGGTCTGGCATACCCATCTGCGGCCAACACCGCCCCGCTGACCGGGTGGGTGACCAGCCGCTCCCACCAGGTTGCGCCGGCCGCGAGCTGGCGCGCGGTCTCGGGGTCGATGGGGGAGTGCCCCACGAGGTCCGCGGGTCCGGCCGTGTCGGTGGTGCTGCCGACAAGGGTGAGCGCGGGGATGACGACCTGCACCTTCGCGCGAATGGCGCCCAGGGGGCCCGTTCCGTCCCCGGCAAGGGGGTCGACAACGGGCGAACCAGCGAGCAGCAACTGTGAGAACAGGTCGGCTCGGATCTGGTCTATCGTCCGGGTATCCCCGGTGAAGGTGTGTCCGTCAACGTCGGGTTCTTCCTCGGCGGCATCTGGGGTCGGTCGCGAATCGATGACGAGTCTGGCCATCTGAGTGAGCCGGTCGTGGATGCCGATAGCGATCACCGTCGGCACCGGTGCGCAGACCTCGCTCATCCCGCCCGACAGGGGCCTGATCCGAACGGCGCGTCCCTCGCGTGCTTCCAGGTGACGCTCCGGCATGGTGCGCGGGTGCATGCGCTCGGCGAGGATCATGATCGACGAGCGAACCCGGTTCGCCGAGTCGGTCAGGCACCGTTCGGTGGCCAGGCGGTCGAACTCCGCGCGCACGTCGGGAGGCAGCGGGGCGCCGGCCTCGACGACGAGGGTGACGTGCTGACGGGTGATCGCCCCGGTCTCGCGTGCCGCGAGCAAGGTGGGATAGTCCTCGACGAGTTCGACAGCGTCATTGATCTGGCGCTGCATCGACCTGTCACTGACGCGCGAGGCGGCCGCGAGCTCCAGGGCGACCGAGCGCAGGGCCATATCGTGCGCGCGAACCCTCGCGCCCTGCCCGGATGCCTGCTTGCGTGCCAGCTGCCCGGCCCGAGCGAGCACGCGCACACGCGCCACCTCTTCGCGGGCTGCCCGAATCTCCACGTCCTCGAAGTCGGAGAGGATCTGGCGCAGGGCGCCGAGGTCGGCATCCGTGTACCCGATCACCGACCCGATCGGCCGGTCACCCTTTCCATCATTCGAAGACATGTTCTAATGATGGCAGGGGCCCCCGACATTGCGTGAGCGTGTAGGGCCGGAGCATTCTCATCGGCTGCGACCGACCTGACGGCGCTCGCGGCCTCCTACGGTGCGGTGATGTCGTGTCCGGCGGGAATCGCGATCACGAGACTCTTCTGCTCGACGCGGCACTCGATTCGTACGGCCTCACCGAACTCGTCCCCGTCCAACTGAACGTGCTGTGGGGCCTCGGGCATGATCTCGACGGTGGTGCCGCGCGAATAGACGATCGCGTTGTCGGCGGTGCGCAGTTTCAGCAGGGCCTGGGTGCGCTGGAAGCGACGGCGCAGGAAGCCGTTGATCCACGCGACCCTGCGCCACACGAAGAACCAGCCGAAGAACCCCTTGGGCTGGATGACGGCCACATCGAGCTGCCCGTCCGCGACGGATGCTTCGGGGATCAGCGTCAGTCCCGCCGGCAGTGAGCCGCAGTTCGCGAAGAGGACGCTCTGCACGCGGGCGGTCCGCATCCGCTGACCCGACACCTCGTACAGGATGCGGAACGGTTTGGCCGTCCACAGGGAACGTGCGGCCCCATCGACGTAGGCGATCCAGCCGAGCCGCTTCTTGAGATCGCTGTTCGTGTTCGCGATCATCGCCGCATCCATGCCCATGCCGCCCATGACGACGAACGCGTGCTCATGGTGCGATCCGTCCGCGCGCCGGATCTGGGCGATTCCGACGTCGATCGTCTCGTGGTCGCCGGAGAACGTCGCCGTCACCATCGCGTCGGGAGGTGACAGGGGCAGCTGCAGGTTGCGGGCCAGGAGATTCCCCGTGCCCGACGGAACGATCGTGAGCGGGACGCCGGTGCCGGTGAGCGCCTCGGCAACGGCGCGGACGGTGCCGTCACCGCCGGCGACGAGCACGGCATCCGCCCCCGCCTCCAGCGCTTCTCGCGTCGCGAGCTGGCCCAGATCATCGACCGTGGTCTCGAAGAACAGGGGGTTGCCCCAGCCGGCCTTTGCCGACTCGCGTTCGACCGACGCGCGGATGGCGTCCTCGTCGACCTTGATGGGGTTGTAGACCAGCGCGGCGCGCTTCTTGTCGGCCGGTTCGGTCTCGTGGCCCGCGGAATCGACCGGGGAGTCCGTTCCAGGGGTGTTCGTCGACGCGGCTTCCTCGTCGGGTGGGGAAGCGTGCGTCATGCACACACGATAACCCTCCCGCGGCGGGGAGCCGGATCAGGCCGCTGTGACAGACTTGTCGGGTGATCGATCCTGTGCTGCTTCGTGAGAATCCCGAGCTGGTCAAGCGCTCGCAGGAGGCTCGGGGGCACTCGTCCGACACCGTGGATGCCGCTCTCGCTGCCGATCGTGAGCGTCGAGCGGCGCTCACGGCCTTCGAGGAGCTTCGGGCTGCGCAGAACGCCCACGGCAAGAAGGTGGCGCAAGCGCCCAAGGATGAGAAGGCGGCGCTCGTCGCCGAGGCCAAGGAACTGAGCGAGAAGGTCAAGCAGGCCCAGCAGCGGGTCGCTGTTGCCGAGGAGGCGGCCGAGGAGGCGCTCTCGCGCATCGAGAACATCGTGATCGACGGTGTTCCTGCCGGTGGTGAGGCGGACTTCGTGACGCTGCGCACGCACGGCGAGCCGCGCGCCTTCGATTTCACGCCGCGTGACCACCTCGAGATCGGCGAGATCCTCGGCGCCATCGATGTGGAACGGGGCACCAAGGTGTCGGGCAGCCGCTTCTACTTCCTCACCGGCGTCGGGGCGCGCCTCGAGCTGGCCATCATGAACCTCGCGCTGGACCGTGCCCTGCAGGCCGGCTTCACTCCGGTCATCCCCCCGACACTCGTGCGCCCCGAGGTCATGCGGGGCACCGGCTTCCTCGGTGAGCACGCCGATGAGATCTACCACCTCGGTGAGGACGACCTGTTCCTCGTCGGCACGAGCGAGGTTCCGCTCGCCGGCTACCACATGGACGAGATCATCGACTTCGCCAAGGGCCCGAAGCGCTACGCCGGCTGGTCGACCTGCTACCGGCGTGAGGCGGGTTCGTACGGAAAAGACACCCGCGGGATCATCCGTGTTCACCAGTTCAACAAGCTGGAGATGTTCGTCTACACCACGATGGAAGACGCGGAGGCGGAGCACCTTCGCCTCGTGGGGATGCAAGAGCGGATGCTGCAAGATCTCGGCCTGGCCTACCGGGTGATCGATGTCGCCGCCGGCGACCTCGGCTCGAGTGCTGCGCGCAAGTACGACGTCGAAGCCTGGCTTCCCACGCAGGGCGCATACCGCGAGCTGACCAGCACGAGCAACTGCACGACGTTCCAGGCGCGACGTCTCGACATCCGGCACCGGCCAGACGGCGGCAAGACGCAGCACGTGGCCACGCTCAACGGCACTCTCGCGACCACGCGCTGGATCGTCGCGCTGCTCGAGACGCATCAGCGGGAGGATGGATCGGTCGCGGTGCCCGAGGTGCTGCGTCCGTATCTCGGTGGGATGGAGATCCTGGAGCCGGTCGCGTGACGGATGCCGCGCTGCCGCGCACTGGTGAAATCGAGGCGGTTCCCGAGGAGGATGCCGGCGAGATCGTCGAGGAACTCGCCGAAGTCACCGAGCGTCATCCGGGGAGCACCCCGCGTCTGCTGATTGCTCTGGACATCGACGGCACCGTTCTGCTCGAAGACGAAACGCTCAGCCCCGGGGTCGTCGACGCCGTCGAGCATGCGCGCCGGGCCGGACACGAGGTCATGCTGGCGACCGGTCGCTCGTGGTCGAGCACTCGCGGCGTCGTCCGCGTTCTCGAGATCGAACCCGACTACGTCGTCTGCTCGAACGGAACCGTCATCCTCAAGAAAGTGGAGGGTGACGAGGCGCACTACGAGCAGGTGCACACCGAGACGTTCGACGCGACGGAGGTCGTCACGCTCCTGCGCGAACACCTCCCCGACGCGAAGTACATGGTCGAGCTCGAGGACGGCAGCCGCCTCTACACCGAGGAACTGGACGACTGGAATCTGCTCGGCGCCCGCCGGGTGGAGTTCGACGAGCTGACGCGAGAGCCGGTGTGCCGCGTCGTGGTCGTCTCACCCGATCACGCCGAGGGCGACTTCGTGGACCTTGTTGCGCAGGTGGGCCTGAACGAGGTGTCGTACGCGATCGGCTGGACGGCGTGGCTCGACATCGCCCCTCCCGGCATCGACAAGTCGACCGCACTGGAGATGGTGCGAGAGTGGCTCGGCTTCGACCCGCACGACGTGCTCGTCATCGGTGACGGCCGCAACGACCTGGGCATGTTCGCGTGGGCGCTCGAGAACGGGGGTCGCGCGATCGCGATGGCGCAGGGTCCGCAGGAGGTTCTCGATGCGGCGGGCGAGGTGACGACATCCGTCCACGAGGGTGGTGTCGCGGCCATCCTGCGCGCGCTCTGACTCGGCGGGAGGAACCTCGCCGAGGTGGTCGGATAGAGTGGACGCCGTTCGATGGATGCCGTGTGCGGCGTCGTCGGGAGGGTTGTCCGAGCGGCCGATGGACCTGGTCTTGAAAACCAGTGGGCAGCAATGTCCCGTGGGTTCGAATCCCACACCCTCCGCCATCGGAAGAGGCGTCGCCCGGGGGGCGGCGCCTCTTTCGATTCTCGGGCGCGGCGGGTTCGAACCCTTGGGTGGGCCCACGCCGCCGGAGGCTCCGCGCGCCGCGTAGCGGCGTGTGGAGTGGCGGTGGGGACGAATCCCACACCCTCCGCCACGAGCAAAGCGGGTCCCGCAGGGGCCCGCTTTGCTCGTTATCGCCGGTTGAGCGGGATGCGAACGGAGTTGGGCCCACGCCGCTGGAGGCTCCGCGCGCCGCGCAGCGGCGACGAATTCTCAGCCGATCTTGGTGAGGGAGATGTTCGTCGAGCCCTCGGGGCTGGCGAAGAGGCTCGCGCAGTTCGCGTCGACCGTGACCTCGGTGTCGTTCGCGCCCGGCGTGTGACGAAGCTGCAGCGGGCCGAGAGGGCCCTCCGGGAGCTGAACCGTGTACGACACCGTGCGGGATTCGCCCATCGGCAGAAGCAGCGTGCGGCTCAGCCCTTCATTCCCGTGGTCGATGCCCGAGCGGTCGCGGAAGTACGAATCCTGGTAGTCGCCGCGCTTCGGGTCAGTCGAGAGGATCTCGCCGCCGGGAGGTGCGAAGAAGAGGACATCGAGCATCATCGTGCGCGGGTCGATCCCGCGGTTCACGTTGCGAAGCCCCAGCGTGTACTCGCTCTTGATGTCCTCCGTGATGCTGTTGTGGAGGTTCATCGTGACAGTGATGGTGCGCTCGTCGACGTTGCACGTGGCGTGCTGGTCGTAGGTGAGGTGATAGTTCAGCTTGCCGATGGAGTAGTCGTTGAAGTAGATGCCGAGCTGGGTGGCATCCGTGTTGTCTTCGCGCAGCGACGCGTCGAGGCCGTACTCCGTCGCGAACGCTTCGAGGCCGGGGTCGTCGAACCACATCTGTATGCGGCCCTCCGCGGCGCTGCGCACGAGCTGATCCCACATCGCCCCGAACTCCCAGTCGCCGCTCGTGAGGGCGCTGAACATCTTGGACGTCACCTCGTTGAAGAAGGCATCCATCGCGGCGTTGTCAGCGCCGAACCTTTCGTACGGCTCGCTCATGAGCAGCGACGCCGTGTTCTCGGGCGTGACCTGCTCTCCCGAGTCGAGGGTGAGGGGCCCGGTCGCCTCGATGAGGTGGGCCAGCACGATCGGGTCGATGGAGATCGCGCCATCGAACTCTGGCAGGTCTTCCCACTCGCGAGTCGCCTGGAACAGCTCCACGGCGCGCGGGAACTCCGGGGTCATCGTGAAGTTCGATGACCAGCTCACGAGTTCGCGGGGGTAAAGAGACCGGACGTCGCGAGGGAGGGTGATCAACGAACCGTTCACGGTGTCGAATCCCAGCGACGGAAGCCGCGAGTACATCAGATCGACGCCGTTGTCTTGCCCGACGAGTTCCGCCTGCCCGTTGTCCACTTTCAAGATCAGCCAGTGGGCGACCCCGCCGCCGGTCGCACGGATCTCGGCCGGGGTCTGGATCATGACCTGGTACAGCATCGGCCCATTGGCGCCGGCTGCCTGCAAGAGCGCGGGAAGGTTCTCTTGGGCGACCTTGAGGATCGGCACCGCCTGATCGAGCAGCGCGACCATCTCGTCCATCGGTTCGTAGACGGCGGGCAGGACGTCAGTACGGTCCATGCTCGCCGCAATGGCCGAGGCATCCTCGAACGACGAGATGACCGTCGGAAGCACCGTCTCGGCCTCCAGGAACGGCTGGAGGTTGATTCCGAGGCTTCCCTCGGCGCGCTGCTGATCGACGTTTGCGGCCGACACCATATCGACGACGGGCGGGATGGACTGGCTCGCGATCGTGTTGACCGCTTCTGCCACGGTGCGCACAGCAAGCACGTTGTTTCCGACGCGGGGAATGTTCGCTGCCAGATCCCACAGGGGGCCGTTCGCGGTCTCTGAGGCGCGCTGTGTGCGAGCCACGATGTCATCGCCGGCCTGCTGCAGCCGTTCCACGTCCGCAGAGACGGCGGCTTCGGCGAGACCACCCAGCTGTGACTTCACCACCTCCAGGTCGTCGCGAACCTCGAGTACCTGCAGCGCGAAAACGCCGCCGAGGATGACGGTGGCCACCGCGATCGCGCCGAGAGGGCTGAGTGCCAGCCAGAAGTTGCGCCACCCTCGACGCCGACGCTCGGCCCTCGTCTCGGGCGCGGCATGGCGTGCGATCGGCCGCGCGGGGCGCCGTCGTGTCCGCGCCTCGCGCCGGGTCATCGGCGCTCGCGCCGGCGTCGAGGAGGGCCCACGGGACGATCGCCGCGTCGTGACCGCTTCTGCGGGCACGCGCGAGGGGACCGCGGACTCAGTTCGCGGATTGTCGGGATCGGGTTCGCTTGCCGGGACGGAATCGGCCAGCCGGTCGCCGTCAACGGTGGTCACGGCGCAGATGTTACCGGTGGAGGGTTGCGTGAAAGCCGAGCAGAGGCCGTGAAAGACCGAAGCGGGTCGGCGCGAATCTCAGTGGACGCTCACACCGTGGTCAGCGAGCCCACAGTGCATGCTCAGCAGGTATGGCATAACCTACCTTTCTTAGGGCATCCATCGTTCGGCCGTGCCAACACCCGACGTATCCGACCTCAACGTTCCGTGGCCGGATGGTGTCTTGAGGGGCCGAAGTGGCCTTTCGGCGCGGCGTGAGCTGCTCGTCGCGGGCTGCGACGGTCGCCCGGAAGGGATCTTGGTGAGCAGGACAACACCGCAGCGCGGTCGTCGCACGGTGGCCCGTCACGGGGCGCTGAGGTCGCCGCATCCGTTCTCGGTCTTCATGAAGGCACTCGGCATCGTCGTCGCCGTCGTCCTCGTGTCGGGGACCGGGGTCGCCGCCTACACGGTCTATGACCTGGCCGCCAGCTACGCCACCGAGAACACGGTGGATCTCGAGGACCAGCCGCCCGTTCCGCCCGACATCGGCGCGATCGAGGGTGGGGTCAACCTCTTCGTCGCGGGCACTGACGCCTGTGAGCCCGAGTTCGCAGCGATCTTCGGTGACCGCTGCTCGGGCTCCGATTCCGAGGGTGAGCTCAACGACGTCAACATGCTCGTGCACATCTCGGATGCGCCGCGCCGGGTGACCGTCATCTCGTTCCCCCGCGACCTCATGCTCCCGATCCCCTCCTGCGACCGTGGCGACGGCTCGACGTCGTCCGCCATGAGCAAGCAGCCCCTCAACTCCGCGTTCTATGCGGGCGGAGGATCCGAGGGCGGCGGGCTGTCGTGCGTTGTGAAGACGATCTCGCAGTTGAGCGGCCAGAGCATCCCGTTCGCCGCCAAGGTCACCTGGGGTGGCGTCATCAACATCACCGATGCGATCGGCGGCGTGGATGTATGCGTCGAGGGCGGCATCAGCGATCCGCTCGCAGGCCTCTATCTGCCCGACGGGATCTCGACCGTATCGGGCACTCAAGCTCTCGCGTTCCTGCGCACACGGAAGGGCGTCGGCGACGGCTCGGACCTCGGCCGGATCAGCAACCAGCAGCAGTACATGTCGAGTCTCGCCAAGAAGCTCGTCAGCGAGAACGTCCTTTCGGACCCGACGACGCTGTATCGCCTGGCGACCGTCGCGATCGACAACATCACCAAGAGCTCGAGCCTGACTAACCCGCTGACGCTCGTTCAGATCGCGCTCGCGATCAAGGATGTGCCGTTCTCGGACATCGTTTTCATCCAGTACCCCACCTTGGGTGACCCCGACGACCCGAACAAGGTCGTGCCGAACTATGCCGCCGCCGACGAGTTGTGGGCGGCGCTCGAAGCGAACGTTCCGCTGGAGATCACCGGCAAGGCGGGCGTGAACGGGAGCGTCGTCGACGTGACCCCGACCGAGGAGCCGGCTCCCGCGCCGACCACGGACCCGACTGCGACACCCGCGCCCACCGAGGCTCCGGCTCAGGAGGCCGCGGTCCTCCCGAACTCGATCAGTGGCTCCACGGCGGCGCAGACCACATGCTCGGTCGGAAACCTCGGCTGACAGCATCCATTCGTCTCGTCAGACGGCAGCGGTTAGTATTGACGAGGTCGTTCGCCCGGTTTCGGTGACGGATGCCTGGAGACGTCGCATAGTCAGGCCTAGTGCACCACCCTGCTAAGGTGGAGTCCCCTCACGGGGACCGAGGGTTCAAATCCCTCCGTCTCCGCCGAAGAAGCCCCGGTCAGGGTGGTTTTCTTCCGCTCCTGCCACGATTTCCGCCATTTCTGCCACGTTTGCGAAGCGTTCCGTTCTGGGCGATCTGAGCTCGATCATGAGTTCCCGCTCATCAACCTGCTCGGTTGCGGCTGGACCGGGCGAAGGTTCAGTGCCGCTGCCCGCGAGACCGCGAGCGCATATCCCTCGGTCTCCAGGGGCGGGGCCATGCGAAGGCCGCCGTTCCTCCACAGCGGCGGATTCGGGCGCGTTCCCCCACGGCGTCGGTTGCGGTGATCGTGGCTGCGCCTGCGTCGGGATGCTGGCCGCATGGGAATCCGCTACTACGCCTATGCCTTCGATGCCGACCTTGCTCAGCAGGCGGTCGATGACCCGCACAGCATCCTCTCCAGCGACCCGCTCGCTGACGCGTGGGGCCTGGAGCCGCACGCGAGCGTGAGTGTCGCGACGTTCGAGCAGGTCTCACCGAAGCGCGACATGCTCTATCTCGACAAGGCATGGTCCGCTTTGCAGTCCCTCACGCGCTCGGGGCCCGGAAGTTCCGCCGCCGGCTCGTGCTACCGGATGTTCGAGGGGAACGTGACGATGCACGACATGGGCTGGGACCCGTGGGTGAGGACGATCCTCCCCGAGGAGGTGCCAGCGATTCGGGACGACCTCTGTGCGATCGACGAGGACCAGGCGCGAACGTGGGCGCGCACTTGGCGAAGCCGGCACGGAGTCGACGATGACGACGAGCTCCGCTACGTCCTCGACTACCTCACGCGGGCACAGGAATTCGTCGAGGCGCTCGCGACAGACGGTCGCGGGATGGTCTACCTCATCGGGTGACTCAGCCCGAGCTATCCGCCGCCGCCGCGTCAACGGATGTCGGTGTGTTCCTTCAGAATGGACGCGTGCCCGCCGTCGCCCAGGTTCTCGAGCTCGCCCAGCTTGCGGAGCGCGATGCGGCGTGGAAGCTGCTTCGAGCCGACAGCGCACCCGTGGTCGCCGGTCTTCTCGGCACCCACCTGGGCGGAGACGAGCGCCGAGTCGACGCGGAGGAGCTGTACGAGCGGATCGATGCCGACCTCGAGCGGCTCCGTGCGCAGGGGCTGATCTTGCCGCTGACTGCGAAGGGGTACTGCGGGGAGTGGCGATCGGCCGGCTTCCTGGTGCGTCGGCCGTCATCGGAAGCGCGGGGTGAGACGCTCGAGCTTTCCCCGGATGCGATCGCCGGGATCCGCTTCTTGCAGGGGCGTGCCGCCCCGCGTTCGAGTGTGACCGAGTCTCGGCTTGCGAGTCTTGCGGCGCAGGTCCGTCGCCTCGCGATCGACACCGATCCTGACGTGTCAGCGCGCATCGCGCTACTCGAGGAAGAGATCGAGTCGATTGAGCGGCGGATCGAGAGCCTGCGTTCCGGTGACGAGTCCGCGATCGATGAAGACCGGGCGCTCGAACGCGTTCGCGACGTGCTGGCGCAGGCGGCGGACGTGCCGGACGACTTTGCTCGGGTGCGTGCCGAGTTCGAGACGCTGAATGCGTCGCTGAGGGCGAAGATCGTCGAGTCCGATGTTTCTCAGGCGTCAGTCGTCGACGAAGTCTTCCGCGGAATCGACCACATCTCCGACTCCGATGCCGGCCGCAGTTTCGCTGCCTTCTCCCAGCTCGTGCTCGACCCTGCACTCGGTGCCGCATTCGAGGCCGACATCCGCCGCATCCTCGACCGCAGATTCGCTCGTGATCTCACCTCGGATGAGCGCCGGGCACTGCGCGCCTTCCTCGCAACGCTCAAGGGACGAAGCGCGGAGATCCACGACGTCATCACCCTGTTCGCCCGGGCGCTCCGCCGCTACGTGCAGTCGCAGGACTACCAGCGCGACCGGGTCCTGCGGACTCTTCTGCGGGAGGCTCAGCACGCGGGAATGGAAGCCGCCGCACACACGCGTCCGTGGCATCCGACGTCTCTCACGCTGGATCTCTCGGCCGTTGCGCTGTCGAGCGTCGGGGCGATCGACCTTCACGACCCCGCCGAATTCGCCGCCACCGAAGAGATCGTCACGCAGACGACAACCCTCGCGAGCCTCGAGGAGCTGCGGGCGATCGCTCGCGAAACCGAGATCGACTTCGACGAACTCACCCGGAACGTCAACGACCTGCTCGCCGAGGTGCCCTCGTGCACCGTCGCAGATGTCCTTGCTCGATACCCCGCGACGCAGGGGGTCGGCAGCGTGATCGGACTTCTCTCGATCGCCGCCGAGCAGGGCACCGTTGACGATGAGCCCGAGGTACTCGCTTGGCAGGGCGCCGACGGAGTTCCGCGTGCGGCGATTGTGGCCGCGCACCGATTCACAGGAGCGGTGGCATGACCGAGTCGACCACGGCGGATGTCGCCCCCGACGAGCACGGGGGCCTCTGGCGTGGCGACGCCGGCGAACTCCCTGATCGCACGAGGCGCGTCTTGCTGCGTCTGGTGCGTGGCCCGTATCTTTCCGGAGCGCGCGAGGCGCAGCTGTGGGCGGTGCTGCTCACCGACGAGGCTGTCCTCCGCTCCCGGCTCGCCGATTTGTTCCTCGAATTGGTCATCGATCGGGACAACGAGTTCGCCTTCGTCCGCAACGCTCCGTCCGAGGACGCCCCGAAGGCAGTGCGGTCTGAGGCGTTGACGTTCCTCGACACCGCAATGCTGCTTGTCTTGCGCCAGACGCTGCTGAGCGAGGAGGGTCGCGGTCGGGTGATCGTCGGGCAGGCGGAGGTGTTCGAGCAGCTCGCCGTGTTCCGCACCCCGGACCGTGATGAGAAGGACTTCGCGAGCCGCGTCAACTCGTCGTGGAACAAGATGCAGAACAAGCTCCGCGTGCTGCACGCCGTCGGCGATGACCGTGCCGAGATTTCGCCCGTGCTCCGACTGCTCGTCGATGCCGACCAGATCCGCGCGATCACATCGGAGTACCACCGGATCGCCCGAGAGGGTGGAGGAGAATCCGCTGCCCCGTCGACGGATGCGGAGGATGACACAGAATGACGATGCTGAGCTTCCCCACCGACGAGCCGGAGGTCGATCCGACCGGGCCCGGCCAGTGGCGCCTTGCCCAGATCGAACTCGTCAACTGGGGCACGTTTGCCGGCCACGTCGCCGTGGATGTCGCGCGTGTCGGCCACCTGCTAACCGGCGCATCCGGATCGGGCAAGTCGTCGCTACTCGACGCGATTGCCGCCGTCCTCACCCCCGATAGGTGGTTGCGTCTCAACGCGGCGGCTCAGGATGGCGCTTCCCGGCAGAGCGATCGGACGCTGATGAGCTATGTGCGTGGCGCCTGGAGCAAGGAAGCTGACGAGACTGCCGATCGGGCCACCACGACCTACCTGCGCTCGAAGGCAACCTGGAGCGGCATCCTGCTGCGCTACGAGAATCTCCGCGATGAACCGGTCGTCCTGCTGCGGGTGTTCCACGCACCCGGCACGCGCACCGAACCGACCGCGTTGAAGGACGCGCGGATCTTCACCCGAGGTCACATGGAGCTTCTCGACGTGAAGCCGCACGTCGAAGGCGGAATTGACGCGCGCCGCATGTCGAAGGCCTTCCCCGACGCGCTGATCACCACCGGCGGACGACACGGACGCTTTCACGAGCGGGTCATCCGTCAGTTCGGCTTCCGCGGAGATGCGACGCTTCAGCTTCTCCACAAGACACAATCAGCGAAGAACCTCGGAACCCTCGACGCGCTGTTCCGCGGGTTCATGCTCGACCAACCGGGGACCTTCGCGCGGGCCGAGACCGCCGTTGAGCAGTTCACGGAGCTCGATGCCGCGCACAAGCACGTGGTCGACCTGAGGAAGCAGGCTGATGCGCTCCGCAAGGTCGACGAGGCGATCACCGCGTTCGACCTGGCCGACGCGGAGATGGCTGCGATCTCCGACCTCCACGACGCGGTCGAGCCCTTCACAGCGGGACTCAAGCTTCGGCTCGCGAAGGAAGCCGCGGGCCCCGCACGCGCCGCGCTGGCGCGCGCCGAGAGCGACCTGAGCGACGCCGCGCGAGAGCAGCGGTTGGCGGCAGAGGCGCTGGAAACCGCGAAGGCGCGGGTCCGGGACGAGGGCGGCGCGCGCGTAGAGCTTCTGCAGGAGCGGATCGACAGTGCGCAGCGTGCCGAGGACATCACTAGGCAATATCGAGCCCAGTTGACCGCCGAGCTGATGCGCATCGGCGCACCAATGCCCGAAGACCCCGAGCAGTTTGCGGAGCTCCTTGCCGCGGCCGTCACCGAGGTTGCGCGCGACATCCCCGCTGTCTCGTATGAGGTGCGTGACGCCGCGAGTCAGGCGCGTAAGGCGCTGGACGAAGTCACCAGGCAGATTCAGGCGCTGAGAGATCACCGGAGCAACCTCGACGAGAAGCTTCTGAGCGCACGACGATTCCTCGCGGACGCTGTCGGTGTGCCGGCATCGGCATTCCCCTTTGCGGGCGAGCTGATCTCGGTCACCGAGCAGCACTCCGCCTGGCGCGGCGCGGCAGAGCGAGTGCTCGCTCCGTTTGCGTCGACGCTCCTCGTGCGGGACGAACATCTTGTCGCCGCACGTCGGGCAGCCGACTCGCGGACACTCGGTGTCCGGCTCGTCATCGAAGCGGTCCCGCACGCCGTCGACGAGCCGCGTCGCCCCAAGGATGCCCGCTCACTCGTTCATCGCCTCACGGTGAGCGACGGGCCCTTCGCGTCCTACGTCCGCAGGCGCATGGCCTCCGAGTTCGACTACGCCTGCGTTTCGCACCCCGACGAGCTTGATGACGTCGAGCGTGGCGTCACGATCGGCGGCCTCGTCAAGCGCAACTCACGCAGGTACGAGAAGGATGACCGTCACGAGGTCGGTGATGCCACTCGATGGGTGCTGGGCGGCGACACCCACGCGCGGCTCGAGGCTTTGCTGGAGCGTCGGCGGGAAGTGATGGCGGCGATGGAGGAAGCATCCGCCCGCGACGCCGAGGCCGACTCGCTTCGTCAGGACGCTGTCAGTCGGCGCGACGTCTTCACACGCGTATCGACGTTCAGCTGGGACCAAGTGGACCTCGCATCCGCGATGGCGGTCACCGCGGCCCAGCGCGACGATCTCCGGGTGCTCACCAGCGAATCGGGGACTCTCCGCGAAGCACAGGAGGCCGCGGAGCGAGCGACCCAGCGACTGGACGAAACGAACGCGAAGCACGCACGGGCGCTCGGAGCCCACGCTGTCGCCCGCAATCACGTCGAAAGCATCGAGGCACACGTCGCCGGACTCGAGGCGACCCCATATGCACCGGTCGAGGAGCGGATCGCCGACGCCCTCGAGGGCCGGTTCCGAGCCGAGCGACGCTCGGTGATCCTGGAGACGGTGGACGAAGTCGCGCGAAAGGTGCAGTCGGCACTCTCGAAGGAGAAGGACGCCGCGGCCAGCCGTGCAGCGGATGCTGAGGCCAGCTTCGCCGGGCGCGCCGCCGAGTTTCGGCTCGGGTGGTCCGCTGCATCCGCAGAGTTGACTGCTGACATCCGTGACCGCTACGGCTATCGGGAGCTGCGGGAGGGCATCCTCGCCCGCGGCCTGCCCGAGAAAGAGTCCGAGTTCCGCAAGCTGTTGCGGGAACGATCGCAGGACGTCGTCGCACACTTGCTCAGCGATCTCCGCGACGCCCCGGGTCTCATCCGCGAGCGAATCCTCCCTGTCAACGCATCCCTGGGGCGGTCCCCGTTCGAGGGAGCGGACCGCTTCCTCGAGATCGATGTGAAGACGACGCGGACCCCGGAGGTCGACGAGTTCCTCACCGACCTCCGCCGCATCGTGGAAGGCAACTGGGCCGACGAGTCGGCGTCCGGTGCGGAGCAGCGATTCGCCGTGTTGCAGCGAGTGATCGGTCGACTTGGATCCAAGGACCGCGTCGACGTGGACTGGCGCAACCGAGTGCTCGACACGAGGCTGCATGTGAGCTTCCTCGCGCGGGAGAAGGACGTCACTGGGCGGGTCCTGCGGGTGTATGACTCGGCCGAGGGGCTGTCGGGCGGCCAGAGGCAGAAGCTTGTCATCTTCTGTCTTGCCGCAGCGCTGCGGTACCAGCTGACCGAGGAAGAGGACGAGGTTCCGCGGTTCGGTTCGATCGTGCTCGATGAGGCGTTCGACAAGGCTGACAGCCGATACACGCGTAACGCGATGGAGGTGTTCCGAGAGTTCGGATTCCACATGATCCTCGCGACACCGCAGAAGCTGCTGCAGACACTCGAACCCTACGTGGGCGCGATCACATCGGTATCGAATCCCGACCGCAACGCCTCACGGCTCGCGAACGTGGTGTTCTCGGTCGATGAGACTGAGGTCGCCGCCCCGCCGCACGCGGAGTCGCGCGCGTGACCACGCTCGTCACTCCGGCCGATGTGCGCGCGCGGGCGAAGAAGCTCTTCGACCGCGACGCACGCACGTGGGCAGCCGAGCAGCAGACGGATGTCGTGCTCGACGTTCCGCTACGTCCGCCAACCGAGCGCGAGGCGCTGAGCGACCTCGATCGCGTTCGACAGTGGGTCGACGGCTGGCGTGGCGTGAGCGAAGACTCGGGAATAGAGCTCGAGTGGGCCGTCCGCAATTGGTCACGCATCGGGTCGCAGGAAGTCCCCGTTCGCGCGGTGCTGCGCGGTTCGGATTCGATCGCTCGAGCGGCGGGCGAGACGGATGGCTGGCGACTTCTGGTGGCGCGACTTGACGAGTTGAGAGGCCTGGCCGGTTCCGACGCCAGCAGTGTGCTCCGCGCCAGTGCCCGTGCGATCGCCGATCTCGATGGCGCGGATTTCGACAGGCTCGTCCATGTGCTGGCCTGGTTGCGCGAGAACCCGGAATCGGGCCACCTGGTGCGGGAACTGCCGATCCGCGGCATCCACACCAAGTGGATCGAATCTCGCCGCGGGCTCGTCGAGGCGTTGCATCGGGCGGGAACCGGCGCGCCCGGACTGGGCCTTCGCGAGCTGTCACCGCTCATACGGATCCGTGCTCTCGATCCGTCGCTCTCGTTCCAGGGGCTCACCGATGTGTCGGCGCCCGTCGACGACCTTGCGGCAAGCACGATCCGGCCCGAGCGCGTGTTCGTGTTCGAGAACCTCGCCACTCTGCTCGCGATGCCGGATGTGCCCCGAGCTGTAGCAGTGCACGGTGGTGGTCACCGCGTCGATCTCGTCGCCCGCCTCCCGTGGGCGCAGACGGTCACCTACTGGGGCGATCTCGATTCGCACGGATTCGCCATACTCAACCGACTTCGAGCCAGGGGAGTGGACGCAACGTCGGCATTGATGGATATGGATACTCTGTTCGCTCACCGTGATCTGTGGGGGACCGATCCGGATCCGAACGTCGGCGTGTTCGAGCTGCTCACGCCTGATGAGCGCGCGACTCTTCAGTCGCTGAGCGCGGAGGGCAACATACGCCTCGAGCAGGAGCGCCTCCCGTGGAGTTACGCGCTCGAACGGCTCGGGGTGTCCTGACGAGGCATCTAATCGTTGCCCCAGCGCGCTCCTATTGACCTGTCGGCAACGCGTGCTACCGTAATCGCAACAAACGCAACTTCCTGCGTTTACGTGTATTGAGGTGATTTTCGTGTCTCGCGCTGCCGTCGTTGAAGAGACGTACCTTCCCAGCAGGGGCGTCGAGCTTGCCCCTGTGCTGGACTTCCTCACCGCCCATGAGGCCGCCGGCCGGGCTCTTCCCGAACCAAAGTACTTCCTTGCCGGGGCTCGTCCAGGTGACCAGGTAGAGCTTCCGGAAGAGGTCTACCTCGCTCTCCGCAAGATCGTGGACGCAATGCAAAGCGGGCTCGCCGTGTCAGTTGTACCCCAGACAACACGGCTCACCACCCAGCAGGCAGCGGATCTCCTGAACGTGAGCCGCCCAACCATTGTGAAGATCCTCGACGAGGGCGAGATCCCGTTCGAGAAGGCGGGAACGCACCGACGCGTTCTCCTCGCGGATCTGCTCGAGTACCGAGAGCGCCGGCGGGCGCGTCAGTACGACATGCTCGCCGCCACGCGTGACGGTGTCGGCGAAGACAACATCGAGCAGACGCTCGAGGACCTCAGGGCGGCGCGGAAGGCGGTCGCGGCGAGGCGGGCTGCCCGACTCTGACCTCGCAGGCTGACAGGATGGGGGCGTGTTCACGGCGACCCTCGACACCAGCGTGCTGTGGCCGAGTCTGCAACGTGACTTTCTCCTGTCCCTCGCGGTCGAGGGCGCGTATCGACCGACCTGGAGTTCGGTGAACCTTGACGAGCTCGAGTTCCACGAGGAGGCCAAGCTCGTGAAACGGGGGATACCCGTGACCGAGGCTGCTGGCCGTGCAGCGACCCTCATCGCCGCGATGCGGCGAGAGTTCGCCGACGCGGAGGTCGAAGGCTGGGAGCCGCTGGAGGGCACGTTCGGGCTTCCCGATCCCGACGACGAGCATGTGGTCGCCGCGGCCGTCATCGCGGGAGCCGGAGCGATCGTCACGGAGAACCTGAAGGACTTCCCTGCAGGCAGGATTCCGCCGGGCATCCAAGTGCTCAGCGCCAAGGAATTCGCGAAGAACACCGTTGTACTCAACCCAAGGCACGCGCTCGCCGCGGTGCAGGAGATCGCGAGTCGTTCCGGCCGCTACGGTGCAGTGCTCACCGTCGAGGAGATCCTGGACACGTTGCGGGACCGGTACGACATGATCGAAGCCGTCGAGATGATGGTCGAAGCTGCGTCCGCGTAGTCTCCAGCTCGCGTGACTGAAGGGCGAGTGCAGCCACCTGATTTCGAGCCGATACCCGCCACATTTCTGCCACGAATCGAACCCGGCCGACCTGATCCAGGAGTACGTCGGCGACGTCAGAATCCGCGTAATCATGCGGTTTGAGTTGGGTTCGATTGTCATTGGCGCGATTTCAAATCCCTCCGTCTCCGCCACGAACCGCTGGGCAGGGCCGCTTCACGGCATGCTCTGACAAGACCCGCCCGCATCTGACGATCTGCTCTCCGCCTCGCCGCGACTCTGCGCGCTCGGGCGCGCGAGCGTGCCGGAACCGTGAGCTTCGAACGGGTCCGCTGACCTTGTCGCCCTCGCAGCTTCACCACAGGACGACGGGTTCAGCCGCCGGGTCCGGTGGGGTCGATCGGGGCTCCGTCGCCGTTCTCGGGGATGTCGCCGCGCTGCACGGGTTCGGCGGGGCCGTCCGGAAGATCGGAGAAGAGCAGTTCGAGCTCGGCAGCAGAGGGCACGTGCACGGCCTGTGCGGCAGCCAGAAGATCCCCGGGGTCAGCGTTGTTCATCCCCGTGACGAGAATCAGCGTGTCGTCGCGCGCGACGATGTACTCGTGGGTGCTGCCTGATGTTCGATGCCAGCGGCCACCCTCGTCGGTGCAGGCGACCGGTTCGTTCCCGCCGTCCCACAGGGGGATGTCGGGGCAGGACGCGGCCGTGATCTCGCCGTGCTCCATGCGGATCGTCAGTATCCCGCCGGTGGCGGTGTTGACCCAGGATGCCGACATCCCGCCGCTGGGTGTCTCGCCGACCGACTGTGGCGCGAGATCGTAGCCGTCGACCGTTGTCGTGTAGACCAGATCGGCAGAGATGTCGGTGGCCGCTACGCGCTCGGCGATCGCTTCCGGATCGGCGGGCGCCGTCGACGCGCAACCGGCGACGGACCCGAGGACGAGTGCGGCTAACGCGATCGAGGCCCCGAGCGACGCCGGGTGGAGTGCCCCCGGTCTACCCATGTGCCCATTGTTCCTCATCGCCCGATGGCGTCGGCACCCCGCTTCGCCCCCTGGCCGATCGGAGCAGCCCGCGGGAGAGGCCGTCGTGCGCCGGGGTTAGGGTGAGAGCTGCCAGCCAGAAGGGGCACCGCATGACCGACTTCGCCCGGCGCGTCAACGCCATCACCATCGATCAGCTCCGTGCCACGGGAGCCACGAAGTGGGCGGGGACGGATGGCTCGATCGGCGCATTCGTCGCCGAGATGGACTTCGGCATCGACCCTCACATCACCGCCGCGTTGCACGCCGCGGTCGACCAGGGCGCGTTCGGCTACATGCCGAAGTACATCGCGGCAGATCTCTCGGACGCGACTGCCGGGTTCCTCGAGCGCCGCTACGGGTGGCAGGTCCCGGCGAGCGATGTGTGGGCCATCCCGGACGTCATCATGGGGCTGGAGCTCGCAATGGAGCATTGCTCCGCGCCCGGGTCGAAGATCATCGTCCCCACTCCGGCGTACATGCCGTTTCTCATGGTGCCGCCCATGCGGGGGCGCGAGGTCATCGAGATGCCGCTGGCGATCCGAGACGGGCGGTACGAGTTCGACCTCGACGCGCTGCAGCGCGCATTCGATGATGGTGGCAACCTGCTCCTGCTCTGCAACCCCTGCAATCCGGTCGGCCGGGTGTTCACGGCCGACGAGATGATCGGGATCAGCGAGGTCGTCGAGCGGAACGGCGGGAGGGTCTTCTCGGACGAGATCTGGGCTCCGCTCGTGTTCAGCGGTTCGACGCACATCCCTTACGCGACAGTGTCCCCTGCAGCGGCCGAGCACACGATCACCGCGATGAGTGCGTCGAAGGCCTGGAACCTCCCGGGACTCAAATGCGCCGAGCTCGTGCTCACGAGCGACCGCGACCGCGAGACCTGGGAGCGGATCGGACCGTTCGCTGGGCACGGCACCAGCAATCTCGGCGCGATAGCCAACACGGTCGCCTTCCGCAGCGGGGATGCATGGCTCGGGGACCTCGTGCCCTACCTCGAGGGGAACCGCGACCGTCTCCTCGCGCTTCTCGCGGAACACATTCCGGGGGCCTGGATGCCGAAGCCCGAGGGCACCTACGTGGGCTGGATCGACTTCCGCGGCGCCGGTATCGCCGAGCGCCCGGCGGAGTACTTCGGCGCAGCGGCATCCGTCGCTCTGACCGAGGGCACGATGTGCGGTCGCGCAGGCGACGGCTTTGCGAGACTGATCTTCGCGACGCCGCAGCCTGTGCTGGATGAGATCATTCGCAGGCTCGGGAAATCCCTCCCGGCCTCCGCTACGGCGTGAGCGGCGGCCGGCGGGGCTGAGGCGTGCGCGGGAGCTCTGCCCCGCACACGCACCGAGCGGATATCAGGACAGGGCGTCCTTCGTCTTTTCGCCGGCCTGCTTGAGGTCAGCCTTCGCCTGGTCTGCCTTGCCTTCGGCCTCAAGGCTCTCGTTGTCGGTCGCGTCGCCGACACCTTCCTTGGTCTTGCCCTTGAGGTCTTCGGCTGTGTTCTTGATCTTGTCGTCGAGTCCCATGATGCGTCTCCTCTCGTTGTGAGGTGGATGAGACGGCCACGATAGCCTCGGCCCGTGAGCCGGCGAGGGGGGTTGCCCTCGCTCCGCGATCAGGTTACGGACGACCCGGCCGCCCCACTGCAGCGTCAGCGGGCGTCTGCGCTGCCAGCCGCATCCAGGTCTCGACCACCGTGTCGGGGTTCAGGGAGATCGACTCCACGCCCTGAGCGAGCAGCCATTCGGCCAGATCGGGATGGTCGCTCGGCCCTTGCCCGCAGATCCCGACGTACTTCCCCTGGGCGCGGCATGCCGCGATCGTCATCGACATGAGCTGGAGGACCGCGGGGTCGCGCTCGTCGAAGGTGTTCGCGACGAGCGCGCTGTCACGGTCGAGGCCGAGAGTGAGCTGGGTCATGTCGTTCGAGCCGATCGAGAACCCGTCGAAGAACTCGAGGTACTGGTCGGCGAGCAGCGCATTGGTGGGCAGTTCGCACATCATGATGACCTTGAGCCCGTTCTCGCCGCGGCGCAGCCCGTTCTCGGCGAGCATCTCGACGACGGCATGGCCTTCGCCCACGGTCCGCACGAACGGGATCATGACCTGGACGTTGGTGAAGCCCATCTCGTCGCGCACGTACCGCAGCGCCTCGCACTCCATGTCGAAGCAGGCGCGGAAGTCGGGCGAGATGTAGCGGGATGCCCCCCGGTAGCCGATCATCGGGTTCTCCTCGTGCGGCTCGTAGCGCTCGCCGCCGATGAGGTTTGCGTACTCGTTCGACTTGAAGTCGCTCATCCGCACGATCACCGGCTCGGGTGCAAAGGCCGCGGCGATCATGGAGACACCCTCGGCGACGCGCTGCACGAAGAAGTCCCGCGGCGACGGGTAGGCGGCGACCCGCTCGTCGACCTGTGCGCGCAGCTCGTCTGGGAGGTCCTGTTCGAGCAGAGCACGGGGATGGATGCCGATCTGCCGGTTGATGATGAACTCCAGCCGCGCGAGTCCTACGCCCCGGTGCGGGAGCCTCGAGAAGGAGAACGCCTGGTCGGGCGTTCCGACGTTCATCATGATCTTGACGGGGAGTTCGGGCATCCGGTCCAGATGCGTCTCCTCTTCCACGAATGAGAGCAGACCGTCGTAGACGAAGCCCGTGTCGCCCTCGGCGCACGACACCGTGACCTCCTGGCCGTCCCGGAGCACCCGGGTCGCATCGCCGGCGCCGACGACGGCGGGGATGCCCAGTTCGCGCGCGATGATCGCCGCGTGGCACGTGCGCCCGCCTCGGTTGGTCACGATCGCGGCGGCCCTCTTCATGATCGGCTCCCAGTCGGGGTCGGTCATGTCGGCGACCAGGACGTCACCGGCCCGGAACGTCGCCATGTCGGCGAGGTCACTGAGCACCCGCACAGGTCCCGCGCCGATGCGCTGCCCGATGGCCCGTCCGGCTGTCAGCACCGTGCCCTTCTCGTGGAGCCGGAATCGGCGGATGACGTTCGCCCCCGGGCGAGAGACGACGGTCTCGGGCCGGGCCTGCAGGACATAGAGGCGGCCGTCGATGCCATCCTTGCCCCACTCGATGTCCATCGGTCGTCCATAGTGCTCCTCGATCACGAGGGCCTGACGAGCAAGCTCCTCCAGTTCGGCATCCGTCACGGAGAAGCGCGCGCGATCGGCGGGCGGGACGTCGACGAAAGTGGTGCTGGCTCCCGCCGACCGGCTGTCGGTGTAGCGCATGGCGATCGCCTTCTCGCCCACAGAGCGTTTCAGGATCGCGGGCCGTCCGGTCCGCAGGGCGGCCTTCGAGACGTAGAACTCGTCGGGGTTGACCGCGCCCTGCACGACCGCTTCGCCCAGGCCGTACGAGCTCGTGATGAACACGGCGCCGTCGAAGCCGGACTCGGTGTCGACGGTGAACATGACGCCTGCGGCGCCCACATCCGAACGCACCATCCGCTGCACTCCGGCGGAGAGTGCGACATCGGCGTGCGCGAACCCATGGTGGACCCGGTAGGCGATCGCCCGGTCGTTGTAGAGCGAGGCGAACACGGAGCGGATCGCCTGCAGGATGTTCTCGATTCCCGCGATGTTCAGGAACGTCTCCTGCTGGCCGGCGAACGAGGCCTCGGGCAGGTCCTCTGCCGTGGCGCTCGAACGCACCGCCCAGCTGACGCCGTCGGGGTCGGCATCCTCGGACACCAGTCGTGCGTAGGCGGCACGGATGCCCGACTCGAGCTCCGCCGGGAACGGCTGGTTCTCGACCCATTCCCGCACGGTCGCCCCGACCCGGGCGAGTTCGGCGACGTCCTCGGGATCGAGCGCGTCGACCGCGGCGCGGATGCGCTCTTCCAGACCGTCGTGCGCGAGGAAGGCGCGGTAGGCGTCGGCGGTCGTGGCGAAACCCCGGGGTACGGAGACCCCCGCCGACGACAGCTGCGAGACCATCTCGCCGAGAGAGGCGTTCTTGCCTCCCACCCGCGGGACGTCTGTCATTCCGAGGTCTTCGAACCAGGCGATGTGTGACATGGTCAGTTCCTTCGAACGGGTCATCCGTGCAGCTTCATGGACTGCATGATGACGGCGGACATCTCCTCGACGCTCTTGGCCGAGGAGTTGATGAAGGGCACGCGGGTGCGGCGGAACAGCTCCTCGGCGCGGCGCAACTCGAGAGTGCACTGCGCGATGCTCGCGTACCGGGAGTTCGGCCGGCGCTCGTGGCGCACCTGGCTCAGGCGCAGCGGCGTCGTGGTCAGGCCGAAGCAGCGCTCGCGGTAGGGCGCCACCATCGGCGGCAGCCCGTCGGTGGGGAAGTCGTCGTCGGTGAGCGGGTAGTTGGCCACGAGCAGTCCGTGATGCAGGGCGAGGTACATCGTCGTGGGGGTCTTGCCGCACCGCGACGGCGCGACGATGATGACGTCGGCGATCTCGAGGGCGCGCTCACTCTGGCCGTCATCGTGTTCGATCGCGTACTCCACGGCCCGCATCCGGGCGAAGTACCGCTCCACGTTGCCCAGGCCGTGGTACTGGCCGGGTTGCTCGGATGCGGTCACCCCGAGCGCCTGCTCGAGATCGGTCAGATGATCGCTCAGCAGATCGATGGTGGTGCCGGGGGCCGCGTGGAACACCGCCTTCACGGACGGGCTGCGCAGCGTCGTGAACACCAGGGGGACGGGCCCCGTCTCGGCGGCGGCCCGGATGTCGCCGACGACGCGCTGAGCCTTCGCGACGCTGTCGACGAACGGCACGGTCTCGCGCGCGAAGGTCACGCCGGGGAAGTTCGCCAGTAGTGCACTGCCCAGCGTCTCGGCGGTGACCCCGGTGCTGTCGGAGACGAAGAAGACAGCACGCGGATGCGGCGAAGGCGCGTCATCCGTCGTCGTCATACCCTGACGCTACGAGAAGAAGTCGATCCCTCCCGGCTCGCTGGCCTCGAAAAAAAGGCGGAAATTGACGGCTGAGCAAGGGGAGCGTCTGCCTCGCGGTCGGGCGAGGGCGTGCCTGCAACCTGCCGTCGAGTCAAGGCCCTGCCCGGCGCCGGCAGACGGGGCGTAGACCGGTGCGATCGGCGCCGACGGTGCGTCGTCGGACAGGAGCTATGCCATGGCACGACCGCGCCCTCCTGCACAGGCAGGGCATCGATCCGGGCGAGATCGCCGAGCGCATCAACTCGGCGCCGTGAGGGGGACACGGCAATGACGATCCCGCGGCTACGAACGATGGATGACTCGCTTCGGCTCCTTCGCGACGGCTACCTCTACGGCGGACGAGGGTTCCGACACGTCGGCGCCGACGAGTTCCACACGCGCCTCCTCGGCCGTCCCGTCACCGTGATGCGCGGGCTCGACGCGGCACGTTTCTTCTACGAGGAGAGCCGTTTCGACCGGTCGCCAGGGGCGGTGCCCCGCTCGGCGGTGCGTCTGCTGCAGGACGACCGAAGCGTCCAGACCCTGGAGGGTCGCGCCCACCAGGAGCGGAAGGCGCTCATGCTGTCCGCGCTGGCAGGCTCCGACGGTCTCGTCGCGGCCTTCCGCGAGCAGTGGGTATCGCGCGCGGAAGCATCGCGCGGCGAGGTCAGCCTGCTGGACTTCGCCTCTCAGGTGCTGTGGTGCGCGGCGGCGGAGTGGGCTGGCGTAGACGAACGCGCCATCCGCGTGACCGAGCTGACGTCGATGATCGACAACGCCGGCGTTGTGGGGCCGCCGAACTGGATCGCCCGAGCGCGGCGCGCGAAGACGGAGCAGACTGTCGGCGACATCATCCGCGAGCTCCGGCGCACGCCCGAGATCGCCCTCCCGGCCAGCCGGATCGCTCATCACCGGGAGGATGGTCGGCTTCTCCCGGTCCAGGTCGCCGCCGTGGAACTGCTCAACCTCCTTCGTCCCGTCGTCGCCGTCGCCCGGTTCGTCGTCTTCGCCGCGTACGCACTCGACCGCCAGCCTGATGCGGCCCACGGGGCACACGACCCGCGCGGAGCGAGGGCGTTCGCCAACGAGGTCCGCCGGTTCTTTCCCTTCTTTCCGATGATCGGAGGGCATGCCACCCAGCCCGTGGAGTGGAAGGGGGAGGAGCTGTCAGCGGGTGCCTGGGTGATGCTGGACCTGTACGGGACAGACCACCATCCGCTGCAATGGCAGTCTCCGTCCCGGTTCGATCCCGGACGATTCCGCGGCAACACCCCGGCCGTTGTGGCGCAGGGATTCGGAGACGACGTCGCCACGCACCACTGCCCCGGGGAACCCGCGACGAACGATCTCATCAGCGCGGCAGTCGGGCTTCTCCTCGACGGCCCGCCGTATCACGTACCCGAGCAGGATCTCCGGATCAGTCTGCGCCGCTTCCCTGCTGCCCCGCGCGACGGGTTTCGGATCGAATTCCTCCTCTAGAGCCCCTCCGCGCCCTATGGGGGCACCCCGAGGTCGTCCCCGCGCTCATCCTGTGAGTTCGTCCATCGCGCGCAGATGCCGGTAGGCACCCTTGAAGTAGAGCAGCGGCTCGTGCCTGTGCCACTCCGGCGGGCTCATGGCCACGACCCGCCCGAGGACGATGAGGTGGTCGCCGGCCTCGTACTCGGCCCACAGCTCACAATCGACCCACATCAGGGTGTCCGCGATGAGGGGGTTCCCCGACGGTGCCGGAGCCCAGCGGACACCTGCCCACTTGTCGGTGCCCCGGCGGGCGAACTGGCTGGAGATCCCGTCCTGATCGTGAGCGAGGACGTTGACCGCGAACCTGCCGTCGACCGCGATGCGCGGGTAGGTGGTCGACTCCTTCATCACCGTGAACGAGACCAGCGGCGGATCGAGCGAGACCGACGAGAACGACTGGCAGGTGAAGCCGACGGGCTCCCCGTTGTGGATGCCCGAGACGATCGTGATGCCGGATGCGTAGTGGCCCAGCGTGTCACGGAATTGCCGGGGGTCGAACGCCGTGGGTGTGATGGCGGACTGCGACATGTGTGTTCCTCCTTCTTCGTCGTGTCGCAATCGGTTCAGGAGCGAACGGATGTCGCGATCCGTCCCACCCGGGTCATGTTCGCCGCGTACTCGGCGGCGGCGGCCGTCACGACCTCGTCGACTCTCTCGAGTTGGCTGAGCGCGAGGTAGAAGCCGCGGCCGGGCACCGTCGCGCCCAGCTCCACCAGAAGGGGCGCGAGCGTGAACGTCGGACCCATCGCGTGAGTGAAGTCCGCCCCGGTGTGCACCGGGATCGCCGTCACGCCGGCCAGGCCGTTCGCGGGGTAGCGGTCCAGGAACGCCTTGAGAAGACCCGTGTAGGTCGCCTTGTAGGTGGGGGAGGCGAACACCGCCAGGTCGCTGTCGGCGACCTGGGTGTTCAGCTGCGCCATCTTCTCGGAGGGCCAGGCGAAGATCTCGTCGGTGTGCTCGGCGAGGTCGATGACGGATGCCTCGTAGGTCCCCGGCTCCAGGAGCTTCTCGACGAGGAGCTCGGCGATCTTGCGCGTGCGGGATGCAGGCTTGGGGTTGCCCACCACGATCGAGACCCTCAGCGACATGTATTACTCACTTCCGTACCGATTGACAGGAATCGGAAGAGTCGCTGCCCACACCGGTACCGGGACGTGGAGCAAACGACATCTCCACACGCCCCGGGGTCTTGTGGCCCAGTGCGCCCGCAACGGCTTACGCTGCACCACCATTGTGCACACGCTTGTGTTTCGGTCGCGTAAACCGCTTCTCACAGTCCCCGCATCTGCATCTGCTCGGGCCAGGCGGTGAGCCGCGCGTGTTGCCCGGGGTGATACCGACGGCTAGGTTGTCCATGCTCACGCCCACGGTCGTCAACTCGTTGCCGAGGAGGTTGTCATCGGCCGCCCGAATCGCCCCATCCTCAGTCGGAAGCTCATCGCCGACACCGCGCTTGCGCTCATCGACCGTCATGGTGCGGATGGGCTCGGCATACGGCAGGTGGCAAGCAAGCTCGGCGTGAACCCGGCATCGCTCTACAACCACGTGCCGAACCGGGCGGCGATGATCGAGGATGTTCGCGCGATTGTCTCGGCGAGCATCGACTTCCGCCCGTTGCGCGAGCTGCCGTGGGAAGAGGGTCTTGTGGCCTGGGCGCGCTCGTACCGCCGTGCGTTCGCCCGCCACCCCAAGGCGATCCCACTGCTCATGACCACTCGCGCATCAGCGCCGGTTCTTCTCGCCGGGTATGAGGACTTCACCATCGCGGCCCAGGCGGCCGGGTGGGCGCAGCGGGATGTCCTTCCGCTGCTGACGGCGTTCGAGTCCTTCATCCTGGGGAGTGTCCTGGACATGTCAGGGCCGAGCGTGGTCTTCGATCCGACCGGGCAGGAGTCCGACGTCCCGCGCTTCGCCGCGGCATACGCCACGCTCGCCACCGAGAACCCCGACGACCCTCTTGCCACTCGGGCGTTCGAGCTGGGGTGGCGGATGCTGGTCGCCTCGGCACGACCCCGGTAGCGTCGCGGCCTCACAGGTCCGCGCAGTGGCGCGTGAGCCAGACGGTCAACCTTTCGCTCGCCGATTCGATGACCTCCAGGATCAACGGCGGCGTGGCCGACGGATGCGGCGTCGGTGAGGAGGTCGGTGACGGCGATCGAGGAGACGCTGCCGCGGATGTCGGGGTGGGGGCTGCGGCATCCGTGCGAGGGAGCTCTCGAACCGCGTCTTCGACCGAGCGATAAGTCGGGCGCAAGTCGGCGGGTGCGAGTTCCCGCATCTCAGCGAGTTCATCCAGAATCGCCTCCGCCCCGCCCTCGCTCAGCCCGATCTCGGCGGTCCCCTCGATGGTCTGGAGCGTGATCAGGTCGTCGGCGATCGCCGTGCAGGCCTGCGACAGGCTGTCGTAGCCACCGGGCCCCGAGGTCGGCGTCGGGGTCGCTGTGGCAGAGGCCGACGCGGTCGAGGGCGGGGTCGCCGATCCGGTGCACCCTGCAAGACCCGCCATGACGGCAAGAGCGGCCAGCACCGCCGCGGCGCGCGTAGGCTCGATGATGTGCGCGGGCGGATGCCGGAAGAGTCGGCGCCTGCTGCGCGCGCTCATCCGGTGACCTCCCCGGCGAGGCAGCGCGGAGTGCGCGCCCTCGTCATCGCGCTGCGGTCGGCGGCGCTGATCACGACGGCCTGGGCCCTCATCTCGCGCGCCGACTGCGTCTTTGCCACCACCTGTCGAGCCACCAATCTGCTGAGCTACTTCACCGTTCAATCGAACATCGCTTTCGTGCTGTTGACCACCCTCCTGATCATCTGGACGGCGATGGGTCGCGCCGAGACATCCTGGCTGACGACGGTTCGCGCGATCGTGACAAGCTACCTGGTCATCTCCGGCGTGACCTTCGCCATCCTGATGGAGACCGCGGGCCTGCGAGAACTCTCCTTTCTCGTGCCGCTGTCGTCGAAGGTGCTGCACTTCGTGGTTCCGGTGTACGCGGTGATCGATTTCGCTGTGTTCCCGGGGCGGCGTCGCGTGCCCCTTCATCGGGCCCTCTGGGCACTGCTGTACCCGCTCGCGTACAGCATTCTGATCACTGCGCGGGGCAGGTCGCTCAACTGGTACCCGTACGTCTTCTTCGACCCCGAGTGGGTCGGCGGGTATGCCGGGGTGCTCGCGTATGCGGCAGTGTTGGCGGCCGCCCTGGTCGCGGTCGCCGCTCTGCTCGTGCTCGTCACCCGCTTGCCGACGCCGGCACAACCACGGCCTGTGCGCGGATCGGCACGTCCCGGGCCGTCGCGCCGTGCCGGGATGCCCCGTGATCGCCCAGGGGGCTGACCCCGACGGATCGGCGTGCAAGACTGGCCTGCTATGGGCATCCTCGCGACGGTGGTCAACGTCTTCGTCGACGAAGCGGGTGAGCACGGCAACCCGCTCGGGATCGTGTGGGCCTCACGGGCGACGCGCGGCCGCGAGCAGGAGATCGCCGCAGACCTCGGGTTCAGCGAAACGGTGTTCATCGACGAGGTCGACGGCCGCACCGTGCGCGCCCGAATCTTCACCCCGAAACAGGAACTACCCTTCGCCGGACACCCGACGGTGGGCCTCGCGGCGTGGCTGCGGGCGGCGGGCGACGATATCCGCCACGTCACTGTTCCGGCCGGCTCGGCGCGGGTGCGTGCCGATGGGGACCTCACCTGGATCAGTGCCCAGGTCGCGTGGGCCCCCGAGTTCGAGATCGAACAGCTCGATTCGCCCGCCGAAGTCGACGCCGTCGATCCGGATGCCTACACCGAGGGAATGCACTACGTCTGGGCCTGGCTCGACGAGGAGGAGGGGCGCGTGCGTACGCGGATGTTCGCCCCGGGACTCGGCATCCGCACTGACGAAGCAACCGGATCCGCGGCGATCCGGCTCACCGCTGCGCTCGGACGCGACCTGAGGATCGAGCAGGGTGCCGGGTCGCAGCTGTTCACGCATCGCCGAAACCTCGGTCGCGAGGTCGAGGTCGGCGGACGCACCACGGCGGGCCGCGACGTCGAGCTGGCCTGAACGGTCTCGGAACGGCCAGCCCGATGAGGCGTCAGTAGAGCTGGAACAGCTGCGAGGCGATCGCGCCCAGGTCGGCGTTGGCCTGGAGGACGGCCTGCACCTGGTCTATGGGCACGTCATTGACGAACACCGCGAATGCGAGGCGCCGGCCGGACGCGGCCTCCAGATAGCCCGCGAGCGCCTTGGTCTCGAGGACGTAGGGTGTGTCGGTTCCCGGGCCCACGAGTGTGCCCGTCTTGGCGTGCGCGGAACCGATCGCGGGGTCCCCATCGGGCAGGACGTTCGCGAGGGACCCGTCGACACCGAGGATCGGGGTGGAACCGAGGAACGTCTCGAACCAGGGGGCTTTCGTGACGAACGCGAGGTAGGTGGTCATCGCCGCCGGGGTGATGCGGTTTCCCGGCAGCCCCTGACCATCGGTGATCACGACGTCATCCGGGCCGAGCCCTGCATCCGCGAGAACGCCCATCTGCCGTGCGAGACCGGCCGCCAGGGTTCGCTCGCCCGCGTGTGCCGCGAGGAGCAGCGGTAGTTGATTCGCCCCGAGATTGTGGCTGACCTTGTTGATCAGGCGCGCGGTTTCCGAGAACGGCGGCGAGGTGAACGCCGCGACCGGGGTTGCGGCGTCGAGGTCGTCCATCGGTGGAAGCGCACTCGAGCTCGGTGACCGCGGGTCAGCCTCGACGGCGACCCCTGCCCGGCTCAGCGCCTCGATGAACAGCGTCCGGGCCCACGCCGCGGGGTCGGGAACCTGATACGTCTGCACCACCGGATCGACGCCCACGGGGATCGTCCCTGCGGCGGTGAGGATGCCGTCCTCCTCCGTGATCGTCACATCGAACCCGCTGTCGGCATCCGCTGTGCTCACCCGGTTGTCGAGGGAGTAGGCGGAGGTCTGGGGTCGCCAGCTCGCGGTCGTGGGATCGCCGACCGCCGCACCCGGCGTGATGACGATGTCGATGAGGTTGTCGTTGACCACGATCGGGGAGATCGGCACACCGTCCAAGACGGGGGGATCCCAGAGTCGGTCGTCGACGAGGACCTCCCCCTCGATGGCACGGATGCCTGATGCTGCGACCTGCCGCGCGAGATCGTCGAGACCCGCCAAAGGGTCCTCGGGCGTCAGGGTTGCAAGGCCGGGGAGGACGTTCGCGTCGTAGTGGTCGAAGATCGGCACGTCGATCGTCCCGTCGACGCTCGTTCGGCCCCCGAGGGTGAGGTCTCCGGACCCGCGCAGAACGAGGTCTCCCTCGAGGATGCCTTCCGTGACCTGGCCGACGGCGAAGACGGGGGTGGTGAATGTCGCGTCGGCACCCAGCAGGTCGAGGGCTGCGGTGACGGACAGGATCTTCGCGGTGGACCCCGTGAGGAACTGTTCGTCGGAGTTGAGGGCGATGAGGGTCTCGCCGCTGTCGATGTCGATCACCGACATCCCCCAGCTGCCGCCCTCGTAGGTGGGTTGGTCCATGATGGCCGCGATGGTCGGGGGTACATCAGAATCGGCGACAGGCGGGGAGACGGTGCAGGAGACCAATCCCGCTGAGAGGCCGACGACCGCTGCCACCGCCACCGTTCGTCGGGTGCGACGGAGCATGAGGCAGAGTCTAGCGAGCCACCCCTCCCGTCTCCGCCCTCCCGGAGTTCGGGGGAGGTACGCTTTACATGTACTAAGACATGGAAAGCGTCGGAGGGAGGCGTGGATGAGCATGATGCGCGGAGGCTTCGGCGGCGGGCTCACTCGAGGAGCCGACGAGCGAACGCAACGGGCGCGTAACGCGGAGGCGCCGCACATCCCGCACCTCGGTCGCCGCATCATCGCCCTGTTCGCCCCGTACCGCGGTCGGCTGATCGTCACCGCGTTCCTTGTCGTGCTGAGCGCGGCGCTCGGTGTCGTTCCCGCACTTCTGGTCGAGCAGGTGTTCGATGTCGCGCTGTTCCCGCCCTCCGGCGCCCCTGACATCCCACTGCTCGTGGAGCTGGTGGCCCTCATGGTCGGGCTGTTCGTGGCATCCGCCGGCCTGAACGTCGTGCAGACGTGGCTGACCTCATCTGTGGGAAACCGCGTGACCGGCGACCTGCGGGTGGGGCTGTTCCGCCATCTGCAGTCGATGGAGCTCGCCTTCTTCACGCGCACCAAGACGGGCGTCATCCAGTCCCGGCTCCAAAACGACGTGGGCGGCGTCGCGAGCGTCCTCACCAACACCTTCACGTCCATCCTCGGGAACACCGTCACCGTCGCCGCGTCGCTGGTCGCGATGATCATCATCGACTGGCGGCTCACGCTCGTCGCGGTGGTCATGCTGCCCGTCCTCGTGGTGATCCAGCGCCGTGTCGGCCAGGTGCGGGCTCGTATAGCCGCCCAAGCTCAGGAGTCGCTCTCCGCGCTCACCGCGATGACACAGGAATCACTCTCGGTGTCGGGAATCATGCTGACCAGCTCGTTCAACCGATCCGAGTATGAGACTGCCCGCTACGCCGACGAGACCCGCCGGCAGGTCTCGCTGCAGATCCGTCAGGCCATGAGCGGACAGGGATTCTTCGCTGTTGTCGGCGTGATCATGTCGGCTGTTCCAGCCATCATCTATCTGCTGGCCGGAGTGTTCATCACCGGGGGCGTCGACATCACGGCAGGCGCGATCGTGGCCTTCACCGCCGTGCAGGCGCGTCTGCTCTTCCCGCTGACGGCGCTCATGCGCGTCGCGCTCGACGTCCAGACGTCGATGGCGCTGTTCGCCCGCATCTTCGAGTATCTCGATCTGACTCCCGCGATCGTCGATGCTCCGGGCGCCATCACGGTCGCGGAAGCTCCCGGACCGATCGGCAGAGTCGAGTTCCGGGGCGTGTCCTTTCGGTACCCGGGCTCGGGGACGGAGGCCCAGACCCTGCACGATGTCTCCTTCGTCGCCGAACCCGGTCAGCACGTCGCCTTCGTCGGATCCAGTGGCGCCGGCAAGACGACGATCCTCTACCTCGCTCCGCGCATGTACGAGGCGTCTTCTGGGGCGGTGCTCTTCGCCGGCGCTGACGTCCGAGAGCTGCAGCGCGCGTCCCTGCTCGAGAGCGTCGGGATCGTGTCGCAGGAGACCTACCTGTTCCACGCGTCGATTCGGGAGAACCTGCTCTACGCGAAGCCGGATGCCTCACTCGACGAGATCGAGCAGGCCTGCCGGGGTGCCCATATCCACCATGTCATCGAGGCCTTCCCCGAGGGGTACGACACGATCGTGGGCGAACGAGGGTACCGCCTCTCGGGCGGGGAGAAGCAGCGCATCGCGATCGCGCGGGTGCTGCTGAAGAACCCGCCCGTGCTGCTGCTGGACGAAGCGACCAGCGCTTTGGACACCGTGTCGGAGCGGGCCGTGCAGCAGGCGCTGGACACTGCTGCTCGGGGGCGGACCACCCTCACGATCGCACACCGCATCTCGACGATCGTCAGTGCGGATGTGATCCATGTCGTGGAGGCCGGTCGCATCGTGGAGAGCGGGACACATGCCGACCTGCTCGCAGCAGGAGGCTCGTACGCCCGGCTCGTCGCCCACCAGCAGGAGGCTGCGCTGTCGTCGCTGTAAGGATCGTCTCGGCCGCGCCGCGCCGCGCCGCGCGGCGAGGTTCCCTCGACGCTTGCCGTCGCGGATGCCCGCTGGGATGCTGGGATCGCGTGAGCTCCCGTATCCGCGGGCCGCGCGTGAAGGGAAGACCATGGCCGCCAGGTTCGACTTGGACACGACGACTCTCGGGCAGCTGCTCGATGACCCCGAGGCGCGGGCCGTCATCGAGGAGCTGGTGCCGGAGCTGCCCGGTCATCCGATGATCGGGATGGCCAAGGGGATGCCGGTGAACACCGTCCTCTCCTTTGCGGGCGGGCAGATCGACCCGCAGCTGGTCGCCACGCTCAAGGAACGCATCGCCGCGCTCTGAGCGGTGTCCACTGGCGCCGCATGTGCCGCCGCCGCTGTCACCGAAGCGGCGCAGCACTACGCTGAGGGCCCATGAGCGATGTCACCCAGCCGGCGCGCCCGGCCGGTGTGCGCGAGGTCGCCCGTCTGGCGGGGGTGTCGACCCAGACGGTCTCGCGGGTCATCAATGACTACCCCCACATCCGTCCCGAGACGCGGATCCGCGTGCTCGACGCGATGCGCGTCCTCGACTACCGGGTCAACAACGCCGCTCGGGCGCTGGGGACCGCGTCGACGCGCACGATCGGTGTCATTGCCACGGATGCCACGCTCTACGGCCCCACCGTGGGGATCACCGCGCTCGCGGAGGCAGCGCGGGAGGCTGGTCGCTGGATCGCCACGGCGTACGCGGATGCCAGCGACCCCGCCGCGATCGACAGCGCGGTCGCCCACGTTCTGGCTCAGGGCATCGACGGTCTCGTGCTCGTCGCGCCGCATGCGCGGATGGTTTCCCTGCTTCGCGAGCGCGCGCTGGGCGTGCCGGTGGCCGCGTTGCACGCTGACGAGGGTGCGGCAGCGCAGCACGAAGGGGCGGCTCTGGCAGCGAGGCATCTGCTCGACCGCGGTCATCGCAGGATCGGGCGACTGGGAGGCCCGGTCGACTGGCTCGAAGAGGCAGCGCGCGCCGAGGGGGCAGTTGCCGCGCTCGAGCGGGCCGGTACAGCGCTGTCCCACCAATGGCGCGGTGACTGGTCGGCGCGATCAGGTGCCGCGGTGGCGCGGGAGGTCGCTGCGGCGGTGCGCGCGGGCGAACTGACGGCTGTCCTGGCCGCGAACGACCAGATGGCGCTCGGTCTCATGGCCGGGCTCGCCGAGGAGGGCATCCGGATCCCCGACGAGCTCGCCGTCGTCGGGTTCGACGACAACCCGGATGCTGCCTTCTATTCGCCCGCGCTGACGAGCGTGCGCGTCGATGTGCTCGGCGATGCGCGTCGTTGTGTGGCGCATGTGCTGGGCTCGGCCCGTCCCGCCGCGCCCAGGCACGCGTCGGGGCGGGAGGGTGCCCCCCGCCTCGTCGCTCGCGCCTCCAGCGAGCCCGGTCGGGGATAGGCCTTTCCCGGTCTACTCCGGCGGACTGGTGCGTCCGATGTGTTACCGGTAACATTCCCAGGGAGCCTGGTCGGCGCATCGACGCGCGGCGACGAGGGCGTCTCGGAGGGAAAGCAGCCATGACCGAACTCGACAATGACCTCGCCGCCGCGATCACGCGTGTACGGGCCGACGTCGCACGGCTGCACAGCGAGCTCGTCCGCTACGGACTTGTCGTCTGGACCGGCGGCAACGTCTCGGGCCGCGTCCCCGGCGCCGACCTGTTCGTGATCAAGCCGTCGGGCGTCTCGTACGATGACCTCGCCCCCGAGAACATGATCCTCTGCGACCTCGACGGCAACGTCGTGCCCGGAAGCGAGGGCAGCGAGCGCTCGCCCTCCAGCGACACCGCCGCTCACGCCTACGTGTACCGCCACATGCCCGAGGTCGGCGGTGTTGTGCACACCCACTCGACCTACGCCGTCGCGTGGGCCGCGCGCGGCGAGGAGATCCCCTGCGTCATCACCGCGATGGCCGATGAGTTCGGTGGACCCATCCCCGTGGGTCCCTTCGCGATCATCGGAGACGACTCGATCGGCCGTGGCATCGTCGAGACGCTGCGCGGTCACCGCTCGCGCGGCGTGCTGATGCAGAACCACGGCCCCTTCACGATCGGATCGAGCGCGAAGGATGCCGTCAAGGCAGCCGTCATGCTCGAGGATGTCGCCCGCACCGTGCACATCGCGCGGCAGGCGGGACCCGTGATCCCGATTCCCCAGGAGGCGATCGACAGTCTCTACAACCGATATCAGAACGTGTATGGCCAAGCGACGGATGACCGTCGATGAGCGCTCTGGACACCGCATCGGCCCGCGATGCCATCGCCGCGGGACGCGCGAGCCTGGGGATCGAGCTCGGCTCTACGCGCATCAAGGCCTGTCTTGTCGCTGCCAACGGCGCCGTGCTCGCCGTCGGCAGCCACGAGTGGGAGAACAGCTTCGTCGACCGGATGTGGACCTACCCTCTCGACGAGGTCTGGGCGGGCCTCCGCGCTGCCTACGCGGCACTGGCCACCGCGGTGCGAGAGCGCTACGACGTCGCGCTCGAGTCTTTGGCGAGTGCGGGCGTTTCGGCGATGATGCACGGTTACCTGGCCTTCGACGCGCGCGGCGAGCTCCTCGTTCCCTTCCGCACCTGGCGCAATACCACGACAGGTGCCGCCGCCGAGGAGCTCAGCGAGCTCTTCGGGGTCAACATCCCGCTGCGTTGGTCGATCGCCCACTATCGGCAGGCGATGCGCGACGCCGAGCCGCATGTGGCTCGCATCCATCGGCTGACGACGCTCGCCGGGTACGTGCACGAGGCGCTCACCGGTCGTGACGTTCTGGGGGTGGGGGATGCCTCCGGGATGTTCCCGATCGATCCCGCCACCGGCAGCTACGACGCGGAACTCGTCGCGCGGTTCGATGCCCTTGCCGGGGATACTGCCCCGCGACCCTTGCTCGAGCTGCTGCCCGAAGTGCTCACGGCCGGCGCGGACGCGGGGGAACTCACGCCCGCAGGCGCCGCGTTGCTCGATCCGGCGGGCGCGCTTCGACCCGGGGCGGTGTTCTGTCCACCCGAGGGCGATGCGGGGACGGGGATGGTCGCGACCGGCGCCGTCGCTCCCCGCACCGGCAATGTCAGCGCCGGCACGAGCATCTTCGCCATGATCGTGCTCGAGCGTCCGCTGTCCGCTCCCCACGACGAACTCGACATCGTCACGACTCCGGCGGGAGACCCCGTCGCCATGGTGCACTGCAACAACGGAGCGTCCGAGCTTGCCGCGTGGGTCGGGGTCTTCCAGCGCTTCGCCGACCTCATCGGCTCGCCGTTGCCGCCGGATGTCGTCTACCAGGCGCTGTTCACCGAAGCGCTTGCTGCCTCTCCGGATGCCGGTGGCATCCTGTCGTACAACCACCTCTCGGGAGAGCCGATCGCCGGCCTGGAGGAGGGACGCCCCCTCGTCCTGCGGACGCCGGACAGCGAGTTGACACTCGCGAACTTCCTGCGTTCGCAACTGTCCGGGGTGTTCGCCACGCTCAGCCTCGGCATGCGGGTGCTCGACGACGAGGGTGTCGAGGTCGACCGGATGCTGGCTCACGGCGGGATCTTCCGCACCGCCGGGGTGGCGCAGAAGGTGCTCGCGGCCGCCCTCGATGTCGCCGTGTCGGTCGAGCGCCGCGCCTCCGAGGGTGGAGCGTGGGGAATCGCCGTCCTCGCCGCCTACACCGCCGCCCGCCGCGGGGGCCAGACGGATGCCTCGCTACCCGACTACCTCAGTGAGGTCGTCTTCGCGGACGCCCAGTTCACGACCGTGCAGCCCGACCCTTCCGATGTCGCCGGCTACACCTCCTACCTCGAGCGCTACCGCGCGGGCCTCGCGGCCGAGCGTGCGGCAGTGACCGCCCTGTGATTCCCCCTTACCCCTCACCGAAGAAGGACCCCATGACTTCTCTTCACACGTTCGCCGCCCGCGAGGTCTGGTTCGTCACCGGCAGCCAGAACCTCTATGGGGAAGAGACCCTCCGCCAGGTCGCCGAGCAATCGAAGGCCGTCGTCGCCGGTCTCGACGGACTGCCGATCCGCGTCGTGTGGAAGCCCGTCCTCAAGGATGCCGACAGCATCCGCCGTCTCGCGCTCGACGTGAACGCGCGCGACGAGGTCATCGGGATCATCGCGTGGATGCACACCTTCAGCCCCGCCAAGATGTGGATCGGTGGGCTCGAGGCGCTGCAGAAGCCCCTGCTGCACCTGCACACGCAGGCCAACGTCGAGCTTCCCTGGGCGGAGATCGACTTCGACTTCATGAACCTCAACCAGGCTGCGCACGGCGACCGCGAGTTCGGGTACATCCAGACCCGGCTCGGGGTGCCCCGCAAGACCGTCGTCGGTCACGTCTCGAACCCCGCCGTGCGCGACCAGATCGAGACGTGGCAGCGTGCTGCGGCGGGCCTTGCCGCCATCCGCAGCCTCAAACTCGCGCGATTCGGTGACAACATGCGCTACGTCGCAGTCACCGAGGGCGACAAGACCGAGGCCGAGATCCGCTTCGGTGTGCAGGTCAACACGTGGGGTGTCAATGAGCTCGCCGACGCCGTCGCGGCGGCATCCGACACCGCGGTGGATGCCCTCATCGACGAGTACGAGGAACTCTACGACGTCGTTCCCGAGCTGCGTCGCGGTGGCGAGCGCCACCAGTCGCTGCGCGACGGTGCGGCGATCGAGGTCGGGCTGCGGTCGTTCCTCGAGGCCGGCGGCTTCGGGGCGTTCACCACGAGCTTCGAAGACCTCGGCGCCCTGAAGCAGCTCCCGGGTCTGGCAGTGCAGCGCCTCATGGCCGAGGGCTACGGTTTCGGCGCCGAGGGCGACTGGAAGACCGCGATCCTCGTGCACGTCGCCAGCGTCATGGGCGAGGGGCTGCCCGGGGGAGCGAGTCTCATGGAGGACTACACGTACGACCTCGTCGCCGGAGACGAGAAGATCCTCGGCGCGCACATGCTCGAGGTCGCCCCGACCCTGTCGAGTCAGAAGGCGAGCCTCGAGATCCACCCGCTCGGCATCGGCGGTAAGGACGACCCGGTGCGCTTGGTCTTCACGGCCGACCCCGGCCCCGCCGTCGTGGTCGCCATGAGCGACATGCGCGACCGGTTCCGTCTGGTCGCCAACGTCGTCGAGAACGTCGCTGCGCCCGATCTTCCCCGACTCCCCGTCGGACGCGCCGTGTGGAAGCCCGCCCCCGACTTCGCGACCTCGGCCGCGTGCTGGCTCACGGCGGGGGCTGCTCACCACACCGTCATGTCGACCGCGGTCGGGATCGACGTCTTCCGTGACTTCGCGGAGATGGCCCAGACCGAGCTCCTCGTCATCGACGAGGACACGACGGTGCGCGGCTTCCAGAAGGAAGTCCGCTGGAACCAGGCGTACTACCGCCTTGCGCAGGGCCTGTGAGCGGCGCGGAGACCGGTGAGCTCGCCGTCGGGCAGACTGGGGACATGAGCGTCGAATCCGCAGCGGTGGTTCCCGCATCCGGGGTGCAGCACACGATCACCGCCGGCGACTACGAAGCGACGATCGCGAGTGTGGGCGCGACCCTTCGCACCCTGACCTATCGCGGACGCGATCTGGTCGTGCCGTTCGAGGCCGACACGGTGCGCCCCTTCTTCCGCGGCGCGACCCTCGCGCCGTGGCCCAATCGGATCGTGGATGGGCGCTACGAGTTCCGTGGGCGGCCGTACGAGGTGGCTCTCACCGAGCCCAGTCGCCAGCAGGCACTGCATGGCCTGGCATCCTGGTTGGACTTCTCGCCGGTGGAGAGCGCCGACAGCTGGATCACTCTGAGTGCGACGATCCAACCGCAGCAGGGCTACCCCTGGCGCATCCGGGTCGACACCACGTTCGCGCTCGGTGCCGATGGACTCACCCAGCGGGTCACGGCGACCAACCTCAGTCGCGATTTCGCGCCGTGGGGAACCGGACCGCATCCGTATCTCGTGGCTCCGCACGGGGAACTCGACGAATGGTCGCTCACGCTCCCCGCCGCGCACGTGCTCACCGTGACGCCCGATCGGCTTTCGCCCGTCGGCCTGCAGCCGGTCACCGCGGATGCCGAGCGATTCGACTTCCGCGAGGCCCGAACGATCGGTGCCGTGAAGATCGACCATGCCTACACGGACCTGGTGCGGGACCGTGACGGGCTCGTCACGGTGAGGGTGGCTGACGCGCAGGGCGCGGGGGCCTCGATCACGTGGGATTCGCGGTGCCCATGGGTGCAGATCCACACCGCCGACCAGCCCGGCGGCGCAGGCGCGCCCGGTCACCGCGCGGGACTTGCGGTCGAGCCGATGACGTGCGCGCCGGATGCCTTCAATGACGGCCGCTACCCCTTCGATACCGGGCTCGCGGTGATCGCACCGGCCGACTCCCACAAGGCATCCTGGCGGATCTCGGCGCTTTCCTGAGAGTTCGCTGGAAGCCGAGACGGCTTTCCCTCTAGGCTGTGGCTCATGCTTGCAGCTTCCATCACCGATCAGGCCAGTCTCGCGTCCGCCTGGACGTCATCGATCATCGGCCTCGCGTTCTACGTCGTCATTGCGGTCGCACTGTGGCGCGTCTTCACCAAGGCGGGTTGGCCCGGCATCCTCGCCATCATCCCGATCGTCAACCTCTTCATCCTGGTGAAGATCGCCGGCTACTCGGCGTGGCTGGGTCTGCTCTACTTCATCCCGATCGCCAACCTGATCCTGATGATCATCGTCGCCATCAAGGTCGGCGCGGCGTTCGGCAAGGGCGGCGCCTTCTCGTTCTTCTTGCTGTTCCTGCTGCCGTTCATCGGCTACCTCATCCTCGGCTTCGGCGACGCCCGCTACAGCAAGCCCGCCTGAGCTTCACACCCTCGATGCCGCAGGCCCCCGAGCGATCGGGGGCCTGCGGCGTTCGTCCGGGACGCTGGCGCCCGCCGCCCGATACCCTCTATCGAGGAGGTGGCGATGGGAAAGACCGCCGACGCGATCGCGGAGGGCGTCATCATCGCTATCGCGGCGGCCCGCCTCGCCATCCGCAACCGGATCCTCGTTGACGCGATCCGGCACGACGCGACCTTCTCGTTCGACGCTCTCAAACCGTTCGCGCGCCAGACTCTTGAGGCGCTCGCCGACGAGCAGTCCGCTGCAGCCGAGCGCGCCCGCGCGGACTGGCGGCGGGCATGGGGGCGGCAATCCGATCCGAGCGGCACGCACGACTATCGAGGGCGGGACTCCCGAAACCTGCGTCGGCGGGCACGGCAGTACACGGGCGTCGCGAAAGAACTCAGACTGCGCGCGACCGACGATGCAGCGCTGGAACAGCTGATCGCTCAGGCGCGCGATGCTGCGTGGGGCGATGTCGAGTCGAACCTTGAGCGGCGCCTGATCGTCGAGGCGATGAGACCAGACCTCGATCCCGATTACGGTGCCATGCGGGCGGCGCGCATGCAGTCGATCAGGCTCATCGATCTGCCCCGGCTCGCGTCGCATCAACGGCGATTCAGCACCCCTGCGGCGCGGGCGCCGATCACGGATGCCGACGACGCGGATCGTTCTCGGGACCTCGATCTGCCGGAAGCGGAATGACCCGCGGCGAGAACCGCCACGATTCGCTGTCAGGGGCATTCGTGGGGTAACCTGGACGCTGGTTTGCTCGCGAAAGCGCGCAGATCATGCGCCCGTAGCTCAATGGATAGAGCATCTGACTACGGATCAGAAGGTTAGGGGTTCGAGTCCCTTCGGGCGCGCGTCTGGTTGAGACAGGATGCGGTCCCTGAGTCTATTGCTCGGGGACCGCATCGTTTCGTTCCGGCTCACCTCGTTCAGGGAAGCTTGCCCCGTCGGGACAGGACCAGTGTGACGGTGCCGTAGCCGACCGCGAAGCCGCCGACCATCGTGAAGACGTGCAGGAACGACGGACCGCCCCAGATGTCGCCGAGCAGGCACAGGATGCCGACGATCAGCCCGCCGACGATCAGCCCGAGCGCAATGCCTTCTTGGTTCTTCATGCGCGAGAACGTAGTGAATCCGCGCTCTGAAGGCACCCCCCTTGCGTCTGGATCACGTCTGTGTCAGAGGATGCTGACGGTGCGGAACCCGCGCACCCCGAAGGTCTCGGCTTCGGTGCGGTAGCCGCCGTCCTCGCTACAGTGAGGAGAGCATCTCCGCAACAGAGCGAGGAACCGGATGCCTGGTCCGATGCCCCTGGACGGCGTCATCGTCGCCGACTTCAGTCGTGTGCTCGCCGGACCGCTTGCCACCGTGACCCTCGCCGATCTCGGCGCTGACGTGATCAAGGTCGAGCGTGCCGGATCCGGCGATGACACGCGCCAGTGGGGCCCGCCATGGACGGACAACTCCTCGTCGTACTTCGAATCCGCGAACCGAGGGAAACGTTCGATCGCGCTCGACTTCGACGACCCCGCTGATCTCGACCTCGCACATCGTCTCGCGGCGCGCGCCGATGTTCTCGTCGAGAACTTCCTTCCGGGCACTCTCGACCGCTTCGGCCTGGACTACGGATCGGTGCGGAAGGCGAATCCCGGCGTCGTGTACGCCTCGATCACCGGCTTCGGCAGCGGCGCCGGTTCGCACCTCGCCGGATACGACTTCCTCATCCAGGCCGTCGGCGGGCTGATGGACATCACGGGCCCACCCGACGTGCCCTCCAAGGTCGGTGTCGCCATCGTCGATGTCCTGACGGCGAAGGACGCCACCGTCGCGATCCTCGCCGCCCTTCACGAACGCTCTCGAAGCGGCCAGGGTCAGTATCTGGAGGTTGCGCTCCTGACGAGCCTCCTGGCAGCGCTTGTCAATCAGGGATCCGCCTACCTTGCCACCGGTCACTCGCCGCACTCGCTCGGCAATCGGCATCCCTCGATCGCGCCGTACGAGACCCTCCGCACCGGAGACGGCGTCCTCGCGCTCGCCATCGGTAACAATGCCCAATTCGCGCGTCTGTGCGAGGTCCTCGACGCCGATGACCTCGCCGCTGATCCGCGTTTCGCATCGAACGCGCAGCGGGTCACGCATCGAGACGCCCTCGCGACGGCGCTGGAGTCGCGACTGCTGACCGACTCGGCGGCCTCATGGGCGGCGCGGCTGATGGATGCTGGTCTTCCGGCGGGAACGATCGGCACCGTCGCCGACGGATTCGCGCTGGCCGAGCGTCTCGGCCTCTCGCCACGGGCTCCGGTGGCCGAGGGGACCGATCAGATTCGGTCTCCCCTTCGGTTCGACCGCACGCCGATCACCCGGTATCGACGCCCGCCCCGGTTCGACGAGCACGGCGACGACATTCGCCGGTGGCTCGCTGCCGATGCTGACACTCCTGCTCACTCGACTGGATCTTCCGAAGGAGAAGCCCGTGGCATCCCTGCATGAGGCGATCGACATCGCCGATATCGACGCGTTGCTCAGCGACGACGAGCGGGCGACCCGTGATGCCGTCCGCGAGTTCGTGGAACGTCGCGTCACGCCCTCCATCGCCGAGTGGTTCGAGCGTGGGGAGATCGATGACCTTCGGGGTCTCGCGGCCGACCTCGGGCACCTCGGCGTTCTGGGCATGCACCTGGAGGGCTACGGCTGCGCCGGGATGTCGGCGGTCGAGTACGGCCTGGCCTGTCTGGAGCTGGAAGCCGCGGACTCCGGCATCCGCTCCCTCGTCTCGGTGCAAGGGTCGCTCGCGATGTTCGCGATCTGGCGCTGGGGGAGCGAGGAGCAGAAACAGCGATGGCTGCCTGCGATGGCGGCGGGCGAACTGATCGGATGCTTCGGTCTGACCGAACCCGATGCCGGGTCGGATCCGGCCAGTATGCGCACGTACGCACGGCGCGACGGTGACGACTGGGTGCTGCAGGGCCGCAAGATGTGGATCACGAACGGTTCCGTCGCCGACGTCGCGGTCGTGTGGGCCCAGACGGATGACGGCATCCGCGGGTTCGTGGTCCCGACGGATGCCGCCGGCTTCTCGGCGCCGCGGATCCACCACAAGCTGTCGCTGCGCGCATCCGTCACCTCCGAACTCGTCCTCGATGGCGTGCGGCTCCCCGCCGACGCCGTCCTCCCCGAAGTAGTCGGCTTGAAGGGTCCGCTCAGCTGCCTCAACGAGGCTCGATACGGCATCACCTGGGGCGCGCTCGGTGCGGCCCGGTCGTCGCTGCTGGCGGCCCTTGCCTACGCGGGGGAGCGGGTGCAGTTCGGCAAGCCGATAGCAGCGTTTCAGCTCACTCAGCAGAAGCTCGTCGACTGCGTCGTCGAGTACGAGAAGGCCCTGCTGCTGGCCTTCCATCTCGGTCGCCGGAAGGATGCCGGGCTGCTCACGCCGCAGCAGGTGAGTCTGGGCAAGCTCAACAATGTTCGGGAGGCTCTGGAGATCTGCCGCACGGCTCGCACGATCCTGGGCGCCAACGGCATCTCGCTGGAGTACCCGGTGATCCGGCACGCGGCGAACCTGGAGTCGGTGCTGACATACGAGGGCACCGTCGAGATGCACACCCTCGTGCTCGGACAGGCGCTCACCGGCGTCCCCGCGTTCCGCTGACCGGCCGGAACTGTTCGCTCACGGCGATGATCTCGCGCACCCAGACACCTGGCACTCGAGGGCTGCGAGTGCTAATCTGAGGTCAGTTGAGTCACCACGACTCAACTTTCAGAACTCGGCCGGATGTGGCATCCGGCCCCGCTCACAAAGGAGACGAGATGGCAACCTATGACCCGCTCCGCGAGATGGAGCGATTCGCGAACGCACTCTTCGACGGCAACCGGCGCGGCCCGCGTCAGATGCCGATGGACCTGTACCGTGACGGCGACCACTACGTGCTCTCGGCCGACCTGCCGGGCATCGACCCGGGATCGGTCGATGTCGACGTCGACGGTCAGCTGCTGACCATCCGCGCCGAGCGCACGCTCACCTCGCAGGAGGGCGTCAAGTGGATCACGCGCGAGCGTGAGGCCGGCAGCTTCCTGCGCCAGCTGAGCCTGGGACAGGGAATCGACACCGAGGGGATCGCGGCCAGTTACGCGCACGGCGTGCTGACGGTCACGATTCCGGTGAGCCCCAAGGCCCAGCCCCGCAAGATCGAGATCGCGACGGATGCCCCCGCCACGATCACGGTCGACGAGTCCAAGAGCGAGATCCAGGAGACCGGCGCGAGCGCCTGATTCCCGTGACCGACGTCCCCGGCACCGCGCGACGGTGGCGGGGACGTCTCCGTGCGGGGCGGCCCTGAGCGGGTCCGCGACCGGTGGTGGTCTCGCGCGTAGGCTGACGGCATGCCCGAGTACGCCGTTCCTGCACCCAAGCGGAGGCGGGGACGACCGCCCGGCGCGACGTCGACCGCCCGGGAACGCATCTTGGCGGCAGCGATCGACGAGTTCGGTGACCACGGATATGACGGTGCCACCATGCGCGCGATCGCGGCGCGGGCAGAGGTCGATGCGGCCCTCGTGCACCACTACTTCGGAACGAAGGCCGATCTCTTCAGCGAGACCATCGGTGCGCCATTCCGTCCCGATCTTGAGCTGCCCCGGATCCTCGCCGGCCCCCGCGACGGGGTGGGTGAGGGCATCGTGCGCTTCGTTCTCACCGCATGGGACAAGCCGGAGGTGCAGCGCCGCGGCGTCGTGCTCATGCGCGCTGCGCTGGGAAACAAACTGACGACTCCGCTGCTCACCGGCTACCTTTCCCGCGAACTCGTCGGTCGGATCGCCCGCGAGCTCGGGTCCGCGGATGCCGAGTTGCGCGCAAGTCTCGCGGCATCGCAGATCGCGGGCCTGATCGTCGCTCGATACATCGTGAAACTCCCCGGAGTCGCGGGTGCATCGATCGATGACCTCGCGTCGCGGGTCGGCCCCGCGGTGCAGCGCTACCTCCTCGGCTGAGGAGACTGCCCGGGGTCGAAGCGGCCCTCGATCAGCAGTCGTCGACGACGCGGGGTCGGCGCAGCTTCGTGGTCAGGGAGCGCAGCTGCCGGAGTTCGTCGTCGCTCAGACTCGACATCCGTTCGGCGATCGACCGACCATGAGCTGCCGCGACCTTCCGAAACAGCGCGGCGCCGTGGGGCGTGGCCGTCACGATCGCTCCCCGGCCATCGTCGGGGTCCGAGCACTTGGTGACCAGGCCGGAGGCGACCATCCGGTCGACCAGTCGGGACACACTCGGCTGGCTGATCAGCATGTTCGCGGTGACATCCCGCAGCCGCGCCGACATCTCGGGCGCGCGCGTCACGGTGAGCAGCACGTCGTACTCAGCCTGGGTGAGTTCTCCCACGACGAAATCCCCGCTGATCTCGGCGAGGACCTCGTGCTGCGCGCGGAACAGGCTTTCCCAGGCGTCGATCGCCAGTCGCCGGTCCGTCATGCACACCAGAGTACGACCCCAGCGGCGCCCTAGGCTGATCACATGGCAGCCCGGATACTCGTGCGGCGATCCCTCGGTGCCGCCGCCGCAACCCTCGCCGCACTGCTCACCCTCGTGGCGTGCTCCTTCAGCGTTGCGGTCGGCGACAGTGCGGCCGCGGTGTCGACCGACGTCGACGACTTCACGTTCCAGAGCATGGACGCCGACTACACGCTCGGACGCACCGACGACGGGGTGAGCACGTTGCGGGTCGTCGAGACCTTCGTCGCGGTGTTCCCCGAGTACGACCAGAACCGGGGGATGCGTCGAATCCTTCCTGACTCGTACCTGGGCGCGCCGCTGCATCCCGAGCTCGTCTCCATCACCGACGGCGAGGGAAACCCGCGACCTGCGGAGGTCGAGAGCGAGGATGGCGTCTACGCGATGACCTCGCGGTCCGATGACTATGTCCACGGCTCCCAGACCTACGTCTTCACGTACACGCTCGAGAATGTCACGCGCTTTTTCGAGGACACCGGCGTGGACGAGTTCTACTGGAACGTCAACGGCGTGGATTGGGCTCAACCCTTCGGAACGGTGACGGCGACGCTGCACGTGCCGGCCGAGCTGGCGCCCGAGCTGACGGGGGCGCAGGCCTGCTACGCCGGCAGCGCCGGTGCGACCGACCCCTGCTCGATCGCCTCGACGACGGATGCTGACGGCGGCGTCACGGTGACCGCATCCGCCACCGATCTGCAGCCCTCCCAGACCGTCACCGTTGCTGTCGCGTTCGCGGCGGGCACCTTCACGGCGTTCGACAGCTCCTACTTCGCCTCGCCCTACGGCTGGCTGCAGCTGTTCGCCTTCACGGCTGCCATCGGATCTTTGGTGTGGGCGATCGTTTTTCGGGTCAAGAGGCTGCGGGATGAGCCGGGCAGGCCGACGATCATCGCCGAATACACCCCGCCGCCGCGCATTGATGCACTCGAGAGCGCGGTACTTCTCGGCAAGTCGGCCAAGGCCATCCCCGCCGAAGTGCTGGAGCAGGCGGTGGTCGGCAGCATCCGCATCGAGGAGGCGGGACGCAAACTCTTCGGCGGAGTGAAGCTCAAGGCGGTACTGCGGGATCCCTCGCGTGCGGATCGCGACGGCGTGCTCCTGCTTCAGGGTCTGTTCCCGCACATGACCCCCGGCGACGAGTACGAATTCGGATCGAATGACACGCGGCTCTCGTCTGCCGCGCGGCGCATCATCAAGGCTGCCGAGGAGGAACTCAGCGCGGGAGGTCTTCGCCGCGTGGTCCCGAGCGCCGCGAGGTTCTGGCCGATGCTGGGGTCGATCGTCTTCGGCATCCTGACGATCGTGTTCGGGTTCATGGCATTCGGAGCCTTCGTGGACTCGCCGATCGTGTTCTTGTTCATGGTCGCGGCATTCGTCATGGTCTTCGTGGTCGCCGCCCTCGTCTCGCGCAAACCCCTGACTGCGGCGGGCGCCGAAACGCGCGACCACCTCAAGGGGCTGCAGATGTTCATCGAGTGGGCGGAAGCGGATCGGATCCGGATGCTGCAGTCTCCGCAGGGCGCGGAGCGGGTCGCGGTGGACGACCAGGGTGCGCGTGTCGACCCCGCGAACCCCCGCCAGATGCTGCGGATCTACGAGACGTTGCTGCCGTACGCCGTGGTGTTCGGGCAGGAGAAGGAATGGGCCGAGCGCCTGGCTGTGCTCTATGACCAAACCGGTGTCCCCGGCTGGTACATCGGGACCGCGGGCTTCAACGCGGCGGCCTTCTCCTCAGCGATCTCAACGCTGTCGACCACGACCACGTCGTCCACCTCGGGGGGCTCCAGTGGCGGCGGCAGCGCCGGCGGCGGTGGCGGTGGCGGTGGCGGTGGCGGCGTCTGACCCACGCCGGCGGCGATCAGGGATGGCCGCCGCGTCGTGACAAAGTAAGGGCCGGTCGGAGAGGCTTCCGACCGGCCCTTGTCCCTTGCACCAAGAGTGTCCTGCAATCACATGCCGGTAGCTGCCACAGCAAAACAACTACCGTGCAAGCACTCTATAACGGTGAGGTAACGGAAGGGAAGACCTTGCCGTTATCTTTTTGTGATTCTCTGCCACCCATGCCGCGGTCAGGGTTCGTGGAGGTTTCGTTCAGGAACAACACCCAGACTCGGACACTTGTGTGCCATCCCGAGGCACCCTCGTCCGGGCCCATCGATGCTGCCCGCCCCGATTCCCCTCATCAGGAAGCCGCTGACCTTCGTGCGTACACGCCCTTCGTCATCCATGTCCGCCTCTCACCCTCGCGCCCGGGCCGTTGCCACAGCAGCTCTCGGTCTCACCCTGCTGTTGGGAGCTCCGTCCACTGCCGCGTTCGCGCAGACGACAGCGCCGGGGAGTGCACCGCGGGCAGACAGCGCTCCGCCGTTGCCCGCGTCGATCCAGCCCGTCTCGGCCACGGTCCAGTCGCTGACCACGGATGCCGAGGCTGCACTCGCTGCCGCGGCATCCGTCATCGCCGACGCCGCCGCGCTCAACAGTGAGGTCGCTGCGTCGGGGCTGACCGTCGACGGGCCGACCACGGTGTCGGTCTCCGCGGTCGATGCGGCAGTTGCCGACCTCGACGACCTGGATCTCCTTCCGATCGTCCTTCTGCCCTCGCTGACCGCAGCGGTCGCCGATGTCGTCGCCGAGGCCGAGAAGGACGTCGACGGACTGCGCGAGCGGCTCGCTGCGGCAGTGGCTGCCGAGGAGGCTCGCCGCGCTGCTGAGGAAGCCGCGGCCAAGGCCGCCGCCGAAGAGGCTGCACGCGTTGCCGCCGAGGAGGCGCGGCGCGCCGCAGCGGCTGCCGCTCCGGCCGTGTCGGGGCCGGTGGCCTCCACCGGCGACAACTCACCGGGCGCTGCGCAGGCAGCGGCTCGCGACATCATGGCTTCCCAGTACGGCTGGGGCGACGGTGAGTTCTCGTGCCTCGTGTCGCTGTGGAACAAGGAGTCCGGCTGGAACTACGCCGCCTACAACTCCTCGAGCGGCGCGACCGGCATCCCCCAGGCCCTACCGGGCAGCAAGATGGCCTCGGCCGGCGGCGACTGGGCGACCAACGCCGTCACCCAGGTGCGCTGGGGTCTCGGCTACATCGCCGGACGCTACGGCTCGCCGTGCAACGCCTGGGGTCACTCCCAGTCGGTCGGCTGGTACTGATCGCGGTCGGTGTCGATCCCGTCGTGACAAAGTAAGGGCCGGTCGGAGAGGCTTCCGACCGGCCCTTGTCCCTTGCACCAAGAGTGTCCTGCAATCACATGCCGGTAGCTGCCACAGCAAAACAACTACCGTGCAAGCACTCTATAACGGTGAGGTAACGGAAGGGAAGACCTTGCCGTTATCTTTCTGTGACTGTCTTCACTCGACCCGCAGCGGCGCCAGGGCGGTGCCCGGCGGGTAGAAGCTCCCGAGCAGGAGTGAGCCGTCCACGGTCAGTCGCACGCCCTCCTCGCCGATCGTTGCGAACGGCACCCGGGCTCCCCGGCGGCCCGCGAGCGTCAGGCGGGTCCCGTTCTCGTCCAGCCGTGGTTGCGCGATGAGCCAGTCCATCAGCCCGCCGTGGGCGACAAACCGGACGAAGCCGGTGAACGCTCCCTCGAGTGAACCGTCTGCGGGGAAGACGACGTCATCCCCGTCCAGCCGCGCCCCGTCGCCGGCCTCGATCGTTCCCTCCGAGGAGCGCACATAGTCGTGCAGGCTCTGTTTGACGCCCCAGCGCAGCGCGCCGGTCATCAGCGCACCCGCCGGTGCACGGACTGGTAGGTGAGGTAGGCGTGCAGGCCCTCGATGCCGTACTCGACCCCGAGGCCCGAGTCGTGGCGACCGCTGAAGGGGGCGGCGTGGTTGGAGGCGAAAAAGTTCACGCCGATCGACCCCGTGTCGATGCGCCGCGCGACCTCGAAGGCGCGGTCCTCATCGGCGCCGAAGACGATGCCGCCGAGCCCGAACGGCGTGGCGTTCGCGATCGCCACGGCGTCGTCGATGTCCCGCGCCGGGATGATCGAGAGCACAGGCCCGAAGATCTCCTCTCGGGCGATGCGCATGTCGGGGGCGACGTCGGCGAACACGGTGGGGGTGACGAAGAACCCCTCGGCGATCGCCGGGTCGACGTCTCCTCCCGTTACCGGACGGGCGCCCTCGGCGATGCCGCTGCGGATGTAGCCGCGCACGATGTCGCGCTGAGCCCGCGTCGCGGACGGGCCGAACACCGTGGCGCCGTCGAGCGGATCGCCCTGGACCGCTTCGCGGATTGTCGTGGCGACGGCCTCCACGACCTCGTCGTAGCGCTCGGGCGTGACGATGAGGCGCGTCGAGATGTAGCAGGTCTGCCCCGTGTTGCGCATGCACGAGCGGATCAGCACCCGCCGAAGGTGATCGAGGTCGGCATCCGGCAGCACCAGCGCCGCCGACTTGCCGCCGAGCTCGAGGGTGACGGGGCGCAGGAGTTCACCGCAGGCAGCGGCGATGCGGCGGCCGACCGGGGTGGAGCCGGTGAACGCGACCTTGTCGACATCCGGATGCCGCACCAGGCGATCGCCGACCTGACCGTCCCCCGTGACGAGGTTGATGACGCCGTCGGGGATGCCCGCTTCCACGGCGGCATCGAGCACGAAGCGGATCGACAGCGGAGTGGGCGACGCGGGCTTGATGACGACGGTGCAGCCGGCGATCAGCGCGGGCGCGAGCTTGATCACGACGAGGTTGATGGGGAAGTTCCACGGGGCGATCAGCGCGCACACGCCGACCGGGTCGCGACGCACTGTCGTGGCCTGTGTGGGGTCGAGAGGGGCGATGCGGATGTCGTCCTGCTCGAGGAGGGGCGCGAGCTCCGCGAAATAGCGGATGATGCCCGCCGCGTTGGCGGCAGCTCCCGCCGTCTCGGAGATCGGCGAACCGTTCTCGAGGGTGCTGGTCACTGACAGTGGCCCGGCGCGGCGCTCGAGCGCGTCGGCCCAGCGGCGCATCCGTTCGGCGCGCTCGCTCGGCGACACGGCAGCCCACGCGGGGAACGCCGCCCGTGCGGCAGCGACAGCGCGGTCGACATCCTGCTCCGACGCCTTCGGCACCGACGCCCAGATCTCCCCGGTCGCCGGGTCCACCACCTCCTCGACGCCGTCGCTCGCATCGGACCGGCGGTAGTGGCCGCCGACGAACACATCGTCCACGTACCGGTAGGGGAGGGTCAGCGCCGCGGCGCGGTGGCTCGCCATCATCGGCGTTGCGGATGCTTCCCGCAGTGCGTCGGACATCGTCAATGCTCCTTGGTCACAGCAGGTCGATCTTGAGCAGCTCGATCGTGCGTCCCATCTCGGCCTCGGCCATGCGCCTGCCCGAGGCGGTGATGAGCTCGTCGAGCACGACAGCCTCGAGGTTCGCGACGATCTCCCGCGGCGTGACCCCGAACCACTCGGCAGAGAACGCGGTTCCGGTCGGCGTGAACCGCCAGAGCCGGTCGGCGTCGCGCACGATCGCGTCCTCGAGCGAGTGGTGGTCCAGCCGGGTGTCGTGCCCGTCGATGATGTCGGTGACCTGCGTGATGAACGCGTCGTCGAAGCCGAGTCCCGGCAGCAGTTCCCGGGCGATGTTGCAGCCCTCGATCTCGTGCTGGATGCGGGCGTCGGAGGTGCGCCAGTTCTCGGACCGGAACCCTTCGGCGATCGTCTTGTCCGCGTCGACCCGCGCCCACCCCGTGTCGTGCAGCAGGATCGCGACCCGGGTCACGAGCTCATCGGCGTCGGGATAGTCATCCAGCAGCAGCTCGGCGAAGTAGAACGAGAGCGGGATGTGGACGTCATTGCGTCGCGCCCGCATGTAGGGCTCGGCCGCGCGCCACAGGTCGTCGAGATCGGTGTAGCTGCGCCGCGGCGTCTGCCCGTTTCCGACGGTCTGCACCGAGTCGAACGTGTTCACATACTGGGTCATGAGGCCTCCCGTTGTGCCACCAGCGGTTCGGTGATCGACTGCTTCAGGGGTGTGGACAGGTCGGCTGCCGCCTCCGGCGCGATGGTGTGCCCCTTGCCGAGTGCCCCCCGGATCGCGAGGAACTCGGCCGGCTGGTTGACGCAGTCCGCCGCGATCAGCCGCCCGTCCCGGTAGTAGAGCACCGCGAAGCGCTCATCCTCGGGGCGGCCTCGCACCACGACCCTGTCGTATCCGGTGCTCAGTCCCGCGATCTGCAGCTTCAGGTCTGCCTGGTCCGACCAGAACCAGGGCACCGACCGGTACGTCGGGCGCTCCCCGAGCAGGCTCGCGGCAGCAATCTTGGCCTGTTCGAGGGCGTTGTTGACGCTCTCGATGCGGGTCGGGCCCGGGATCCCGAGTGCGTAGGGGTTGGGCATGACCGTGCAGTCGCCGGCGGCCACGGTGCGGCCGTCCGAGGCGAGGGCGTGCTCGTCGACGACCACTCCCCGGTCGACCTCGAGGCCGAGCTGGACGGCGAGTTCCGTGCGGGCGATGACCCCGATCCCGATCACGACGAGGTCGGCGGGGATCCTGGTGCCGTCGGCGAACTCGACGGCCACGACGCGAGAGCGTCGGCCGGCGGCATCCGCTACCCCGCCGACGATGCGCGTGAGCGAGGCGCCGAGAACGACCCTGGTCCCGCGGCGCCGGTGCGCGGCGAGGTAGAACGCGCTGGTCTCTTCGGACACGACACGCCCGATCAGGCGCGGCGCTGCCTCGAGGACGGTGACTTCCTTGTCCATGCTGCGGGCCACGGCGGCGATCTCGAGGCCGATGAAGCCGCCGCCGATGACCACGATGCGCCGGTGCGCGGGGTCATGGAGCGCTGCTTCGAGGGCGAGGGCGTCGTCGGCGTCGCGCAGGTAGTGCACCCCGTGGAAGTCGGTCCCGGGTATCGTCAGGCGCCGCACCGAGGATCCAGTGGCAAGGGCCAGACGGTCGAAGCCCAGGCTCCGGCCGCCCTGGGTCGTGGCGATCCCGCTGCCATCCAGATCGCGGTGCACCGTGACGACCCGGTCACCGCTGATGAGTTCGACGCCCTGCGCGTCGTACCACTCGCGGGTGCGCAGAATCACGTCGCCCGGGACGAGCTCGCTCTTGAGCCATTTCTTCGACAGCGGTGGTCGCTGATACGGACGATGCGGCTCCTCGCCGACCAGCACGATCGGGTCGGTGTCGCCGAGTTCGCGCAGGGTCGCCGCGATCTGGACACCGGCCTGCGAGGCGCCGACGATGAGCGTGGTGCCCATCAGATCTGCGCCTTCGGGGTGCGGACGCGGTACTCGACGCCTTCCTGCAGCGTGATCTGGCACGACAGCCGCGAGGTCTCCTCGCGCTCGACCGCGGTGCCGTCGAGCATGTCGTCCTCGAGGGGACCCGCGGGCCCGCCGACGAGCGCGAAGGTCTCGGGTTCGACGAAGACGTGACAGGTCGCGCAGGAGAGGCTTCCGCCGCACTCGCCGACGATCCCCTTCACGCCGTTGCGGACGGCGGTCTCCATGACCGAGTCGCCGGGGCGTCCCTGGATCGTCGTTTCGGTGCCGTCGTCGGCGATGTAGACCACAGTGCTCACGGGTGCTCCTTGTCAGATGAACTGCTTGCCGCCGTCGACGACGATCGTCTGCCCGGTGATGTAGGCGGCGTCGGGGGAGGTCAGGAAGAGGGCGGTGCCGACGATGTCCTCGGGAACGCTGGCCCGTTTGATCGCTCGCGCCGCGACACCGTAGGTCTCGGCATCCTCGATCTGAGCCAGGGACGCCTCGGTGAGGGTGAAGCCGGGCGCGATGACGTTCGCGGTGATCCCGAGCCCGCCGACCTCGCGGGCCAGCGTCCGGGTCATCCCGATCACGGCGCCCTTGGAGGCGACGTAGTGCATCCACTGCGGGGAGCCGCTGAAGACCGTCGCCGAGGCGATGTTGACGATCGCGCCGCCCTCGCTCATGCGCGAGACGGCGGATGCCGAGCACAGCCACGTGCCCTTGACGTTGACCGCCATGACCCTGTCCCACTCGTCGGGATCGATCTCGGCGAACGGGGCGCGATGGATGGTCGCGTAGATCGCGGCATTGTTGACGAGGGCATGGATGCTGCCGAACCGGTCGACAGCGGCATCCATGAGCGCGTCCGTCGAGGCGCGGTCGGTGACGTCCGTGCGCACCGCGAGCGCCCCGACGCCCCGCGCCCGCACGAGCTCGGCCGTCTCGGCGGCGCCCGGCTCGTTGACGTCGGCGATGACGACGTTCGCGCCGCGCTCCGCGAATCCGAGGGCGAACGCGCGGCCGAGGCCTGCCGCGGCGCCCGTGACCACGACAGTGCGGTCGGCGTGGGTGGTGCTCATGCGTCCAGCTCCCGGGGGGTCGTCTGGGTCCACTGCGGGCTCTCGGTCATGCATTCCCACGCGAGGAATGCGCGTGACATGGCTTTGGCTTCGGGGGTGAAGAGGTCATCGACCGCGCGGGAGGCGTTGAGGATCGCCGACTCCTCACGGGTCAGGCCGAATCGCGGGACGGCGACGTCGATGCCGTGCGGGGAGACCCGCCAGACCTTGTCGGCATCCTTCACGACCGAGTCGTTGAGACTGATCGCGGTGAGCCGGGTGTCGTGCCCGTCGATGATCGCGACGACCTCCTCGATCACCGCCGGCGCGTGCCCGAGGCCCCCGAGCACCTCGCGGGCGATGCGAGCGCCTTCCTTCTCGTGCTGGATGACGATGTGGTGCAGGCTGCCGTCCCGGTCGGGGGCGATCGCGTTGAACGCAACGACTTCATCGACAGTGGACCACCCGGTGTCGTGCAGGATGATCGCCGGCAGGACCACATCGGGGTCGGCATCCGGGATCATCTCGCACAACGCCCGGGCGATCCCATACGACACGAGCGTGTGGGCGTCGTTGTCGCGGGTGCGAAGGAAGGGGAGTGCGGCGTTCCAGACGGCGTCATCCCGCTCCCTCATCTCGAACATGCCCTTGGTGGCGTCGCGCGACGGGATGTGCGCGGAGACGTCTCGTCCGAGCAGATTGACGGGGGAGCGGGATGTACGCGTCATGGTGTTCGCCTCCTGACCCTCAGTCGAGGATCGTGACCTTGCCCTGGTTGCCGTCCACCCGCAGGCGGGTGCCGGTGGTGATGGTGGTCGACGCCTTGCCGGTACCGGTGACGGCGGGGACGCCGTACTCGCGGCAGACGATCGCGGCGTGGCTCATCATGCCGCCGATGTCGGTGACGGTCGCCGCGATCTTGCCGAACACCGGTCCCCAACTGGGGGCCGTGACCGGGGCGACGAGGATCTCACCCTGCTCGAGTTCGCCCAGCTGCGACGCGTTCGTGATCACCCTGGCGCGACCCTCGACGACGCCGCCGGAGGCAGCCATGCCGGTCAGGACGCCTTCTTCGGCGTCGTCGGTTCCCAGCCACTGCTGCACCTGCTCGGTGGTGATACCCCACAGCATGACGGTGAAGGGCTCGCTGATCTGGGCGGGCGGCGTGTTGAACGCCGGCTGCGGGCGTTCCTTCTCGAGCGCGGCGACGATGGCGCGACGGCGTTCGATCTCGGCAGGCCAGTAGGTCGGGCCGATCGGTTCCGTACCCACCGCCCACGCGCTGGCATAGTCGAACAGCACGGGGCGCACCTCGTCGCGGCTGAGGTAGAGCAGATCGTTGGGCTGCGGCCAGAAACCCTGCTCGTGCAGCAGGTTCGACAACTGGCGGACCTTGCGCCAGAACACGCCCATCGTCCAGTGCTCGATGTAGAAGTTGTGGTCTTCCACGTACGGGTAGACGGTGCGGGCAAGGCCCAGCTTGCCCTCGAACGTGGCGCGGGCCTCGTCGTCGAGCACGGAGGCGTACTCCTCGGCGATCCGGTCGCGCTCGGCGAGCAGCTCCTCCTTGGGCCGGCCGAGCGTCTCGCCTGCCGCCACCCGTTCGACGTAGTCGCGGATGTAGCCCATCGGGATGTCCAGGTCGTCGCGCCAGTACTTGTCGTCGCCGTAGAAGCCGTTCCCCGACGTGTAGTTGAACCACGGGTCCTGCGCGGCTTCCCATGCCTGGATCCACTCCTGACCGCCGGCGGTCTCGCGCAGGAGGGCAAGCGTCGCCTCGGCATTGCCGTCGCCCTGGGCGAAGGCATCCTGCACGCCCAGCTCGACGGCGAGCTCCGACAGCTTCTTGAGCTCGTCGTCGGGACGGAACAGCACCGAGTCGACGCCGGCGACCATCTTCGCGATCGCCAGGTCGGGGATGCCGGGGAAGGCCTCCTTGCAGAACTGGAACAGGTCGAGGTAGGCGACGTATCCGAGGTTCAGGAACTCCATGTGGTGCTCCCAGTTGCGATAGGCCAGCGCGAGGAGCTTGTCGTATGCCTCAAACAGGTCCACCGAGGGGTCATAGCCGACGCCGTCGGTGATCGTCTCCATCGGCACCATCTCGGGCAGCGGCGTGAACTCGATCGCCTCGAGCTCCCTGATGTTGTCGGTCACCTTGGTGTGCCAGTTCTCCAGCAGCGACTCCCAGTTCTGGAAGTAGTGGCCGGCGCGGGCCAGGAAGTGCGGCACACGATCGGCGATCTGCTCGGGCGGCACCGGTACGGGGCTGAAGTAGGTGTAACCGTTGTGGATGCGGTAGTCGATGCCGTTGGCCGGCGGGACCAGGTAATGCCGGGTGTTGTACGCGCCGAGGTTGCGGCTGGCGAACTCGACCGCGGTCACCTCGAACGGCTTGAACACGTTCGGCCAGTGCTGACTGTCGCAGAACCAGAAGCGGCTGTCTTCCTTCTCACGCAGCTCCTCGCGGAAGACGAGGTTATAGGGGTACAGCGACTCCCAGCCCTCCGACCCCGCTGGCGCGGTGAGTTCATACGGGGAGGGGAAGGACTTGGACGTGGTTGCGGTGTCGGACATTGCATCTCCTTCGATACGTCCGCGACGTGCTCGGCGAGCGACGTCGTCTCGGGTGGTGTGGGCGGTGGAGCAGTACGCCGGGTCAGCGGATGCCGAGACTCGAGAGCATCGAGGTGGCGATGGCCGCGATCCCGGAACCCTTCGACGTGATCGTGATCGTGTTGGTCGTCGACTTCGGCGACCAGATCGTCTCGGGGCGGGCCTGAAGCAGCAGGACATTGCCGCCGGCCGGAAGGTCGGCGTCGATCGCCCACTCGATGTCCTGCGGCCGGCCGTAGTGCTTCTCGGCGGCCTTGGCCAGGCGCGCGACGGCCATCAATTCGTCATCGCTCAGACTCGGGGCACCGGCCCGGTCCTCCGCCACGGCCCGGCGCACGATTCCGCCGCGGCCGTTGGGGACGAGTTCCTCGCCCTTGTGGCTGATCGCGCGGGTGACCACGGTCATCATGACCTTGTCGAGGAGGAAGTTGTCGGGGGTGACCTCGCCCGAGACGACCATTTCGCCGAGTCCCCAGCTGGATTCCACGACGATCTTGGTGCGATCGCCGGTCTGCGGGTCGAGGGTCATCGCGACGCCGGACGAGCGCGAGTTGACCATCTTCTGGACGGCCACAGCCATCGACAGGCCCTCGTCGGGGATGCTGTTGCTCAGGCGGTAGGTGATCGCGCGAGCCGTGTAGAGGCTTGCCCAGCACTCGCGGATCTTGTGCATGACGTTGTGTTCACCCACGATCCATAGGTAGGTGTCCTGCTGTCCGGCGAAGCTCGCATCGGGGAGGTCTTCGGCTGTCGCGCTGGAGCGCACAGCGACGGCGACCTCGCCGCCGCAGTGCTCCATGAGTGCCCGGTAGGCACTTACGACCTCTTCGCGGACGTCATCCGGGATCTCCTGCGTGAGGATGAGCTCGCGCACGTGCTCGGCGCGGCGTTCGACCTCTGCCACGTCGGCGACGTCGTGAACGTTGAGATCCGCGAGGATCTCGAGGATGCGCTGACGCAGGCCGGTGCCGTCCATGACCTTGTCGAAGGCATCGGTGGTCACGGCGAACCCGGGCGGCACGGGCATGCCGGCGGAGGTCATGATGGCCAGGCTGTTGCACTTGCCGCCGAGACGCCCGATCGAGGGCTGCTCGCCGGAGTCGAACGCGAAGGTGTAGATCTGGGGGAGGGCGGGACTCACGGCGATCAGCTCCAAAGGACGGGGACAGCGTCGGGAACGCGGAAGGACAGGTTGTCGCCGAACGTGATCTGCACGTCCGGTACGAGGCGGAGGTTCGGAAGGCGGCGGGCGATCTCCTCGACGGCGATCTTCGTCTGCAGCTTGCCCAGCATGTTGCCGATGCAGTAGTGGATGCCGTAGCCGAACGACAGATGCGAACGGGCATTGCTGCGTGTGATGTCGAACGTGTCGGGGTCGGGGAAGACCGCGGGGTCACGGTTGGCGGCGCCCATCAGCAGCAGGACTTTGGCGCCGGCGGGGATCGTGACGCCGGCGATCTGCCCCTCCTTCTCGGCGTGACGGCGCCAGGCGATGATGCTGCCGCTCACCCGCAGCACCTCGTCGATCGCCCCGGGGATAAGGGAGGGGTCCTCACCGATGCGGGCGAACTCGTCGTTCGCGAGCAGTTCGCGGACGGTGTTCGAGATCAGGGTCGTCGTCGTCTCATGACCGGCGAAAAGGAGGCTGTAGAGGAAGGAGGCGATCTCGTGATCGCTGATCTCGTCGCCCTCGGCCTGGAAGCGGACCATATCGGACACGAGGTTGTCGCCGGGGGAGGTCTTCGCGTCGGCCACGAGCTGGCGGCAGAAGCGCCAGTACGCCACGAGGTTCTCGGCGTGGGGAACCTGCTCCTCGTCGGTGAGGTCGCTCCAGGTGATCGCCGTGCGAGAGCTTGCCCACGCCTTGACCGTCTCGATCATGTCGACCGGCACGCCGATGAGGGTGAAGATCGTGATCGTGGGCAGATCCCAGGCGATGTCGGTGAGGATGTCGCCGGGCTCGCCCTTCGCGACCATCCGATCGATCAGCACGTTGACGTTGTCGCGGATGAAGGGCTCGAGCACCTTGTAGCGGCGCGGAGTGAAGGCTTTGGTCGCGATCGCTCGAATGCGTGTGTGCTCCGGAGGGACGCGCGCGGAGAGCCCCGAGTAGGCGGTGAAGTCGCCGTCGGCGAGCACCTTCTTGGCCGCTTCGCCGAGCGGTCGGATGGGCTGCTGCGCATTGGCCGACGAGAACGTCTCCCAGTCGTCGAAGACGCCCTTGACGTCCTCGTAGCGGGACACGACCCAGTAGCCGATCCGATCGTCGTAGAAGACAGGTGCCTCCTCGCGGAGCGCCTTCCACGACCCGAACGGATCGGTGAGCTTGAACGGTTCGAACCCGTGGTAGTCCCGTGCCGCAGTCGGTGCGGTCCTGCTCATGCTGTTCCTCCTCGAACGAGTGCCTCGACTCTTCAACGAGGATCGACGGCGTGCAACCGGGTTTTCTCACCGCCTGAGAAAGATGCGGCCTGGGGAGCGATGCGTCGCATCACGGCGCCGGCGCTTCCTCCGCGCATCGCACGGCTGATCTTGTCAGCGGTGCCCTTGACCGCGGGGCGGAGGCGCTCGATCTCGCCTGCCTGGCTGATGTCGAACACCAGGGCGACCGAGGCCACGGTCTCTTCCTCGTACACGATGGGGGCTGCCAGCGAGATCGCGCCGAGCCGCATCTGCTCGTACGTGACCGACAGACCCTCCCGCCGGACCGTGTGGATGATCTCGGCCAGTTCCCCGGGGTCGGTCACCGTGCTCGGGGTGGGGCTCTCGAGCTCGCGGGCGAGGTAGGCGTCGACGAACCAGTCGGGTTGTGCGGCCAGGAGCACACGCCCGACCGCCGTGGCGTGCAGGGGCAGCCGGCCCCCGATCCGTGACACGATCGGCAGCTTGCGTGAGTTGTAGACCTTGTCGATATACAGCGAGTACAGCCCGTCACGAATCGCGAGATGAACGTTCTCGTGAGTCAGGTCGAAGAGGTCCTGCAGGAACGGATGAGCTCGGTCACGCAATCGTCGTCCGGCCTGCTGGCCCAGCGACCACAGCCGGAAACCGATCTGATATCGCCCGTCGGAGCCCTTGCGCAGCGCTCCCCAGCCCTCCAGTGACGCCACGATCCGGTACGTCGTCGAGACGGGCAGCCCCGCCCGCTGGGCGATGCCGGCCACGGTGAGGGAACCCGTGGTCCCTTCGAAGGCGGCGAGGACGGCCAGGACGCGGTCGATCACGCCGTGGGGTCCGTGTTTGTCCTCGGCGTCCGTCATCCTGGCTCCTCCATCGCGCTCACGTCGCTGCCGGCACCTCGACGAGCTCGGGGTCGGGCTTGCGGATCTCCGCGTGCGGGTCGATGCCGAGATCCTCGGCGATCTGGTGCCAGGCATTGAGCGAGCTGCCGCGGCCGATACCGGAGCCGGAGTGGACGTTGGACGAGCAGTTGTACAGGTTCGGCAGGATCGTGCGATAGCCCGCGAGTTCGGGGATCGGGCGGAAGCGTCCCAGCTGGCTGGCCAGATGCGCTCCCTCGACGTAGCCGCCCTCGATCATGTCCGGGTGTGTGGAGCGCACGCGAGGCGGAAGGAACCACTCGATCGCGGCGATGTTGTCGGCGGTCATGTTCTTCGCGTACGTCGGCCACTGGGCGCGGATGCGCGCGTCGAACTCCTTCTCGAGGCGGGCCCAGCCGTCATCGTCGAAGAACCGGATCGGGGCTGTGAACTCCTCGATGCCCGTGATGTGCTGGCCCTTCGGCGCCCGGGTGGTGTCCCACTGCGAATCCGTGCTCGAGAGCATCAGCATCCTGGGCGAGATGCCCTCCGAGAAGATGTGTGCCTGATAGCGGGTCGCGAACCAGTCGGGATCCTTCGGACCCCAGTACAGGCGGGGCTGCGCACCGGCCTCGGCGACGCCGGTGGTGCCCGCGTAGTCCGGAGCCTCGTGGGTGACGACGTTGGCCCACACGAGCTGGCCCCGGTCGTACACGACGTTGCGGAGGCGGTGACGGATCCGCTCGGCCACCTCTCCGTGGCGCATGAGCTGGAGCACGGTCTGGGGTAGGCCCAGGTCCGAGACGACGATGTCCGCCCCGACGAACGAGCCGTCGGCGAGTCGGATGCCGGTCGCCCTGCCGTTTTCCTGCACGATCTCATCGACGCGCGCACCGGTGACGTACTGCACCCCGCGCATCCTGCCGGCCCTGACCAGAGCCGCGGTGATCGCCCCCGTTCCCCCGATCGCGATCGCCGCGGGTTCGAGCGAAAGCACGAGCGCGAGGTTATGGATGAACCCCTGCAGGCCAGGAACGTCATCCGGGTAGCACCCCGTGGAGGTGACCCCCGCGCGCATGAACAGCGTGCGCAACTCGTCGGACTCGAACATGTCGTAGGCGAGCTGACGCATCGTCATGAACTGGTGCACGGGTTCGATGAGCGACCCGGGCACGTCGATCAAGGCTTCGAGCGGGTCGGGGGTCCCCCACGGTGGCGGCGGAGTGAACCGCTGCCGACCGAATGCGCCTTTGATATGCGCGGAGTAGGCCTCGTGCACCCGCAGGTACGTGTCGGCATCCCGGCTGCTGAAGGCGCGGATGTTGGCCTCGGTGCGGGCGACGCCCTCATCCCACGGTTCTGCGCGGCCGGACTCGTCGACCACGCGGGCTGCGGAGTAGCCGATGAAGACGGAGCCGTCGTCGAACACCATGGCTTCGTTGCCTTCGGGGAAGACGTAGCTCAGGCCGAGATCGCCGAGTCCGAAGTCCTTATAGGCCGGATGCCCGTAAAAGCGCGTCCAGTGCGCACAGGGGTTCTGCGTCACCCCCGCCGTGGGCCCGGGCATGCTCTGTGCGCCGCCGCCGAGGTGCGAGCGCGCCTCGAAGACGGCGACGCTCAGGCCCGCCCGCGCCAGGTACGGCGCGATGATCGTTGCATGGTGTCCGCCGCCAATGATGACGGCGTCAAAGTGATCGGTCACGTTTCATCCTCGAAGTCGCGATCTGGTTCGTCCCTGGTAGGGCGATCAACGTAAACCGACCGCGTGTGCCGTGACCACGGCCCTTCTCATCATATGAGAACGGCTGTTGCCCCTGCCATGGGGTCCCCGCACGATGGTGCCTCAACCAGAAGGAGGGCGACGTGGCCCAGGAACCCCTGAGCTGGCAGCAGCTGCTCGACCTCGTCACCGCTATGGACGGCGGTCACTACGACGAGGTCGCGATCACGTGGGGCGAGGTGTCGGTGCGGCTCTCGCGCACCGGGCCCATCGATGCGCCGGTTGCGCCATCCGTCACAGCCGCCCCGGCGCCCGCCATGGCCGCGTCCCCTGCCCCCGCGTCTCCTGCCCCCGCGTCGCCCGCGCCCGTGTCGCCCGCGCCGGCCCCCGTCGTCGACGCCGCCGCGACGGAGAGCGCCGTCGGAGCGGCGATCACGGCACCGATGCTGGGCGTGTTCTACCGCCGACCCGCTCCCGGCGCGGCGCCCTTCGTCGAGCCCGGAGACGCCGTCGAGGCCGACACCACGATCGGGATCATCGAGATCATGAAGCTCATGAACCCCGTCGTGGCAGGTGCCGCCGGCACGATCGCGGCCTTCGAGGCGGAAGACGGCGCGCAGGTGCAGTTCGGTCAGGTCCTCGCACGGTTCGAGGCGTGACCGGTGAGTGCTGACCGACCCGTCGTCCTCGTCGCCAACCGGGGCGAGATCGCGGCGCGCGTCGTGGCCGCGGCGCAGCGGATCGGCGCCGAGGCGGTCCTGGCCGCCAGCGCCGCCGACACGGACTCGCTCGCCGCGCGCGCGGCCGATCGGGTCCTCGTGATCGGTCCTGCACCGTCGGCGCAGAGCTACCTCAACCCCGAACTGATCGCCCAGGCCGCCGTCAACGCCGGCGCGGATGTCGTGCATCCGGGGTACGGCTTCCTCAGTGAGCAGCCGCGCCTGTGCGAGCTGCTCGAGGAGGAGGGGATCGCCTTCGCCGGGCCCCGCCCCGAGACCCTCCGCGCGGTCGGCGACAAGGGCAGCGCGCGGGCTGTGGCAGTGGCGGCCGGTGTACCCGTCGCCCAGGGCAGGGTCATCAGCGACGTGCACGACGTCGCGGCCCTCGGCGCCGAGATCGGCTACCCGCTGCTGGTGAAGGCCATTCACGGCGGCGGCGGGCGCGGCATCCGTCTTGCCACCACCGAAGCCGAACTCGTCGCGCTCGCTCCCCAGGCGGCGCAGGAAGCCGCGGCGGCCTTCGGCAACGGGGACCTCTACATGGAGCGGTACTACGGCTCGGCCCGCCACGTCGAGGTGCAGGTCTTCGGCGACGGCGAGGGCGGCGCGCTGATCTTCGGTGATCGCGATTGCTCGGTGCAGCGGCGCCACCAGAAGCTCATCGAGGAGTGCCCGGCCCCCGGGATCTCGGTGGAACGTCGCCGCATCCTGCACGATGCCTCCCGGGCGCTGGTGGCAGCCCTGCGCTACCGCGGCGCCGGCACCGTCGAGTTCCTCGTCGACACGCTCAGCGACGATGTGGTCTTCCTCGAGGTCAATGCCCGCATCCAGGTCGAGCATCCCGTGACGGAGGAGGCCTTCGGGGTCGACCTGGTCGCCGCGCAGTTGCTGCTGGCCCTCGGCCTGCCCACCGGTCTGCCGGTGCCGCCCGCCGTACCGCCTGCGGCGGCGATCGAGCTGCGCATCAACGCCGAGGACCCGGCCGCAGACTTCCGGCCGAACGCGGGTCGGGTCACCCACGTGCGGTGGCCCCGCGGCCCCGGCATCCGCATCGACACGCAGATCGAGTCCGGATTCGACTTCCCGCCCTACTACGACAGCCTCGCCGCCAAGCTCATCGTCCGCGCCCACGATCGCGCCGCGGCCGTCGAGGCGGCCCTCGCGGCGGTCCGCGGCACCCGGGTGGAGGGGCTCACGACCACGCTGCCGATGCTCGAGGCGGTCCTCGCGCACAAGGACTTCCGGGCCGGCCCCGTGCCGACGACCTGGTTCACCCGGGAATGGGAACGCATGAGGGAGGACACCCGATGACGGAGCACTCGCGCGCCGCCCACCTGTCGCCCCTCGGGGGCCGTCGCACCCGGGGACCCGTGCGCATCGTCGACACCTCGCTGCGGGACGGAAACCAGAGCCTGTGGGGCGCGACCGGGATCACGACCGGGATGGCGGAGGCGGCGGCGGTCGATCTGGGACAGATGAACCTCGCTGCCATCGATTTCACCAGCTCCACGCACCTGTCGGTCGGGGTGAAGTTCCATCAGGAGAATCCCTGGGAGCGGCTCGACCGTGTCAGCGCCGCGGCGCCCGGCGCCCTGCTGTCGGCGATCACGACCGGGATGCGCTTCATGTCGTGGGAGAAGGCCAGCGAGCCGGTCATGCGCCTCGCGCTGCGGATGCTCGCCACCCACGGGGTGCGTCGCCTGCAGATCGCCGAGCCGATGAACGACCGGGATGCCACCATCCGGGTGGCCCGCTGGGCGAAGGAGGAGGGCTTCACGCAGATCGTCGCCGGAGTCGTCTTCACCGAGAGCCCCGTGCACACCGACGAGAGGTACCTGGCCAACGCCGCCGCTTACGAGGCCGAACCCGCGATCGACCGCGTCTACCTCAAGGACCCCGGAGGGCTGCTGACGGTGGAGCGGGTCCGCGATCTCGTCCCGCTCCTGCGGGGCGCTGTGCGCAAGCCGCTGGAACTGCACAGTCACACGACCACCGGGGCGGCATCCCAGCTCTACGTGACCGCCGCCGCCCTGGATGTCGATGTTCTCCACACCGGACTGGGTCCCCTTTCCAACGGCACCGCCCAGCCGAGTCTCGAGCACCTCCTGACCAATCTCGACGCCGTCGGGATCCCCGTGGACATCGACCGGGATGCCGCGGCACGCGCCGCAGAGACGCTGTGGGCGATCGCTCGCTCTCAGGGGCTCGCGGCGGGCGCGCCGACCGAGTTCGATCTGGGCGCGCACGTGCACCAGGTGCCCGGCGGGATGATGGGGACGCTGACGCGCCAGCTCGGCGAGATCGGGATGGCCGACCGCCTGCCGCAGGTGCTCGAGGAGTGCGTGCGCGTGCGCGCCGAGTTGGGGTACCCCATCATGGTGACGCCGTTCAGCCAGTTCGTCGGCAGCCAGGCGCTCATGAACGTGCTCGCCGTCGAGAGCGGGCAGCCGCGGTACAGCCGCATCCCCGATGAGGTCGTGCGGTTCGTGCTGGGGCACTTCGGCGTGCCGGAGGGGGCGATCGACCCCGATATCGAGGAGCGGGTCCGTGATCTGCCGCGCGCCGCGGAACTGGATCGCCCCGTGCCCGAGCCGTCGCTGGAGGAGCTGCGCCGGATGCACTCCGAGCGGCTCGGACGGGCGCTGTCGGATGAGGACCTGCTGCTGGCGATCGTGCTGCCGCACGACCAGTTGGCCGCGATGTATGGCGCCGGCCCCGCGCCGCGCTGGTCACCGACACCGTCGGTGCCCCCGCCCACCGATCTCACGTCCTTCGTGGCAGCCGCGAACGCCCTGCCCCGCTGGCGCTCGCTGCGCATCGACGTCGGCGGCACGCGCATCGCCCTCGATCGCCCCGCTGAGGAGGACCGATGACGTCCCACATCCTTCCCCGGCTCGCCGCCGTCGACGGCGTCATGTTCGATGTCGACGGATGCCTCGTCATCTCTGACGGTCCCGCCGGCCAAGGGGGAACCGCCTTGCCCGGCGCGGCGGAACTGATCGACCAGGTGCGCGCGTCGGGCCGTGCGGTCTGCGTGTTCACCAACGGCACCGCCCAGGCCCCCGAAGACATCGCCGCCCACCTGCGAGGGCTCGGCCTGGATGTCGCCGACGCCGAGGTGCTCACGCCCTCGGTCGCGGCAGCCCGCGCACTGCGGGAGCGCTACGGCGACCAGCCTGTGCTCGCGTACGGCGGCGACGGGGTGATCCCCGTCCTGCGTGACCACGGGGTGAACGTCATCGATCCCGCCGAGCACGCCTCGGGCGCGGCCACCGGTGCCGCAGCGATCCTCGTCGGTTGGGACACGGAGTTCACCAAGCCGAAGCTGCAGTTCGCCGCCGAGGCGATCCTGGCCGGCGCCGCGCTGTACTGCACCTCGGACGCCCCCGCGTTCGCGAGCAGGGATCGCCTCAACGTCGGCGTCTCGGGCTTCATCGTGGCGGGGCTCTCGCACGTGACCGGTCGGCCGTGGACCGTGCTCGGCAAGCCCTCGCCGTTCGCCCTCGAGACGGTCTGCTGGGCACTGGGAACCACTCCCGAGCACACGCTGGTGCTCGGTGACGACGTCTATCTCGAAAGCGGCATGGCCCGTCGCGGCGGCGCGGTCGCGGGCATCGTGCTCACGGGCATCACGACTCCCGAGAAGCTCGCCGACACCCCGGCATCCGACATGCCCGACCTGGTCGTGGCCTCGATGACAGAGCTGGCGGCCCTGCTCGCCGATGCGGACGGGCTGCGGATGCCGGTCTCCTCCGGGTCGGAGCGATGACGGTGCCGGCGCACGGCGGGGCGGCGCACGAGGTGCTGTATCGTCCGGCGGCGGTCGTGCGCGATGCATCGGTGATGGCGCAGTTCCTGCGGTGGCTGGAGCGCGAGCGCGGTCTCTCGTTCGCCGATACCGCGACCCTGCACGCCTGGTCGGTGCGGGAGCTGGAGGCGTTCTGGCAGAGCGTCTGGGACTTCTTCGAGGTGCGCGCGCACGCCGCACCGCGTGCGGTGCTGTCAGGACAGGCGATGCCCGGGGTCTCGTGGTTCGAGGGCGCCGAGCTCAACTACGCCGAGCACTGCCTCCGCCATGATCCGGGCAGTCTCGCGATCTTCGCCACCTCGCAGACCCGGGGGGAGATCGCGCTGACCTTCGGCGAGCTCGCCGAGCAGGTGCGTCGGGCGCGGGCGGGGCTTCGCCGGCTCGGGGTCGGGCCCGGCGACCGGGTCGTCGCCTACCTGCCGAACATCCCCGAGACGGTCGTCGCGTTCCTGGCGGCGGTGAGCCTCGGAGCCATCTGGGCCAGCTGCGCCCCGGAGTTCGGCGCGCGCGCGGTGCTCGACCGGTTCGGACAGCTCGATCCCGACATCCTGCTCGTCACCGGCGGATACCGGTTCGGCGACAAGCCGGTCGACAAGACCGAGGATGTCGCGGCCCTGCGCGCCGGGCTTCCCACCGTGCGGCACGTGATCGGGGTCCCCTATGGTGAGTTCGACGTCGAGGCCGACGTGGCGTGGGCAGAGGTTGCTGCGCCGACCGAGGAGCCGCTGACCTTCACCCCGGTGCCGTTCGCGCATCCCCTCTTCGTCCTGTTCTCGTCCGGCACGACGGGGGCCCCGAAGCCCATCGTGCACGGCCACGGCGGCATCCTGCTCGAGCACCTCAAGACGCTCGGACTGCACTGGGATCTGCGGGCCGGGGATCGGCTGCTGTGGTTCACGACGACGGCGTGGAGGATGTGGAACACCCTCGTCTCCACGCTGCTGCACGGTGCCGCGGCGGTCCTGATCGAGGGAAACCCGCTCTATCCGGACCTCGATGCCCAGTGGCGTCTGGCCGATCGGACCAGGGCAAGCCTCCTGGGTCTCAGCCCCGGATTCGTGACCGCCTCGCGCGCTGCCGGGCTCACTCCCACGGCGACCCACGACCTGTCGTCGGTGCGGCAGGTCGGGGTCGCCGGCAGCCCGCTGACGGCGGAGGGCTTCGTGTGGATCCACGACCAGTTCGGTGACGACGTCGTGCTCAACGTGGGAAGCGGCGGCACCGACGTCTGTTCGGCGATCGTGCAGGGCTCGCCGTTGCACGACGTGTGGCTGGGCGAGATCAGCGGTGCGTCCCTGGGGGTGGATGCCGCAGCGTTCGACGCCGACGGCGCAGCCGTGGTGGACGAACTCGGCGAGCTCGTCATCCGTCGCCCGATGCCCTCGATGCCCCTGGGCTTCTGGGGCGATGCGGACGGCAGCAGGTTCCGCGAGGCCTACTTCGACATGTATCCCGGGATCTGGCGCCATGGCGACTGGGTGCGATTCGGGCCCGGCGGCAGCTGCGTCATCGCCGGACGGTCGGATGCGACCCTCAACCGGGGCGGCGTGCGCCTGGGGACCTCGGAGTTCTACCGGGTCGTCGAGGAGCTTCCCGATGTGGCCGACAGTCTCGTCGTCCATCTGGAGGACGCGGATGGCGGACCCGGCGTGCTCGTGCTGTTCGTCGTCCCCGCCCCGGGAGCGGGGAACCGGCCCGGCGAGTCCGCGGTGCGCAGCGGGTGGGACCACGAGCAGCGCGTTCGCCGCATCAACGCCGCTCTGCGTTCGGCGCTGACCCCCCGGCACGTGCCCGATCACATTGCCGTCGTCTCCGCCATCCCGCGCACGAAGACCGGGAAGAAGCTCGAGGTGCCGGTCAAGCGCGTGATGCAGGGAAGCGATCCGGTGGAGCTGGCCGCGCTGTCGTCCCTGGACGACCCGCACGCTCTTGAGGAGTTCGCGGCCTTCGCCCGCGCGCACGGTCTGCTTCCGGAGCGGTAGTCCGGCCGGGTCCGGTGCGCCGCGGCCGAGCTGTCGCCTACGGATGCTGCGTGTTCGCGCGGGGTCAGTCGGCGTCGGTTGGCCCGGTCCTGTGTGCCGACGCGTAGCGGTCGGCGAGCGTCGCGAAGGCCGCGGTGAGCTCGGCCGGACCGACGACCTCCAGCTGCGCCTCGAACCTCCCGAACCACGCCGCCAGCGCTCCCCATGACCAGGATCCCGCCTCGAGGCTGCAGGTGTGCTCATCGATGGCCGTGACCGTTGCGTCGCCGGCGAAGGGGAGGACCTCGCGGGCGGGGAGGTGCACGATGACGCTACCGCGGCACGGCCAGGCGTTGACGTCGGCCCCCTTGAAGCGGGCTGCGACGAGGTCCTCGACATCGCCCCCGGGAACCGTGCGCGGCGCGAAACGCGGGCCCAGCGGGATACGCGGGCGCATGCGGTCGGCCCGGTAGAGGCGCCAATCGTCGCGATCGAGGTCCCAGCCGAGGAGGTACCAGCGTCCGTGCGAGGAGACGAGGTGGTGCGGTTCCACGCGCCGGGCCGGACGGGAGTCCTGGGGGGTTCCGCCGCCCGGGCCGGTGCCGGTGTCGCCCGAGGCCGAGTAGTCGAAGCGCAGTGTCTCCCGGTCGCGGATGGCATGGGCGATCGTGACCAGGGTCTCCAGCGGGATGTCGGTGGGCGCCGCCTCGCCGGGCCGGGCGACAGTGGTGACCTCGAGGGCGTCGAGGCGGTGGCGCAGGTGCGAGGGCATCATCTGGCGGATGGTGCCGAGGGCGCGGACCGCCGCCTCGGCTATGCCCGCGCCCATGGCTGGTGCCGTTCTCAGGGCGAGGGCGACCGCGAGTGCCTGATCGTCATCGAGCAGAAGCGGGGGCAGCTCGCTGCCCGCGTCGAGGCGGTATCCACCATCCGGGCCCTTGGTTGCCTGGACGCGATATCCCAGCTCGCGAAGACGGTCGATGTATCGGCGCACGGTGCGGTCGCTGACATCGAGGCGCGCCGCCAAGACCGACCCGGGCCAGTCCCGGCGGTTCTGCAGCAACGACAGCAGGGCGAGCAGCCGCGATGTCGTCTCCATGTCAACGACCCTAGATCCCATATAGGACAGAAGTTGACCTATACGGGTGCGAGCGTGGAGGTGTCGAGCCGATCGGGCCGACTCTCATCAAGGAGAAGACATGACCATTCAGACGACCCCGCACCTGAACTTCCGTGGCGATGCGCGCCAGGCGCTGGAGTTCTACCAGTCCGTCTTCGGCGGCAACGCCGTGATCAACACGTACGCCGACTTCGGCATGCCGGCCGAGCTGCCGGGCGCCGAGAAGGTGGTGTTCGGTCTGCTAACGGCAGAGAACGGCTTCCGGGTGATGGGCTATGACATCCCCGGCCAGACCGAGGGCTCGATCGCCGGCGGCGGCTCGACCCGCCGCGAAAACAACACCACCCTCACCGACCAGGCCCTGTTCGTCTCGATCGGGTCCGACAGCTTCGACGAGCTCCAGGGATACTGGGACGCGCTGGCGGTGGACGCCGTCATCGTCGAGCCGCTGGCCGCGTCGGCGTGGAGCGCCGGCTTCGGCATGCTCACTGACCGATTCGGGGTCACCTGGAGTGCCAGCGTCACCGCATGAGTCCCGTCGTCGCGGCGTGGGCTCACCGGGCCCGCGCCGCGGCGGACGGCCCCGCCGCGGCCCCGGCACGGGGGCGGGGACCGTAAACTGGCGCCGCGTAGCCGACCGAGGAACGAGACGATGAGCAGCCAGACGCACGCCCAGGATTCATCCCCGCTGGCCCACCGCCCGTGGCTGGCCGCGTATGCCGACGGCGTGCCCGCCGAGATCGACCCCGTCGATCAGACGCTCGTCGACCTGCTCACGGCATCCGTCGCCCGCTACGGCGATGCTGTCGCGCTCGAGTTCTTCGGGGCGACGACGACCTACAAGGAACTCGGCGAGCAGGTCGAACGGGTCGCGAACGGTCTGCGCAGGCAGGGCGTGAAACCCGGCGACCGGGTCGCGCTCGTGCTGCCGAACTGTCCGCAGCACGTGGTGGCCTTCTATGCCGTCCTGCGGCTGGGTGCGATCGTGGTCGAGCACAACCCGCTCTACACGGCGCGCGAGCTGCGCCACCAGTTCGAGGTGCACGGCGCGGTCGCCGCGATCGTGTGGGACAAGGTGGCCGACACCATCGCCGAGATGCCCTCGGACATCAGACCCAAGGCGATCGTGCCGGTCCGGATGCCTGACGCCCTGCCGTTCGTGAAGCGTCTGGCCCTCCGGCTGCCCTTGCCCGCGGCGCGCAAGACCCGCGAAGCGATGACGGCCGCTCCGACCGCCAAGAGGCTTGTCGCATGGAAGAGCCTCGCCGGTTCCCGCCCGTTGCCGGCGAAGGTCGCCACCCCGGGCCTTGATGACACGGCACTGCTGCAGCTGACCAGCGGGACAACCGGCATGCCCAAGGCGGCGATCCTGAGCCACCGAAACCTGCGATCGAACGCCGCGCAGGGCCGGGCGTGGGTGCCGGGGCTGAAGGAGGGCGCCGAGACGTTCTATGCGGTGCTGCCGCTGTTCCACGCGTACGGGCTGACGTTGTGCCTGACGTTCGCGATCTCGATCGGGGCGCGTATCGTGCTGTTCCCGCGGTTCGACGTCGACTCGGTCATCGCTGCCGCGAAGTCGTCGCCGCCCACCTTCCTGCCTGCCGTTCCGCCGATCTACGACGCCCTTGCGCGGGCTGCCGCTCATCGCCGGATCGATCTGCGCAGCATCCGATTTGCGATCTCGGGTGCGATGAGCCTGCCGATTCGCACCGTGACCCGGTGGGAGGAGGCCAGCGACGGGCTCCTGGTCGAGGGGTACGGGATGACGGAATCCTCGCCGGTCGCCCTCGGCAACCCCATCGGGCCCACCCGTCGCCCCGGCACCGTCGGCGTGCCGTTCCCCAGCACGGAAATCCGTGTCGTCGATCCCGAGGACCCGCGAACCGATCGCGCCATCGGCGAAGCCGGGGAGCTGCTCATCCGCGGACCGCAGGTCTTCCAGGGCTACTGGCAGCGCCCCGACGAGACGGCGGCGACGCTGCTGGAGGGCGGGTGGCTGCGCACCGGCGATATCGTGACGGTCTCGGAAGACGGCTTCGTCACGGTCATCGACCGGGTCAAGGAGCTCATCATCACGGGCGGCTTCAACGTCAGCCCGAGCGAGGTCGAGCAGGTCCTCACGCTGCATCCGGATGTCGATTCGGCCGCGGTCGTGGGGCTGCCGCGGTCGTCGGGGGGCGAGGATGTCGTCGCCGCCGTCACGATGCGCGACGGAGCTCACTTCGATTCGACCGCGCTACGTGACTTCGTGCGGCCGCACCTGGCCGCGTACAAGGTGCCCAAGCGCATCGTCGAGGTACCCGATCTGCCGCGCTCGCAGATCGGCAAGGTGCTGCGCCGCGTGGTGCGCGAGAACCTCATGTCTGCGTGAGTCCCGCCCCCGGGAGGATGGCGTTCCAGCGTGGCCGCTGCGCCGTGGAGTCGATGTCGGCGAGAATCGCCGCCGCATCCGCTACCGGGAACATCGTCACGATGCGCCGGCCCGTCGTCGGCGTCTGCAGCGCGTAGGCCAGCGCCGCCGCACCGTGCGTGCGGGTCAGGGCGATGTGGGCGATCACGTCGCCCAGATCCTGCATCCGGCACAGGTGTCGATCCAGAACCGCCTGTCCGGCTGCCGTGACTCGTTCGAGCAGAGTGCGTCGACTCGCCCAGGGGATGAAGCTGCTCGAAGGAAGGCCGCACAGGGCCGCGAGCTCGCCTCTCGTCCACCGTTCGTGCTTGCGTCCGAACGGCGTCATGACCGGCGACAGGAGATAGCCGTAGACGTGGAGGAGTCCGGCGTTGCCGACGGGCCACTGTGCGTCCAGGCGCGCACGTTCATGCAGTGCCGCGAACAGTTCACGGCTCAGCACCGGCTCGCGGGTGTTCTCGTCGATCACGGTGGATCGGCCCCACACGACGAACCGGCCGGCCGCTGCGTCGGCGTCGATCGCTTCACCGAGCCAGGGCTCCGAATCGAGAGCGGCGCCCGGGTCGTGGATCGCGAGCGCGGACGCGGCCTCCAGGATCTCCGGCACGCCCCCAGCGTAGACGGCCAGCGGGGGGCGCACCGCCCCGGATTTCACGAGCTGTTCACCTTCTCATGGCCGAAACGTCCACATGATGATGCAACCATGGACGCAACGTCCCAATCGTTGCGGGCGGGAAAGCAGATCTGTGACAGCGACAATCGTGTTCGACTTCGACGGTACTCTCGCCCTCGGTACGGGGCCGATCGTCGCCTTCGCCCGGGCTACGGCCCGCCTCGCGGGAGACCCCGGCTTCCTTGACCGAGCGCTGATCGCGCTTGCGGCCTTCGAGGCCGGCAACGCGGATTACCGCGACGGATATGACGTCGTCGGCTCGCTCGCGGAGGACGCAGGAATCGACGCGAGCGTCCTCAGCGAGTCCTACTTCGCGTCGCGCGCCCTGCTGGGGTCGGCTGACGCGCCCGTGGCGGCTCCCACGGGTCTCGCCCCGTTCCTGACGCGGATCACGCGTCATGCGCAGATCCTGTTGGCGACGAACGCGCCCAGCGACAGCATCCTTCCCCTCCTGTCCACCTGGGGGGTTTCTGAGGCCTTCGATGCGCTGCACTTCGCCGTCGGCAAGCCCGACGGGCTGCGGCCGATCCTCGCTCACGCCCTCGAGACGGGCCCCGTGCTCTCGGTCGGCGACATCGTCGACCTCGATCTGGCGCCTGCCATGGACCTCGGCGCTGACACCGCGCTCGTCGGCGCGACGGCGTCGCGCGCCACTGCCCCCGTGACGATGCGCGGGGCCACACTCCACGACCTCTACCCCGATATCGAAGCCTGGGCCGCATCCGCGGCATCCGGGTCCTCCCGCACCATCCCACTCGAAAGGCACTTCTGACATGCGCAAGTCCCTGATGGTCACGGGCGTCGCGGCCGTTGCCGCCCTCGCCCTCGCCGGCTGCTCCGCAGCCTCCGACCCCTCCGCGTCCGGCTCGACCGACACCGCCTGGCCCGAATCGATCACGATCTCGCTCGTCCCGTCCGTCGAGGGTGAGGACCTCGCGGAGGCGCTCGACCCACTCACGACCTACCTGTCCGAGAACCTCGGGATCGAGGTCAACGGCGTCGTCGCGACCGACTACGCCGCGACTGTCGAGGCGCTGGGAACCGACCAGGCGCAGGTCATCATCACCGACGCGGGTTCGCTCTACAACGCGATGAACCGCTACGACGCAGAGCTCATCCTGCGTGACGTGCGCTTCGGGGCTACCTCGTATGCGTCGGTCGCGTTCACCAACAATCCCGACAAGTACTGCGCCGAAGCGCCGATCATGTCGACCTACGCGGCCAGCGGGATCGAACTGTCGTACTGCAACGGCATCGAAGGCGACGGCGAGAACGCCACCGGGCAGGGTCCTGCGGCGCTGGATGCCCTCGAGAAGATCGATGAGGGCACGAAGGTCGCGCTGCAAGCGGCGACCTCGCCTGCCGGATACCAGTATCCGGTGGTCGCGATGCGCGAGGCAGGGATCGACACCGACGCGGGAATCGTGCAGATCCCCGTCGAGGGCAACAACAACGCGGTCCTGGCGGTCTACAACGGCGACGCCGAGGTGGGCTTCGCCTACTGGGACGCGCGCACCACGGTCGCCGAAGAGGCCACCGACATCGCCGACAAGGTTGTGGCCTTCGCCTACACCGACATGATCCCCAACGGCGGTGTCGCGGTCTCCTCCGCGCTCCCGGCTGACCTCGTCTCGCAGCTCACGGAGCTCATGGACGGCTACGCCGACTCTTCGGAGGAGGCCAAGACTGTCATGTTCGACCTGGTGGGCCTCTCGGACTGGACGGACCAGACTGCTCCGGAGGAGATCACGCGCTATGGCGAGATCCTCGCGCAGTTCCAGAACTGATCGAACCGCGCGGTTCCCGCACAGAAAGTCGCGGTGCATGCACACTGATCCGCAGCGCGCGGAGGCCGAGGACACCCCCTCGGCCTCCGCGCCCGCGCCGTCGCCCGCCGCGTGGGCGATCGGTCTCAAGGACGTCTCGGTCGTCTACCCCAATGGCACTCGTGCGCTGCGTGGCGTGAGTCTGGAGATCGCCGCCGGCGAGATGGTGTCGATCGTCGGTCTGTCGGGATCGGGCAAGTCCACCCTCATCCGCGCGATCAACGGCCTGGTGCCGGTGACGGACGGGCAGATCACGGTCGGACCATCGGTGGTGACGGGCATGCGGGGCAGGCAGCTGCGCCGGTTGCGCGGTCACATCGGCATGATCTTCCAAGGATTCAACCTCGCCGACCGGGCGAGCGTGTACCGCAACGTGCTCGTGGGGCGCTTCGCGCACACGCCGACCTACCGCACCCTTCTCGGACTGACGAGCGCCGCCGACCGCGAGCTGGCGCTTCGCTCGCTCGATGCCGTCGGGATGCTCGAGAAGGTGTGGGTGCGCGCCGGTCAGCTCTCGGGGGGACAGAAACAGCGCGTCGCGATCGCCCGCGCCCTCACCCAGCAGCCGAGCATCATGCTCGCCGACGAGCCCGTCGCAAGCCTTGACCCGCCCACCGCCCACGCCGTGATGGACGACCTGCGCCGGGTGAACGTCGAGGACGGCCTCACGGTGCTGGTCAACATCCACCTCATGGACCTGGCGCGCCAGTACACGACGCGCATGATCGGTCTTCGCGCTGGTGAACTCGTGTACGACGGCCTGGCCGCCGACGCCACGGATGCCGACTTCGAGCAGATCTACGGGCGTCCCATCCAACCGATCGATCGGCTCGACCGGTGAGCCAGGCGCTCTCGCGATACACGCTCCCCGCGCGTCCGCACGCGCGGGGACGGACAGCGCTGATCGTGCTCGCGGTCGTCACCTTCACGGTCGCGACCTGCATCCCGGCGATCGGCGGGATCGAGCTGGATTTCGGTGCGATCATCCGGAACTGGAGCAACGGCTCCGGCCTCCTCGCCCAGTTCCTGCAGCCCGACTTCTCGTTCCTTCCGCGCACGATCGGGCCGATGCTCGAGACGTTGCAGATGGCGGTTGTCGGCGCGTTCTTCGCGGCGCTCGTGTCGGTGCCGCTGACCCTGTGGGCGGCAGTCCCGACGAATCCCCACGCGATTTCGCGCCGTCTGGTGCGCGCCGTGATCAACGTCATCCGTTCCGTGCCGGATCTGGTGTACGCCACCGTGCTGGTGGCGATCATCGGCGTCGGCGTGCTGCCGGGTGTGTTGACCCTCCTTCTGTTCGACATCGGCATCGTCGTCAAGCTCGTATCCGAAGCGATCGATTCCGCCGACCACGCGTACATGGAGGCGGGGCGGGCCGCGGGCGGGACCCAGACGCAGATCAACCGCACCACTGCGCTGCCGCAGACGTGGCCGCTGTTTGCCAACCAATGGCTTTACACTCTCGAGCTCAACGTCCGCATTTCGGCGATCCTCGGCATCGTCGGGGCGGGCGGAATTGGTCGGCTGCTGGATGAACGGCGGGCGTTCTACGCGTACGACGACGTCTCGGTGATCGTCCTCGAAATCCTCGTCGTCGTCGTCCTGATCGAGGTGTTCTCGAACTACCTTAGAAAGCGGCTGACATGAGCGCATCCGCTTCCGCGCGCGAACTCGGGTTGGAGCTTCCTCCGCCACCGTCTCGCCTCGCCTCGACGCTCACCGCTGTCATCGTGGGTGCGGTCGTGCTCTGGGCCACCGCCGGGCTGCCGATCGACTGGAGCGACCTCGGCGCCATTCCCGGAGAAATCCTCCACTACGGCGCGCTGATGTTCGCCGATCCCAACTGGGAGAAACTCCCGCGCGCTCTGTTCGAGACGTGGCGGTCGATCTCGATGGCCTGGATCGGTGCGATCCTCTGTGTACTGGTCTCCATCCCGCTCGGGATGCTGGCAGCTCGGGGTGTCGGTCCCGCCTGGATCCGGCTGCCGCTTCGGGGCGTGTTCGCCGTCATCCGTGCCGTCCCGGAAGTGATCATCGCCCTGCTTCTGCTGACCGTGACCGGGCTGACGCCCTTCACGGGAGCCCTCGCCCTGGGGATCGCGGGAATCGGTACCCAGGGTAAGTGGGTCTACGAGACCATCGAGTCGGTCGAGGAGGGCGCCTCCGAGGCCGTCCGCGCGGCGGGCGGCGGCACGGCGGAGGTCACCCGGTGGGCGCTGTGGCCGGCCGCGGCTCCTGCGCTGATGTCGTTCGCGCTCTATCGCTTCGAGATCAACATCCGCACATCGGCCGTGCTCGGGCTCGTCGGTGCGGGCGGAATCGGAAGCATGCTGGCCAACTACACCAACTTCCGGCAATGGGATACCGTCGGAATGCTGTTGATCGTGGTGGTCGTCGCCACGATGACGATCGATGCGATCTCGGGAGCGATACGCCGTCGGATCACGCAGGGGGCCCGGGTGCGCGGAATCAGACGATCCTCGAAAGGACGCCAGGATGTGGTCGGGATCCGCTGAGACGCCGCCGACGATGAGAATCGCGATGCTCGCTCCGTCTCTTCAGCCGACCGAGCGCCGAGTCGCAGAGTCCATCGTCGCCGACGTGGAGGCTGCGATCGAGCGCACAGCGCAGGAGATGGCAGATCTCGTGGGCGTCGGGCGGGCAAGCGTCATCCGCACCGCGCAGTCATTGGGCTACGAAGGGTACCCGCAGCTGCGGGTCGCGCTGGCTCGTGAGGTATCGCTGGGTGGTGCTCCCGTCGCGCCATCCGATGGGACGATGCTCGGCGCGCTGCGCGGGGCGGTTGACCGGTTCGCGTCGCGGCTGAGTCACACCGTGTCTGCCCTCACCGAGGCGGGACTGGAGGCCTTCGTCCGCGAGATCGATCAGGCGCAGCGGTTGCTCGTCGCGGCGAACGGGCTTTCGTCGCCGCTGGGCATCGACCTCGCGATGCGGTTGACGTCCGCGGGCCGCCCGACGGAGTACATGCCCGACACACTCGGTCAGCAGATCGCCGCGAAGCAGCTGGGGCCGACCTCAGCGTGTCTGGTCGTCTCGGGCTCGGGGGCGAACCGTGCCTCGCTGGATGTCGTCACCGAAGCACGTGCGAGCGGGGCGCGTGTGCTCGCGATCACGTCCTTTCCGCGTTCCCCGGTCGCCGAGGCGGCGGATGTCTCACTCATCGTCGCTCCGGTCAACGACTCGTTCCACGAGGAGTTGGTCCACACGTCGCGTGCGGCCCTCATGCTCGTGACCGAGTCCGTGGTGGGTCTGCTCGTCGCCCGTCGCGGCGACAGCGCCCGAGCCGCCCAGGCCGCCACGCTCTCGGTCCTCAGCCGCTCGCTGTCCGAGTAGCGTCACGATCTCGCCCGCGGCATCCGGGGAGGCAGACGGCAGACCGACCCGGTGTTACCGTGGTGCGCAACGACGACGAGCGGAACGGTGGGTGCCATGGACCTTGGAGCGTTCTCCCTCAGCCTCGCGGTAGCCGACCTCGACGCCTCACGCGAGTTCTACGCGCGTCTCGGGTTCGAGGCCTTCGGCGGCGAGGCGGAGCAGGGCTGGCTGATGATGCGCAATGGGAGCGCGGTGATCGGTCTGTTCGCCGGAATGTTCGAGCGCAACATCCTGACATTCAATCCGGGATGGGATGAGAGCGGTCAGGCGGTGGATCCCTTCTCGGATGTGCGCGACATCCAGCGGCGTCTGCGCGAGAGCGGCGTGGAACTGCATGAGACGGTCGACGAGGAGAGCTCGGGGCCGGGGTCGATCGTCGTGGTCGATCCCGACGGAAACCCGATCCTGATCGATCAGCATCGGTGAGCCGCCCCGGTCAGCTCCTCGGGATGTTGCGCAGCCGCGCCCTCTCGTCGGCATCGAGGTGTTCCGAGGCATAGCTCAACGTCGTCCGCGACATGGCGCCGGCATGCTCGTCGAGGAACGCGACGAGTTCGGCGTGACTGACGCGTTTGCCGACTTCGCGCAGCATCCAGCCGGTGGCCTTGTGGATGAGGGGCTGGTCGTCTGCCCGGAGAGCCAGCGCCACCCGAAACGCGGGCCGGGGGTCACCCGCGCGCGTCCAGGCCAGCGTGGCGATCGTGGCGATCCGTCGTTCCCAGAGGCTCTCGCTGCCGAGGAGTCGATCGATAACGCTGCGTGCTACCGCATCGGGCTGGTCGCGCAGCCATGACCCGACGAGAACTTCGGCGCTCGAATCGACGATGTCCCAGTTGTTCACAGAGCCGCGCGTCGCTGCGGTCAGGTACGCCTCGTGCAGACGAGCACGTGCGCCCTCATTCCGGCTTCGCGGCCTGCTCGCCTGCTCGAACTGCCTGACCATCACCAGCACTGCGGCCAGCCGAAACTCGTGAATCGGGCTGGCGAGCAGCTTCTGGGTCTCCTCGAGCGGCAGGCGATCGAAGACCTTCACGGCGCCGCGGAGTGCGGGCAGACGCACCCCGAGGAACACCTCGCCCTCGCCGTACTCTCCCGGCCCGGTCTTGAAAAAGCGCCGCGACGTCTCGGCGTCGCGATCGCTCGCCGCCGACTCCAGCGCCGCGGCCAGCGCCGCGGCTGTCATCGAAGCGGTGCCCACGCCGCGAGCGTAGCAGCGCGTGATCGAGCGTCTGGCTCTGTGTAACCCGGGCGAAACGCTGCGCGCGTATCGTGACGAGCAACGCTCATGAAAGCGAAAGCCCACACCGGGTGGGCGAGTGGAAAGCATGAAGCGGCTCGAGAAGGAGTTGCTATGACATTCCAGGTTCCCCTCGTGGACATCACCGCCTACGTCGTAGACGGAACACCCGAGGCCAAAGCGGAGGTCGCCCGGCGCATCGACGATGCGTGCCGCACCGTCGGGTTCATCCAGATCACCGGCCACGGCATCCCGGATGCCGTCATCCGCGGGCTCACCGAGGCGATGGATGCCTTCTTCGCGCTCGACCTCGAAGCGAAGAAGGGGTACCGCACGCCGCCTCAGATCAACCGTGGGTACAGCCCGCCGAAGTCAGAGTCTCTCAGCCTCAGCCTCGGTGTCGAGCAGGCCAGTCGCATGAACGACTTCTTCGAGGCGTTCAACATCGGAGCATCGGCCGCCACGTATCCTCACATGGCGGAGCTCCCGCAGCCCGACTACGCCGAGAACATCTGGCCCGCGATCGACGGATTCCCGTCTCAGGTGCAGGCCTACTTCAGCGAGGCTGCGCGCGTCGCCCGTGTCATGACGCGGATCTTCGCCGACGCGCTGGGGCTCGACCCGGAGTTCTTCGCCTCCCGGACCGACCACTCTCTCGATGTCATGCGTATGAACAACTACGCGCTCCCGCCCGGCACGGATGTGACCCTGGACGGTGATCTGGTCGGTATGGGAGAGCACACCGACTACGGGATCGTGACGATCCTGTGGGCCGATCAGGTCAAGGGTCTGCAGGTGCTCGGCGCGGACGGCTCATGGAACGATGTGGCGCCGGCCGACGACGCGCTGCTGATCAACCTCGGCGATGTGACCGCTCGGTGGACCAATGAGCGGTGGATGTCGACGCTGCATCGCGTGAAGCCGCCCGTGATCGACGGCACCATCGAGCGGCGACGGTCCGCTGCGTTCTTCCACGACGGCAATGTCGATGCACTGATCGAAACGCTGCCCTCGTGCGTAGATGCGGACCATCCCGACCTGTACGAGCCGATCACGGTGGGAGAACACATCGCGGCAAAGCTCGCCGGATCCCGTGCCGGCGTGCGCAACGACTCGGCCGCGCGTGAGTACGCCAGGGTGCTGGCCAGCCAGCGGAGCTGAGCCGGGTCAGAGCCGCCGTCGGCGTTTGCCCGCCGCTGCGGCAAGGCCGGCTCCGGCGAGGACGATCAACGCCGCTGCGGGAAGCAGAACCGCGGGACTCTCGCTCGGTCCGGTCGCACTGAGCGAGGCCCGGGTGTTCACGGCTGCGGGAACTGCTGAGTCGGCTGCGACGCTCACGCCGGTCCATCCGAGCAGCGTGCCGTCGGCCGCGAGCACCGCGAGCCGGTGAGCGCCCGCCGGCACCGTTGCGGGGATCGTGAAGGTCGCGGTGCCTGACGCGCCCGTCCATGCCCATCCGAGCGACGTCGGCGTCGAGTACAGGTATCCGGACACCCAGTTCAGGGGAGGGAGGCCGGTGACGGTGACGCTGTCTCCGACAGTCAGCGCGCTGGGCGAGGCTGCGATACCTCCGGTGCCGCCCGGTGTCAGCGAATCAGGTGTCGGTGGCGTGGGTAGGGGGGTCGGTTCCGGCGGGCGCGGTGTCGTCACGGATGCCGTCACGCCCGTGCCGGCGTAGCCCTCGCCGTCGACGACCGAGACGGTCACCGCGTAGGAGGTCTCCGGGTTCAGGTCGGCGTAGGTGACGGCGGTCTCGTCGTCGGCGAGGGTTGCCGCATCGATCAGTTCGTCGCTCGAGCGCAGCTCGACGTGGTAGCCGCTCGCGGTCTCCACGGCATCCCAGCTGACGGCGATGCTCGTGGCCGCGATCGCCTCGGCGCTCAGTCCCGAGACCGTGGGCGTGGGAAGTGCGGCGAGCGTTCCGTAGGCGTCGGCCAGGCCGGCTCCGAACACCTCCTCATCCGCAAGGTACTCCGGAAAGGGGTTGGTCATCCCCGCGGCGGTGTCCAGGATCGCCGAGATGATCTCGTCGGCGCTGGATTCCGGTGCGTACTGGGCGGCGAGCGCGTGGATCGCAGCGACGTGCGGGGCCGCCGCTGACGTCCCGGAGAAGCGATGCTCTCCGTCGGTGGTGTCGGCAGGGAAAAAGCTCGTCTGCGTCGCGTCGACGCCCGTGATCGACGGTGCGGGTACCGTGACAAGCTCGTCGTACTCCTCGGACGGTTCACCCGAGGCGGGGTCCACAGGGGCGAACCGCAGGAATCCCGGGCCGGGGGAGGTGAACGACTCGGGTGAGCCCGCCCCGTCCCACGGCGCGGCGGCGACGCCCACCGCATCGCCGTGAGCAGGGTGGCCGAAGCTGACCGGTCCCACCAGGTCGTCTCCGGCGCTCTCGTCGTACTCGAGCCACGTCAGGTTCTCGACTCCGGTGAAGAACGTGATCCACACGGCGGGCGAGGTCACGTCTTCGTCAGCGAGGCCGGTGAGATCCCGCATCAGCACGAGCTGATAGTCGGCAGTGTCGGCATCCTCGGTGAAGCCCGACAGCTGCACCGGGACGGCAGGATCCACGACGCTCGGCGCGCTGACCGCGCGAGGTTCGGCATCCGTCGTGTACGCGAAGAGCCCGAACTCCGTCGCCACCGCGTACTGCGGTTCTGCCCAGCTCAGCTGCAGGACCGGTGCCGTGCTCTCGAACAGGCCGAACGTCAGGGTGGGGTCCGCGCCGACGCCGGGGTCGAAGTCGAGACAGTCGTAGCGCTCGACGCCTGCCCCCGGGTCCACCCAGTCAGGGCAGTCCATCCCCCGGTAGGCCGTCGTCTGCCAGGAGGAGATGGGCTTGCCCTCGCTGGGGGTGCCCTCGGCGCCCTGGACACCACTGTTGCCCGCGGAACTGTAATACGCCACTCCCTGATCCCGGACCTGGGCGATCGCGAGCGACACGACACTCTGCTGGTAGTACGGTTCGTCGGCGAATCCGAGGTCGTCGACGATGATGTCGGCTCCGGCGTCGGCGAGGTCGAGGATGGCATCGGCGGTCGCGGCACTGCCCGCGTAGCCGGTCGCGAAGACCAGTTCTGCGCCCGGCGCGATCCCGTGGATCAGCTGCGCCATGGCGCGACCCTCGTCCTTGCCCTCCTGCGAGTCGTCGAGCACGCGGACGGGTGTCTCGTATCCGCACGGGTTGCCCGGTCCCGGCAGCAATCCGGCGGCGACGTCCTCCTCGGGTGTCGTCGTCTCCGTGAACCGTGCGTAGGAGTCCGAGATGATACCGATCGTGATGCCGCTCCCGTCCACGCGATACACGTCGCGGGCACGATCGGAGCGGTGCGGCTCGTCGGCCTCGACGGGAAGGCTGCGACAGGATGCATCGGCGCTGGCGAACGGAGCAGCCCGCGTGAACTCGCTCCAATCGCCGGGCGGTAGGGCGCCGGCCGCCGCCTCGCGCCCCGTGCTCGGTCGGACGACCGGCACGACCGAACTCACTCCGGGCACCGCTGCGAGCGCATCGAGGTTCTGTGGCTCCACGGATGCCTCGACGGTCGGGGTCAGGCGGTGCACCCGGTTGACGGAGCCGATCGCTTCGACAGCGGCGATGTCTGCCGCTGTGGGACGCGAGGTGAAGGTGACGGTGACGGTCAGGCGGCCCGCACTGTCCGCGGCAAGACTTCCCGCGCCCTCGACCGGAAGCGCGGCGGCGGCGGACAGCTCCTCGGCAGAGGTCGCGCCCGCGCGGGTGGCCTCGGTGATCCTCTCCAGGACGGTGCTGGGTGCGGCGCCGGTGTCTTCGGGGTCGGTGGTGGCGGCCGCGGGGTGGGCGACACACACGCTCACGGTCAGGGCAGCGGCGGCTGCGGCGGTCGCGAGCGCGCGAGTAGCACGATGCATGACGATGTCCCCCCGAAAATGACTGCAGGCATACTCTTCCATAGGGCGAGCCGGCCGGTGAACAACTCCACGCGGGAGCGGCGAGCCGGGACAGGGACCTCCGCCCCTACATGTGGCCTGACCACAGCGGTACCGTGCCGATGTGCGCACGATCGAAGACACTCTCGACCTCCAGGCCGACGCCGCCCTCCACAAGATCGAGGGGATGCGGCATCCGATGCGGTTCGCGGTCTCGGGAATGCTCGCCGGCGCCTACGTCGGCGTGGCGGTCGTGCTGATGCTCAATGCGGCCGGACCGCTCGCCGAGGCGGGGGAGGGGTGGGCCAAGCTCGTCAGTGGCCTCGTCTTCGGCGTCGCGCTGACCCTCGTGGTGTTCGCGGGCGCCGAGCTGGTGACCTCGTCGATGATGACACTCACGCAGGGCACGCTCATGCGCGCCACGTCGCCCGGTCCGGCGTCCGGCGCGCTCGGGTTCACGTTCGGTGCAAACCTTCTCGGCTCCGCGCTGTTCGGGCTCCTCGTCGCGACCTCCGGTGTCCTCCACGCGAATCCCGCCGCTGGCGCGATGCTCGAGGGGATGCTCGATGCCAAGGCGCACGAGTCGCCGATCGAACTGTTCGTGCGCGGCATCCTCTGCAACGTGCTCGTCTGCCTCGCGATCTGGATGGTGGCCCGCTCCACGACCGACGGTCCGAAGCTCGTCGTCATCTTCTGGGCTCTGCTGGCGTTCATCACCTCGGGTTTCGAGCACGTGGTGGCCAACATGACGACGTTCACGCTGGGACTTGCGACCGGCGTTCCGAGCGCCACGTGGCTTGCCTTCGGCACGAACATGCTGTGGGTCGGGCTCGGAAACCTCGTCGGCGGCGCGGCGGTCGTCGGGCTCGCCTACTGGGTCGTCGGCGGTTCACCGCGCTGGCCCGAGGCCCACGCGCTCACTCCGGCCGATGCGGAGGCATCGGTGTGACGGATGCCGCCAGCTGCGACATCCGCCTCTGACGCATCGCCAGGAACAGCGGGAAGGTGAATGCGAACGCGGTGAGCCCCGACGCGAGGATGTACAGCCACGCCCCCCGCATCCCGAGCCGTCGCGCTTCGACCACGATGAAGACGCAACCGGCGATCGCGACCACCAGCAGATCGACCGTGATCGACGAGACCGCGGGCCCACTTGTGACGAGGTCGCCGATGAAGTCCCGCAGCTGGATGATCGCGAGGGTGTTGAAGTACCAGGTTCCTCCCAGGCCGGCGACCGCGAGCACGAGATAGGCGACGGCGAGGGGACTCCAGTGGCGGTTCATGGCTCGATCCTGGCAGGTGCGCGCCTCGGGCAGGATGGAGGCGTGACCGATGACCCCGCCGCCCGAACTCCGTCCGAGCCGACCGACCTCGATGCTCTGGCCGGCCGAGGCAGCGAGATCCGCCTGATCGCGGTGGACATGGACGGCACCCTGCTCGACGGCGACGGAAAGGTTCCGCCGGGGCTGTGGTCGATGCTCGACCGGCTGCGGGAGGCCGGGATCGCCTTCGCCCCCGCAAGCGGCAGGCAGCACGCGACGCTGCGCCGCGAGTTCGGAGCCCACGGTGACGAGCTCGTCTTCATCGCCGAGAACGGCACTCTCGTGACGCGTGGGGACGACGAGCTCAGCTCCGATCCCATGGACCGCGTGTTCGTCGACGAGCTCCTCGAGGACATCCGCGGTTTCCGCCACGACGTGGGGGTCGTCCTGTGCGGCAAGGCTTCGGCATACATCGAGCGGACGGATGCTGCCTTCCGCAGCCAGGCCGAGAAGTACTACGCCCGTCTGGCTGACGTCTCCGATCTGACCGCCGTAGACGATGAGATCCTGAAGGTCGCGGTGTTCGATGTCGAGGATGGCGAGAAGCACACGGCTCCTGCGCTCGAGCGGCACCGACTGACACACCAGGTGGTCGTATCGGGTCACCACTGGGTGGATGTCATGAACGCGGGCGTCTCCAAGGGCCGGGCCCTGCGGGCGATCCAGGATCTGCTGGATGTCACCCCTGAGCAGACCGCCGTGTTCGGGGACTACCTCAACGACCTCGACATGATGGACGCCGCCGACTTCTCATTCGCGATGGCCAACGCGCATCCGGACATCGTCGCGGCCGCCCGCTACCGCGCACCGTCCAACCTCGACCACGGCGTCATCCGGGTCCTCGAGCGCCTGCTGGGCTGACGGCCCTTCCTGTCGGCGCAACGCGGCAGGATGGAAGCATGATCTCGATCCCCACCGTGACCCTCGCCGACGGCAGCGCGTTTCCCGAGCTCGGTTTCGGCACCTACAACCTGCGCGGTGCCGATGGCACGGATGCGATCGTTTCGGCGATCCAGGCCGGCTACCGGTTGCTCGACTCGGCCGTCAACTACGAGAACGAGCGGGAGGTCGGTGAGGCGGTGCGCCGCAGCGGCCTTGACCGCGACGAGCTGATCGTGACGACGAAGATCCCGGGCCGTGACCACGGATACGACCAGGCCCGCCGCAGTGCGCGCGAGTCCCTCGAGCGACTGGGCCTCGACCGCATCGATCTGTATCTCATCCACTGGCCGAACCCGAGTGTCGACGCCTACGTCGACACGTGGCGGGCGATGATCGACCTTCGGGCCGAGGGTCTCGTCCGCTCGATCGGGGTATCCAACTTCACGGAAGCCATGCTCGACCGCCTCCAGGGCGAGACCGGCGTGATGCCGGTCGTGAACCAGGTCGAACTGCACCCCTACTTCCCGCAAGCGACGTTGCGCGCGTATCACGCCGAGCACGGCATCCGTACGGAGAGCTGGAGTCCCCTCGCGCGCCGCTCCGAACTGCTGAGCGAGCCTGTGATCACGGGCCTCGCGGCGGACCTCGGGGTCAGCCCCACCCAGGTCGTCCTGCGCTGGCATGTGCACCTGGGCTCGACGCCGATCCCCAAGTCCGGTCACGCGGGGCGTCAGCGCGAGAACGCGGATGTCTTCGGCTTCTCGCTCACCGAGGAGCAGGTCGCGGCGATCTCGGCGCTCGAGCGAGGGCGTCTCTGGGACGGGGACCCCGACACGCACGAAGAGATGTGACGGTCGGAGCCGGACGCCACCCACGGGTGTCAAGGCCCTCCCCGCGCTCGGTACCGTCGCGCACGCTGGTGCGATACCCGCTGCGCGGACGGCGCCAGGCGGGGGAGGGAGCCGACATGACAGACAGTGCCCGCGATCCGCTCGAGGAAGCTGACGTGGTCGAGCAGATCGCGCCGATCGAAGGAGCGGACTCCACGGTCGATCCGCAGCGTTCGTCGGAGGACGGTTCCGTCGAGGATGCCACGGTGGACATCGATCCCGATGTCCAGGCGAGCGGGGAACGGCCGTCAGACTCCGCAGCGGCGTCAGGACAGCACAATCCTGCGGCTCAGCCCGATGCGGAACCGGCATCGGACGTGCAGCCGGAGACGCAGGGGGAGGATCCCCTGCACGCCGACCTGGGCGAGATGGGACAGGGAGACCTCGCGCCGGAGGACGAGGCGTAACCTCGCCCGAAACTCAGCGGAAGCGGTGGTCTTCGGGGTGAAGCCGGGCGCCCCGCCTCGGCTCCCGGGGACCGCCGGACGCCAGGAGACGGATGACGCGCTGCCGATGACCTTCCCACGGGGCGAGGAGTTCGAGCATGCCGTCATCGTCGGTGCGCGATCCGGTGAGCGCGTAGCCCACGTCGTGCGCCAGGTGATAGTCCCCGACGCTGACGGCGTCGGGATCGCCGAACGCTTTGATGCGCGTTTCGGCCGCGGTCCACGGGCCTATCCCGGGCTGGCTGAGCAGGATCCGATCGATCTGCTCGGCATCCGGGGCTCCCAGAACGGCGCGGACGACCGATGCGCCGCGCTCAGCGATCCGCGCGATCGTCCGAGACTGCGGGGGTTCGAGGCCGGCGCGGTGCCATGCCCACGAGGGCACGCGTCGCCATCCGTCGATCGCGGGGGGTGCGAACAGTTGCCGCGGAGTCGGTCCCGGCGCTGGCGTTCCGTGCGTCGTCACGATCCGGCGCCAGGCGGCGAACGCCTGCAGTCCGGTGACCTTCTGCTCGACGATGGAGCTCACGAGCGCATCGAAGACGAGGTCGGTGCGGCCCAGTCGAAGGCCCGGGTTGCGGTGTGCGAGGTGCGCGACGACGGGATGCCGAGCGGCGTCGAACCCCGTCGTGTCGTCCTGGGCGCCGCACAGCGCCGGCGCCTGGTCGAGTGCCCATTCCGCTCCCGCGCCCCACGCTGCCACGCGCACCGAGCCGTCGGAAGCGCCACGCAACGCGATGGTCGCGACGCCGAGCGGCGTGCGGCTGGCGCGCCAGATGACGGAGCCCTCGACCGTCATTGTGGGGTCGTGCGCCCCGCGTCGCTGGAATCCGACCGTCGCGCGCAGGTCCAGCGGGTGTCGCGGGTGATAGACGGTCTCGATCGGACGTGCCTCACGCGCGCCGGTTGCGGCGCGCCGGTCGCGGCGTGCGCTCAGCGCTGCCGTCGCGGGAGTCGGCGCGAGCGATGTCATGCGATCACGATACGTGCGTGCGGAGACATCCGGCGGTGTGGCGATCGTTCGGTCGCGTCGTCGTGTGGGTGCGGGGCAGCGAGATCCGCGTCAGGGCGCGACCGAACCGAATGCATGGTGTCGCGCGTGCACCCGTGCGCTGCCAGGAGCGCTCAGAACCGGTCGGGCGAGGGGGTGCCGTGGCCGTAGCGGATGACGACGTCGGCATGGCGGTCGAATCGGTATCCGACGCCGCGCACCGTGCGCACGATGTCTTCATAGCGCCCGAGCTTGGAGCGCAGTCGGCGCACGTGGACATCGATCGTTCGCTCGCCGGGAACCTCGCCGTCCTCACCGCTCTGCCACAGCGACGACACGAGCTCAGACCGCTCGATCGTGCGCCCCTCGCGGAGGACGAGGTACTGCAGCAGTTCGAACTCGGTGAAGGTGAAGGGCGCTGTCTCCCCGTCGATCACCACGCGCTTGCGGGAGATATCGAACACCACGCCGCGAGCCGAGCGGTCAGTGTCCTCGGGTTCGGTCGCAGCGGTGACCGCGGCTACTGCGGAGGGCTCGCGCAGGGCGCGGCGCACGACGTCGACATCGCGGCCGCCGGCGCCGCGGGGAGCGAGGGCGACCGTGGCATAGGTCTCGGCGTCGGGAGCGAGCTCCGCGAGCGTGCGGCGGAGCGCATCGACGAGCACCGGGAGCGATACGCCCGCGGCGGCGGCTTTGGCTTCGTCGAGTCCGACGTAGAGAGCGAAGCCGCGCGGGGTGCGGGCGGGCGGTTCCTCGGTGATCGCGGGAACCGCGTGCAGGTGACGGGTGGGAGCGGGGCGGGTGAGAAGGGCGGTGTTCGACATGGGGATGATGGTCCTTGCGGAGGGCCCGGACGGTTCGGGCAGAGGTGTTGCGGTGACCCGTGAGGTCGGTGTCGAGCGGATCGGAGGGACGCGCTCGGGGAAGGGGCGAGGGGTCGCGCGATCTGGAGTGCAGAAGGCGCCCCGCTGACGTGTCGTCAGCGACACATTCGACAACACATGACTGCGCGGCCGGCCATCATCATGCCGGCAGTTCCGTTCGCCTCCCAGGCGGACAGGACATGCGCGTTGTCAGTCATGCGGCCGATTATGACCGAACGCGTCGAAGTGCGTCAAATCGCCACAATTGCGCCCGGAGCGGCGCCTCATCCTCACGCAATGTGCTCACTCCAGCCTCCTGGGGGTTCACATCTTGCGGACGGTCCCCGCGGGCGTGGCTCCGCGATGGGTCCGCCCGCCGGCGATCACGAACGCATCACGGTTTGTTGTTCATGGAGACAAAAGGTTGCGCTCGGCATCTTCTGTGCATAACATCGCCGTCGAAGCGTTTAGCGAAGCGCTTCGAGTACCCGGTAGGACAACAGCGGAGTCGTCATGGCGAAGATCAACGAGGTGGCAGAGGCTGCCGGCGTGTCGATCAGCACCGTGTCGTACGCACTCAGCGGAAAGCGCCCCGTATCGCCGGCGACCCGCAAGAGGATCGAAGACGCCGTCGCCAAGCTCGGGTACAGCCCGAATGCGAGCGCGCGGATGCTGGCGGGGCGCCGCACCAACATCTTCGCGCTCACCGAGCCGCTGCGCACCGACACCCATGTGCCGACTCACATGGCGTTCGTGCTGGCGACCGCGGTTGCCGCGCGTCGCCATGACTACGACATCCTGCTGCTGACCGAGGAGCAGGCCGTGTCGGGGATGAGCCGCGTCGCCTCGAGTGGTCTTGCCGACGCGATCCTGGTCCTGGATGTCGCGCCCGACGACGAGCGCGTGGCGTTGGCGCGCAGTATCGCCACGCCCACCGTGTTCATCGGCGTGCCCGACGACCACGACGGATTGGTGTGCGTCGACCTCGACTTCGAGGCGGCGGCGCGCACTGCAGTGGACAAGCTTGCCGCCCTCGGCCACACGCGCATCGGCATGCTCGGCATGACCGAGACGGCCTACGACAAGTCCAACTTCCCGCCCCGGGTGAGAGCAGCGTACGAGCGCCGGGCGGCTGAGCTGGGCGTCGAGACGTTCTTTCGGGCCAGTGGGCGGGTCCAAACCGATCGAAACGGATGTCGTGCAGCGCTGTCCGAGCTCCTGGCTGCCGGGGTCACGGCGCTGATCCTGCACTCGAACGAGGACGCGCACGCCATCGTGCTGTCCGAGCTCGATCAGCGCCAGATCAGCGTGCCGTATGACCTGTCACTCATCTCGGTCGGCAACAGCTTCGACATCGACACTCTGGCTCGACCGATCGACGCGCTTCCGCTCATCCCTGCCGAGTCCTGCAATCGTGCCGTCGAGCTCGCGCTTGAGAGCCTTGATGGAGACCGGCCGGAGCCGGGGCTTCACCTTGTTGCGCCCACGTATCTGTCCCGCGACTCGATCGGGCCCCGGGTCCGGTCGGCGGACGGCGCCTCGGAGACGGTCGCGGGTCCGTGAACCCACCACCGACCCCGCCCACGCGTGTCGTTTGTCGAAACGCTTCGATGACTTTCCACCCACAACTTCACAGCCCTTCCGATAACACCCGACCGACGCAGGTCACCAAGAAAGGAGTGCCACCGATGGCACGCTTCACCCGCACCACACAGCGAACACTGGTCGCCGCGAGCGCGATGACCGTAGCCGCACTCGCCCTGGCCGGATGCTCGGGCTCCTCCGAAGGCGAGAGCGGAGACACTCTCGTCCTCTGGCACTACGAAGGCGAAGACAGCGCGATGGGCAAAGCCTGGGATGCTGCGATCGAGGTCTTCCAGGAGGAGAACCCCGACGTGACCGTCGAGTTTGAGGCCAAGGGCTTCGAGCAGATCCGCTCCACCGCCAGCCAGGTCCTCAACTCCGACGAGGCCCCGGATGTCATGGAGTACAACAAGGGGAACGCGACCGCGGGCCTGCTCGCGAGCCAGGGTCTGCTGACCGACCTGAACGAGGTCGTCGCCGAGTACGGCTGGGATGAGCTGCTCGCGCCGTCGCTGCAGACGACTGCGAAGTACAGCGCCGACGGCGTGATGGGTGGCGACACCTGGTACGGCGTGCCCAACTACGGCGAGTTCGTCACGGTGTACTACAACGAGGACATGTTCGCGGCAGCCGGCCTCGAGGTGCCCACGACCTACGACGAGTTCATCGACGTGCTCGACGCGTTCGTCGCAGAGGGGATCACGCCGCTGGCCGAGGCCGGCGCTGAATACCCCCTCGGTCAGCTGTGGTACCAGCTCGCCCTGAGCCAGGCAGATCGTCAGTGGGTCGATGACTACCAGCTCTACGCGAACCCCGTCGACTGGCAGGGCGAGCAGATCTCCTACGCCACCGAAACCCTCAAGGAGTACATCGACGCCGGCTACATCTCGGCGGATGTCGCGGGCATGAAGGCCGAGGATGCCGGTACCGCATTCATCGCCGGGCAGTACCCGATCTTCGTGTCGGGCAGCTGGTGGTACGGCCGCTTCCTCAGCGAGATCACCGACTTCGAGCTCGGGCTGTTCCCCTTCCCGGGCTCTGACCTGAGCCTGGGCTCCTCGGGCAACCTCTGGGTCGTTCCCGAGAACGCCCAGAACAAGGAACTGGCCTACAAGTTCATCGACATCACGATGCGCCCCGAGATCCAGGCGATCATCGGCAACAACGGCGGTCTTCCCGTGGCCGCGAATGAAGCCGACATCACCGACGAGGCGAGCCTGAAGCTCATCTCCGCCTTCAACGCCGTGACCGCGCAGGACGGCCTCGCGTTCTACCCCGACTGGCCGACCCCGACGTTCTACGACGCCATCGTGGCGAACCTCCAGGAGCTGGCCAACGGAACGGCCACACCCGAGCAGGTGCAGACCTCGCTCGGCGAGGAGTACGACTCGTACGCCGAGCAGTACTGGCAGTAACCCGGACGCGGTGGGGGCGGGCAGCCCCCGCCCCCACCGTGCCACTTCCCCGGCCGGCCGCCCGGCCCCCCATCCACCCGAGGAATCGGAACATGACCGCAGCAGTCCCCTTCGTCCGGCGCAGCCGGACCCCGCGGCTCCCTCCAGAGGAGCCCCTGATCCCCCAGCGGGGACGCGCCCGCTCCGGTTCGTACTGGCTCTATCTGCTGCCGGGACTCGTGCTGCTGCTGGTGGTCGTGATCATCCCCCTGGTCTGGAACTTCTACCTCACGTTCACGGAGTGGCGCGGCATCCGCCCGCCGATCTGGATCGGACTGGAAAACTGGGCCGCGCTGATGCAGGACCAGAAGTTCTGGACGTCCTTCGGCAACAGCATCTGGATGATCGTCGCGATGGTCGTCGTGCCCACCGTCATCGGACTGATCCTCGCTGCGGTCCTCTTCGACCTCGTCGGCCGGAAGTTCGGGGGCCGCTTCGCGAGCTTCCTGCGTGCGACCTATTACCTTCCGCAGATCCTGCCGGTCGCCGTAGCCGGTATCGTCATCGGCTGGATCCTGCGCCCCCAGGATGGTGCGCTGAACACGATCCTCGAGAACATCGGCCTGGGCTTCCTCGCCCACAACTGGCTGGGAAGCCCCGACACGGCTCTGCCCAGCATCATGGTCGTCCTCATATGGGTGCAGATCGGGTACCCGGTCGTCATCTTCATGGCGGCGCTGCAGCGCGTGGACCCCGAGCTGTATGAGGCGGCCGAATTGGACGGAGCGAACTGGTTCCAGCGATTCCGCGCCATCACGGTCAGCATCATCCGTCCCGAGATCTATGTCGTGACCCTCACCACGACGATCGCTGCGCTGAAGGTGTTCGGTCCCGTCTATGTGCTGACCCGCGGTGGCCCCGGCACCTCCACGATCGTCCCCGCCTATTACGCCTACTCCGAGTTCTTCCAGGCTCAGCAGGTCGGCTACGGCGCCACGATCGCCACGGCGCTCACTCTCGTCATTGGCGTCATCGCCGTCGTGTTCATCCGGGCCCAGACGGCCTCGGAGCGCAAGGAAAGGGCGGGGCTGTGATGGCGACCGCAACCATGACCACCCCCGGAGCCAGAACGCCCCGGCGTCGTCGAGGCGGCATGAACACGCCGCGCGGGATCGACTGGCTGATGGTCGCGTTCGTCGTCATCGGCGCGCTGCTGGTCGTCGCGCCGTTCTATCTGATCATCGTCAACTCGTTCAAGTCACCCGCGGAGTATTCCAACAGCGGGCCGCTGTCGATTCCGACGGAGTTCTACGTCGACGGCCTCGTCGCCTTCTGGGAACGGGTCAACTTCCCCGAGAAGCTGTGGAACTCCTTCTTCGTCTCGGGCGCCGTGGCCGTGCTCGCCGTCCTCATCTCGATGCTCAACGCGTTCGCGATCGGGATCGGCCGCGTCCGCGGACGGAGCTGGATCGTGCTGCTGTTCCTGCTGGCGAACCTCCTGCCGCAGGAGGCGCTGCTGTACCCGCTGTACTACATGGCCAAAGCAGTCGGGCTCTACAACACCGTGTGGTCGGTGATCATCATCTTCACCGTCATCCAGGCTGCCTTCGGGACGTACCTCCTGGCATCCGTCTACGGCACCTTCCCGAAGGAAGTGCTCGAGGCGGCATCCATGGACGGCGCCTCCCGGTGGCAGATCCTGTGGCGGGTCGTCTTCCCGATCAGCAGGCCGACCCTCTCGGTGCTCCTGATCTTCTTCTTCATCTGGACCTGGAACGAGTTCCTCATCCCGTTGACGTTCCTCGTCTCCAACGCGACCCAGACGGTACCGGTCGCCATCAGCGTCCTGCAGGGCGACCGTCTCATGGACGTGACCACCACGAGTGCGTCGGCGCTGCTGGGCATCCTTCCGACCCTCCTCTTCTTCCTCATCTTCCAGCGCACGCTGACACGCGGCATCACGGCAGGAGCAGTCAAGTAATGAGATTCACCGACGGGTTCTGGCAGTTGCGCCCGGGCGTCACCGCGCTGTACGCGCAGGAGGCCTACGACATCTGGCAGGCCGTTCACCCCCAGGACGGCGACGCTCTGACCGTCACCGCTCCCACCGTCCGGATCGCCAAACGCGGCGACGTCCTGAACCGGCCGACCCTCACCGTCACGCTGTCCTCGCCGCTCGAAGGTGTCGTGCGCGTGCGGATCGCCCACCACGAGGGCGGGCACTGGCACGGCGGGTTCGCGCTCCCGGGTGCGACCGGCGGCGCGGGGACGGCTGTCGTGACGGATGCCGAAGGCACCCTCTCGACGGGAGCCCTCACCGCGCGAGTGACCCACGGTGCCCCGTGGTCGCTGTCCTTCGAGGTCGACGGCGTGCCCGTCACCGCGAGCGGACACAAGTCGGCCGGCTACATCCGTCTGGCGCCCGATGCCGACGTCGCGCACGGTGTGGCAGGAAACGCGCGCACGGGGCTTGCCGCCCCGGCATCCGACACCTACGTACACGAGCAGCTCGACCTCGGCGTCGGGGAGCTCGTGTACGGCATGGGCGAGCGGTTCGGCCCGCTCGTCAAGAACGGGCAGTCGGTGGAGATCTGGAACGCCGATGGCGGAACCTCCAGCGAGCAGGCCTACAAGAACGTCCCGTTCTACCTGTCCAACCGCGGCTACGGCGTGCTGGTCAACGACCCCGGACACGTGTCGTTCGAGGTCGGCTCGGAGGCTGTCGAGCGCGTGCAGTTCTCGGTGCCCGGCGAGGTCCTCGAGTACTTCGTCATCGCGGGACCGACCCCGGCCGACGTGCTCGGTCGCTACACCGCGCTCACCGGTCGCCCCGCGCACGTGCCGGCGTGGTCGTACGGGCTGTGGCTGTCGACCTCGTTCACGACCGACTACGACGAGCAGACCGTGACCTCGTTCATCGACGAGATGGCTCGGCGTGAGCTGCCCGTCTCGGTGTTCCACTTCGACTGCTTCTGGATGCGCGAGTTCAACTGGTGCGACTTCGAGTGGGATCCGCGGGTCTTCCCCGACCCCGACGGTATGCTCGCGCGCCTGCACGAGAAGGATCTGCGCGTGTGCGTGTGGATCAACCCCTACATCGCGCAGCGCTCGCCGCTGTTCGCCGAGGCCGCTGAGCAGGGATACCTGGTCACCCGTCCCGACGGATCGGTCTGGCAGTGGGATCTGTGGCAGGCCGGTATGGGGCTCGTCGACTTCACCAACCCCGACGCGACAGCGTGGTACCAGTCGAAGCTGCGCCGCCTCATCGACCAGGGGGTGGATGCCTTCAAGACCGACTTCGGCGAGCGCATCCCCCTCGATGTCGACTACTTCGACGGCTCCGACGACGAGCGGATGCACAACCTCTACACGCAGCTGTACAACCGCGCCGTGTATGACGTGCTCGCGCAGGCCCGGGGAGAGGGCGAGGCCGTGCTGTTCGCGCGGTCGGCCACGACCGGCGGACAGTCGATGCCGGTGCACTGGGGCGGAGACTCGACCTCGACGTTCACGTCGATGGCCGAGACGCTGCGCGGTGGGCTGTCGCTGGCGATGAGCGGCTTCGCGTTCTGGAGCCACGATATCGGCGGGTTCGAGGGAACCCCCGACCCGGCGGTGTTCAAGCGCTGGACCGCGTTCGGCCTCCTGAGCTCGCACTCGCGCTTCCACGGCTCGGAGTCCTACCGCGTGCCGTGGGCTTTCGATGAGGAGGCCGTGGACGTCACGCGGCTGTTCACGCGGCTGAAGATGCGGCTCATGCCGTACCTGTTCCAGGTGGGTCAGGATGCGGCATCCACGGGTCTTCCCGTCATGCGCCCGATGCAGCTCGAGTTCCCGGGCGACCCGGCCGTCGCCTACCTGGACCGTCAGTACATGCTCGGCTCCGACATCCTCGTCGCGCCCGTCTTCAGCGCCTCGGGTGAGGTGAGCTTCTACCTCCCGCCCGGAACCTGGACCCACCTGCTGACGGGGGAGCGGGTCGAAGGCGGCGGATGGCGCACCGAGGTGCACGGCTTCGACAGCCTGCCGCTGTACGTGCGGCCCGGCGCAGTGCTCCCGTGGGGTGCTCGGGACGACCGTCCCGACTACGACTATCTCGACGGACTCGCGATCCGCGTCTTCCCGGGGGGAGAGGGGATTGCTAGCGTCACCATCACGAACCCCGACGGTCACACCGAGACCTTCTCGGTCGACCGCGCCGCCGTCACCGAGCACGGACCGGTCGACGGGGAGCGCGCATGACCCCCGATGACGCACGCCTCAGCACGAAGGACACCCCCACGATGATCGGTTCCGCCGACTACCGGGATTCCGGTCTGGTCTTCCCGCAGGACTTCACGTTCGGTTCCGCGACCGCCTCCTACCAGGTCGAGGGCGGGTTCGACGAGGACGGGCGCGGTCCCTCGATCTGGGACACGTTCAGCAAGACGCCAGGCAAGGTGTGGAACGGCGACACCGGGGATGTGGCGTGCGACCACTACCACCGGTGGGAGAGCGACCTCGATCTGATGGCCGAGCTGGGTCTGGACGCCTACCGGTTCTCGATCGCGTGGCCGCGGATCGTGCCCACCGGTCGCGGAGAGGTCAACCCCGCGGGACTCGACTTCTACTCGCGCCTGATCGACGGACTGCTCGCGCGGGGCATCAAGCCGGTCGCGACGCTCTATCACTGGGACCTGCCGCAGCCGCTCGAGGATGCCGGCGGCTGGGCGAACCGCGCGACGGTCGACGCCTTCGAGGAGTACGCGCGGGTCGTCGGGGAGGCCTTCGGCGACCGGGTCCACACCTGGACGACCCTGAACGAGCCGTGGTGTTCGGCGTACCTCGGGTACGGCCAGGGTGGTCATGCTCCGGGCCGCCATGAGCCGGCCGCCGCGTTGGCTGCCGTCCATCACCTCAACCTCGCCCACGGTCGCGCCCTGCAGGCGCTGCGCGCGACCTCCACCGGCGACCCGCAGTACTCGGTGACGTTGAACTTCCACGTGCTGCGCGGCGAGGGCGAGCGTGCGTCGGAGGCGATGCGCCGGATCGATGCGCTCGCCAACCGGGCGTTCACGGGACCCATGCTCCGGGGGGAGTACCCGGCGGATCTGCTGGAGGATACGGCGTCGGTCACCGACTGGTCGTTCGTGCACGACGGCGACCTCGCCGACATCCACCAGCCGATCGATGTGCTCGGGGTGAATTACTACTCCACCGCGACCGTCCGGATGTGGGATGGCATCTCTCCCAAGCAGCAGAACGACGGGCACAAGGGCGCGGAGGGCGGCACCGCGTGGCCGGGCAGCGACCAGCTCGTCGAGTTCGTGGAGCAGCCCGGGCCGTACACCGCGATGGGGTGGAACATCGCTCCGGAGGGTCTCGAGGAGCTTCTCGTGTCGTTGCACGAGCAGTTCCCTGAGCAGCCGATGATGGTCACCGAGAACGGCGCGGCCTTCGACGACGCCGTGGCAGAGGACGGCTCGGTGCCCGACCCCGAGCGTCTGGACTACCTGCGGCGCCACTTCACCGCAGCCCATCGCGCAATGGCCAGGGGCGTGGACCTGCGCGGTTACTTCGTGTGGTCGCTGCTGGACAACTTCGAGTGGGGCTACGGCTACGCCAAGCGCTTCGGCATCGTGCGGGTCGACTTCGACACCCTCGAACGCACCGTCAAGGACAGCGGGCGCTGGTACCAGGAGCTCGTGCGTACACGGGTGCTCCCCGCGTCGCGCCCGACGACGTCATGAGGCGCAACACCGGCCGCGGGCTGGTCCCGCAGGCGTAGCCTGGGGGCATGAGCGAGACACGGTTCGCGAACGAGACGGATGCCTCCCGCTACACGCTGCACGTGGGCGATGACCTCGTCAGTGCGCTCGACTACAACGATGACGGCCGCTCGATCGCCCTGACGCGCGCATACACCGTTCCGACCTTCCGGGGGCACGGGTACGCCGCCGAGATCGTCGCGCGTGCCGTCGCCGAACTCGAGGAGCGCGGCGACCGCGAGGTGATCCCGGTGTGCTGGTATGTCGCTGAGTGGTTCGACCGGCACCCCGAGCACGCCGGCATCCTCAAGCCCCGCGTCTGAGCGTCCGATCGGGCGCCGTCAGGCGGGAACGCGCGCCGCGGCGAGTTGCCGCGTGAGCCACTGGACTCGAGCCGCTCGAGCCTGCTGGGAGAGAACCGCCTCCGGAGCCAGCGCATCGAACCCGTGCACGCCGCCGGCCCACACGTGCAGTTCAGCCTGTCCGCCCGCCGCCCAGATGCGTTCGGCGTAGGCGATGTCCTCATCGCGGAACGTCTCGGCACTGCCCACGTCGATGAATGTCGGCGGCAGTCCCGAGAGATCCTCCGCCAGGGCGGGGGAGGCGTAGGCAGAGATCTCGCCTGGTTCATCGCCCAGGTACGCCGACCAGCCCGTATGGTTGGCCACGCGATCCCACGCACCCCTCCCCGCCATCTGGTGACCGGATGCCGAGTCGTTGCGCGCATCCAGCATGGGGCACAGCAGCATCTGCGCGAACACCGCTGGCCCTCGCCGGTCGCGGGCCAGCAGCGCGGTCGCCGCAGCGAGCCCCCCGCCGGCGCTCACGCCGTGGAGCACGATCCGATCGGGATCCATGCCCAGCGAGGCCGCGTGCTCCGAGATCCAGGACAGGCCGGTGTACACATCCTCGACGGCCGCAGGAAAGGGGTGCTCGGGGGCCAGCCGATACGTCACCGACGCGACGGCGACCCCCGTCTGCGCGGCGAAACGCGCGAGGGCCGGCAGTTCGTCGTACGGGGTGCCGACGATCATGCCTCCGCCGTGGGCGTGGAACAGCACCGGCAGCGCCCCGTCGCGGGCCACCGGCCGCAGCAGAACCACCTCGGTGGCGGGGTGCCCGGCACGGGCGGCCAGATGCACCGTCAACTCGAACGCGCCCGACATCGTCATATCGTCGAGGCTCGGGCGCACGGCCCGTTCCCGAAGTGCGGTGATCTCGTGAGGGTGCAGTGTCGTCACGACATCCGGCGTCGATGCCAGCACCTGCTGGAGCTCGGGATCGATCGGGGGAGGTGTGCTCACCGCTCAGCCTTTCACGGAGCCCTGAAGCAGCGCCGAGACGAACTGACGCTGGAAGATCAGGAAGACGATGAGGGTCGGGGTCAGGATCAGCAGCGAGCCGGCGCACAGCAGCGGGATGTCGGTACCCCACTGCCCCTGGAACGCGCCGAGAGCGCCCGCCATGGTTCGCTTCGTCGGGTCGTCCACCAGCACGATCGCCAACAGGAACTGGTTCCACGTCCACAGGAACAGCAGGATCCCGAGCGAGGAGATCGCCGGCAGCGAAAGCGGAACGTGGATGCGCCAGAACAGCTGCCAGGTGGTCGCGCCGTCCATCCGGGCCGCCTCCGACAGGTCCTGGGGCATGTTCACGAAGTGCGCGCGCATCCAGGTGACGGCGAACGGCATGAACAGCCCGATCAGCGGCAGGATGATCGCCCAGCGCGTGTTGAGCAATCCCATGTCGCGGATCTGGTAGTACAGCGGCACGATGACGCCCTCGAAGGGCAGCGTCAGGCCCAGCAGGAACACGATGAACACGATGCGTCCGCCGACCGGACGCAGGTGTCCGAGAGCGAAGCCGGCCAGCGTGGCGATGATGATCGCGATTGGAACCACGCCCAGCTCGATGAGGATGCTCGACCACAGCAGGGCGGGCATGTTGGCTGCGTTGAAGGCGAGGAGGAAGTTCTCCCAGTGCGGCGTCTCCGGCAGGCTCAGGCCACTGGGATAGGTGCCGGGCTCGTGGAGCGCTGTCACGAACAGGCTGATGAACGGGACGATCGTCACGAGCATCATGAACACGAGCAGGATCCGGCCGAGCCACTTCTCGGTCGTCGAGACGATCATCCGTCGCGTCCTCTCAGTAGGCGTTGCAGCGGCAGCACGACCAGCAGCACGAGCGCCATGAGCGCGATACCCAGCGCCGAGGCGGTGCCGATCTCGCGCTCGAAGAAGGCCAGGTAGTAGATCTGCAGTCCCGGCACCAGAGTCGCGTTGCCCGGGCCGCCCTGCGTGGAGATGTAGATGATGTCGAAGCTTGCCAGCGCGGCGATGACGGTGATCGTGATCGCCACGGCGAGCTCCTGGCGCAGGCTCGGCAGGGTGATCGAGACGAACTCGCGCACCGGGCCGGCGCCATCGATGCGGGCCGCCTCATAGAGGTTGGGGTCGATCTTGGTCATTCCCGCCAGGAGGAGCAGCAGACAGAACCCGAACTGCACCCATGCTCCGATGACGCCCACGGCGGGCAGCGCCGTGGCGAAGTCGCCGAGCCAGGCGCGCGTGATCCCGCCGAGTCCGATCGCTCGCAGCAGCTGATTGACCAGACCGTCGGTGGCCAGCAGCCAGGTCCACATGATGCCTGCCGCCACCAGAGGGATCACCTGCGGCAGGAACAGGACGGTTCGGGAGACCCCGGCCAGACGCGAGGCGGCGATGCCGCGGATGATGTTCGCGGCGAACAGAGCCAGAACGACGGGGATGATGCTGAAATACAGGATCAGCTCGAACGAGTTGAGGATGGAGCCGACCAGCTTCGGGTTGGTGAAGACCTCGACGTAGTTGTCGAACCCGGCCCACGTCGCGGGGCCGATACCGTCCCAGTGATACAGCGAGTACTGCGCCGTCCGCCCGATCGGCAGGAGGACGAAGGTGACGTAGAAGAACGCGGCGGGAACCACGAGGAGGTAGATCCCCGCCGCGTTCCGAAACCGACGCGCGGGCTGCGTCGGGGTTCGGGGGAGTTTCGTGGCGGGGGCCGCGCCGGCGCGCGGCGCGGCCCCCGTGGGACGAGAGGTCATGAGCGTTACTCGCTCACTTCCTGCTCATAGTCGGCCTGCACGTTGCTGAGCAACGTCGCCGCATCCTCTTCACCGGCGGCAAGGCGCTGGACGTTCGGAGTCCAGCTCTGGGCGTAGATCGACCCGGTCGCGTTCGCGATGAAGTCCATCGCTCCGTTGACCTCGTTGATCGTGTTGCCCGCGGCCAGGGTCGCTGCGGTGACCGAGTCGGGGTCGACCTCGGGCATGAACGCGTCAGCGGGACCCATGGGGTGCGAGCCGCCGACCTCGACCGTGATGGTGCGCGCCGTCTCGTCGGTCGCGATCCAGTTGAGGAAGTACGCCGCGCAATCCGGGTGCTCCGCGCCGGCCGCGATGCCGTAGGTCAGCGGCGCGGACATCGCGCCCATCTGGCTGCTGCCCTCGAGCGGCGGCATCAGGAAGAAGCCGGCGTTGCCGGGCATCTGGGCGTCGAGGTTTCCGGACTCCCAGTCGCCGCTGAAGACGAACACGCTCTCGCCGCCGATGAACCGGCTCATCATCTGCGAGTAGTCGAGCGAGTTGATGTCGGGCGCGAAGTACCCGGCATCCACCCACTTCTGCAGGTGCTCGGCAGCGGCAAGGTTCTCGGGAGTGTCGATCGTGGCTCCGGGAGCCTGGAAGATCCAGTCGTTGATCGGCGCGGTGGGCCCGTATGACGCCATGAGGGCCTGGAGCGGGAAGAGCAGTCCGCCGGTAGCGCCGCCGTTGAACTGAGCCATCGGGGTGAGTCCGGCGTCCTTGGCCGCCTGCAGGTAGGAGTCGAACTCTTCGAGGGTCTGAGGAGGCTCGTCCATACCGATCTGCGCGGCCAGCTCCTTGTTGTAGAACACGCCGGTCATGGAGAAGTTCAGACCCATGCCATAGAGCGGGCCGGTTCCACGGCGGCCGTCCTCGTCCACCCGCAGCTGCTCGAGCTGCGACTCGGGCCAGTCGACCCAGCCGTAGGCCTCGGCGTACGGGTCGAGATCGAGCAGGAGACCGCCCGAGGCGAGCTCGGACATCTGCGGCAGGCGCATGAGGTCCGGCGGCGAGTCCTGCAGGACGCGGGGCGCGTTCTGCGTGATGACGGCGAACTGGTCCTCGCGGATGTCGAACGTGACGTTCGGGTGCTGGTTGGTGAACTCGGCGGCGAGCTCCTTGGGGAGGGGGAAGCCCGTCTCGATGTACATGTCGAGGACGACGTCATCGGTGCCGCATCCTGCGGCGGGGTCCACCGAAGCGGCGGAGGTCGGGGCGCTGTCGCCGCCGGGCGGGGCACAGGCGGTCAGCGCCAGGCCTGCGGCTGCGCCGACGGCGAGGATCGCGAGGGCTCGGGAGCGTGGGACTCGAGACATCGGTGTCTTCCTTCCGGTTGCGGGGAGGTACGGCGACGGCGCCATGGCTGTGTAACTTTCTGCGTCCGCGGAAGCGGATGCGGCATCCCTCGTCGTGCTAAATCGGATTAGCAAGGCCATCCTCCGTCACATCCACCGTTCTGTCAACCGCGGCGACCATACATCCCCGCGCACGGCCCGCGCGGCTCTCTCTGGCCCGGCGCTCTAGGATGCTGCGAACGAAGGAGATTCGTCGTGAAATCGAAGCGCGTGACCCTCGCCGATGTTGCTGCGGCGGCCGGGGTGTCCCGGACGACGGCTTCGCTCGTGCTGTCGGACCGCGGCGACGAACTGCGCATCTCGGAGGCGGCGCAGCAACGTGTGCGCCGCGTCGCCTCAGAGCTGGCCTACCGCCCGAACATCCTGTCATCGGCGTTACGCGGTGGGTCCAGCCGCACGATCGGTTTCGTCTCCGACACCGTGGCCACGTCACAACTCGCCGGTGACCTCATCAAGGGCGCTCTCGAGCACGCGCACCGTAGCGGCTACATGCTCTTCATCGGTGAGACCGAGGGTGCCCCCGATGAGGAGCGCCGGCTCGTCCAGGGGATGATCGATCGTCAGGTCGATGGGCTCATCATCGCGTCGATGTTCACCCGTGTGCGTGCGCTGCCGGCGGGCGTTGACCCGCGCAGCGCGGTCCTGCTGAACGCGCTGCCCGAAGACGGTGCCGCGGGGAAGGTCCCCGCTATCGTGCCCGACGAGTATTCCGCCGGACGCGCGGCGGTCGACGTGCTCCGGGCGGCGGGGCACTCCCGCATCCACCTCTTGGGTGCCGGTCCCGGCCTCGACGACGTCCCCGTGCAGACCGTCGCCGGAACCGAGCGGCTGCGGGGAATCCTCGATGCGCTGGCCGATGACGGTCTTGAGCCCGCCAGCGCCCGGCTCTGCTCGGTGTGGCTGCCCGAAGACGGGTGGGCGGCCACCCGGTCCCTCCTGGACACGGGTGCGCGCGGCGAGGCCCTCATCACCTTCAACGACCGCCTCGCCTTCGGTGCGTACCAGGCGATCCAGGAAGCCGGACTGTCGATCCCCGGGGATTTCTCGATCGTCTCGTTCGACGACCACCAACTCGCGAGCTGGCTGCGGCCACGGCTGACGACCTTCGCGCTGCCGCACTACGAATTGGGTGCCCTCGCGCTCCAGGTCTTGCTCGAGAACGACCCCTCGGAATGGGGGAGCATCCGGCGGGTGCCGATGCCGCTGCGCTCACGCGAGTCGGTGGCTGCTCCCGGGGCATGATCAGTCTCCGCGCCTGTCTCGTAGCCGCATCCCCGTGAGTCTTGGAACGGATGTCGGAGGCGCGCCGTAGCGTGTGAATATGCGCATCCTGCACACCTCCGACTGGCACATCGGGAGGTCGTTTCACGGCCACTCGACGCTGCCCGCGCTGCGCGAGGTGCTCGCCGCACTCGTCGGCCAGGTACGGGAGAACGCTGTCGATCTCGTCATCGTCGCGGGCGACGTCTTTGACTCCTCCACGCCACCCGCTGAGTGCTACACGCTCCTCACCGATACTCTCTCCGCACTGGCCGGCGCCGGAGCCACCGTCGTTGTGACCAGCGGCAACCACGATTCGGCGGCCCGGCTGGGGTTCCAGTCCGCTCTCCTGCGCGAGGGTATCCACGTCCTCACCGATCCTGCCCGCCTGAATGCCCCGGTCACGCTGGCCGACGCGGATGGACCCGTCCACGTCTACGGCATCCCCTTCCTCGAACCGGCGCTGCTGCGACGGGTGTGGCCCGGGGAGCCGCTGCGCACGCAGCACGACGCGATCGCCCATGCGATGCGGCTCATCCGTGCAGACCTCGCTACGCGGGGCGGCCGGTCGATCGTCGTGTCGCACTGTTTCACCGCGGGCGTCGATCCCACTCCCGGCCTCGAGCGAGACATCCAGCAGGGCGGACTCGATGTCGTCCCCCTCGCCGAGTTCGACGGCATCGACTATGTCGCTCTCGGGCACATCCACGGGCGCCAGCAGCTCGCGCCCTCGGTCCGCTACGCCGGCGCGCCCCTGCACTACAGCTTTGGCGAGGCCGACAAGCCCCGCGGCTCGTGGCTTGTCGATATCTCGGCATCCGGTGAGGTCTCGGCAGCCTGGCTCGATCTGCCGATTCCGCGCCGCCTCGTCACGATCCGGGGGACGCTCGATGAGCTGTGCTCCGCCGCCGAACACGAGCACGCCGCGGCCGCGTGGGTGCGCGCCGAGTACACGGATGCCACGCCGCAGCGCGACCCGTTGCGCCGGCTGCAGGAGCGCTTCCCGTTCTGCGCGTCGATCGTCCATGCGCCGCGACGGCAGCTCGATCACGATGGAAAGACGTACGCCCGTCGTGTGCGCGCCGCACGAACGGATGCCGACCTCATCGACGCCTTCCTCTCGCACGTCCGCGAGGGTGAGGGCGCAACCGATGCCGAGTCATCGTTGATCGCGCAGCTGCTGGAGGATCGCACCGTCGCGGAGGCCCTCGCGTGAGGATCCACCGGGTACAGATCGAAGGCTTCGGTCCGTTCCGCGAGGCGCAGCAGGTCGATTTCGATGCTCTGGCTCCGTCCGGTGTGTTCGTGATCGCGGGCCGGACGGGTGCGGGCAAGTCCAGCATCCTCGACGCGATCTGCTTCGCCCTCTACGGGACGGTCCCCCGCTACGACGGAGCCGAGCGCCGGCTGCGCAGCGATCACTGCGGCCCGGACGACCCGACGCGGGTGACCATGGAGTTCACGGCGGGAGCCGATCGATGGCGCATCACCCGTTCGCCGGACTACGAGCGCCCCAAGCGCCGCGGCACGGGCATGACCGTCGTCGCGGCGGATGCGTTGCTGGAGCGGCTGGAGGGGGTCGCTGCCCCGGATGGAAGCGGTGCAGAGCACTGGGTCGGCTACGCGGCGGGCCCGCGAGACGTGGGTCACGCCATCGACGACGTGGTCGGTCTTTCCCACCAGCAGTTCCTGCAGGTGATCCTGCTCGCGCAGAACAGGTTCTCGCAGTTCCTGCTGGCAGGAAACGCCGACCGGCAGCGGGTGCTGCGGACGTTGTTCGGAACGCAGATCTACGAGGACTACGAGAAGCGTCTCGACGAGCGTCGGCGAGAGTCCGAGCGTGAGCAGGAGCGGGATGCCGAGCATCTCGAGCGCCTTCGTCGTGAGCTCGAGACCCTCGGACGCGACTCGGGGTGGCTTCCCGAAGAGACGCCGATCGATCTCGAACGGATGGCGGCGCGCGCCGCCTATGACCTGCAGACCCGCGAGGAAGCTGTCGACCGCGCCGACGCGGCGCTGGCTGCCGCCGAAGCCGAGCATGCCCGCCTGCGGGCCGTGCGCGAACAGCAGCAGCACCGCACGAGCGCACGCGAACGTCTCGCGGCTCTGGAGCTCGAATCCGACGCGCTGGCGCCCGATCGCGCGCGCCTCGAGCAGGCCAGGGCCGCCGAACACCTGCGCGCGCCGGTGGAGCAGGCTCGCCGGGCCCATGCCGATGCCGACTCGGCCGGCAGTGTCGAGACGACCGCCGTTGCGGATGCCCCTGCCGATCTGGACACGGGACTCGATGTCGATGCCCTCGTCTCACTTGCACAGCACCTCACTGGCGAGATCGCGCGGTGGCAGGACGTGCAGACCGTCGAGCGGGGACTGGCGGCTGACCGTGACGAGGCCGACCGGGTCGCGAGCGAAAGACAGGCGTTGCGGGCGGCGTTGGCCGCGATGCACGATCACCGCGTCGACGCACAGGATGAGTTGACGCGTCTGGGCGAGCAGATCGAGCGGCTGTCCATCGCGGCCGCGATGCTCGAGGCGGCACGCACCGAGAGCGACGACGTGGCAGCCCGGCTCACGGCCGCGCGCGAGGCCGATGCATCAGCGCAAGAGCTCGCCCAGGTGACCGCTGATCGCCTGGCGGCATCGCGCGGGGTCGAGGATGCGGTAGCAGCGTGGGGACTGCTCATGCGGCGGCGCCTGGCGGGGTTCGCCGCGGAGCTTGCCGCAGAGCTCGATGACGACGAGCCCTGCCCCGTGTGCGGCTCGGTGGATCATCCCGCGCCCGCCCCGAGCGAGCACGACCCGGTCACGGATGCGGCGCTGGCCGAGGCGGAGGCCGCCCGCGATCGAGCCCTCGAATCCGACCGAGAAGCCGCTGCCCGCCACGCGGACGTCGCATCGCGCGTCGAGGCTGCCCGGGGCCGGGCGCGGGGAACCGTCGACGAGCTGGTGGAGAGGGAGCGCGACGCGCGCGCCCGGCTCCAGGCGGCCGAAGAGGCCGCGCACGCCCTGAGCGATGCCCGTCGTCGCCGTACGGAGCTCGATGCGCGCGAGGCGGATCTGCAGCGGGAGATCGACCATGCATCAGCCCGCATCGTTGACCTCGACACCGCGCACGCGGTGGTCTCGGGGCGCATCGAGCAGGCCGAGCACGCTGTCGCGGCTGCTCGAGGAACGTTCCCCACCGTCGAGGCCCGAATCGCCGACGCGCATGCGCGCCGCCACGCCGCCCAGCAGATCGCTGACGCACGTCGCGCCCACGCGGTGGCCCTCGATCGAGTTCGCGAGGCCGACCGCGCCCTCGACGAGGCAGTGGCGGGATCCACGTTCCCGGATGCCGAGTCCGCGCGTGCCGCATTGCTGTCGCCGGCTCAGTTCGAGGCGCTCGCCGCACGACTGACCGACCACGACGCCGCGATGAGGATCGCGAAGGAGCGGCTCCTCGAGCTCGAACTTCACCTTGCCGACGCGCCGGAAGAGCTCGTCGACATCGACGCGTCACTGCACTCGGCGGCGCAGGCCCGCGAGGCGTGGCAACGCGCGGTGGCCGAGCTCGCGACGGTTCGCGAACGCGTCGCGCGTTTCGGCGACCTGCGGGCAGCCGTCGAGGCTCTCGACCGGGACGGCGAGGTGCGCCGCGAACGCCACCGGACGCTCGTGCGTCTGGCGGACACCCTCGCTGGGCGTGCCCCCAACACGATGCGGATGACGCTCGAGACGTTCGTCCTGGCGGCCGAGCTCGAAGAGATCGTGGCAGCGGCCAACCTTCGTCTTTCCGATATGTCGGACGGCCGCTATCGCTTGGAACACACCGACGCCCTGGCGCGTCGCAATGCCGCCTCCGGGCTCGGGCTCCACATCCACGACGCGTACACCGGCCGTACCCGCCCTCCGCAGTCGCTGTCCGGGGGTGAGACGTTCCTCGCGTCCCTTGCCCTCGCGCTGGGACTCGCGGAGGTCGTCACGAGCCGGTCCGGCGGCATCCGTCTGGACACGCTCTTCATCGACGAGGGGTTCGGATCACTGGATGCCGAGACGCTCGATCTCGCCCTGCGAACCCTCGACGAGCTGCGCTCGGGCGGCCGCACGATCGGCGTCATCAGCCACGTCGAGGCAATGAAGGAACAGCTTCCGATCGGCATCCTGGTCGAAGCGACCCCCTACGGCCCGAGCGTGATCACCGAGGCGGTGCCCCACCTGCTCTGACCAGACGCGTCTCGATCGGAGCCCGTCGCCGGTCGGGGGGCATACGCTGGCAGGATGGGTGCGGATTCCGGGACGACATCACATCCCCGAACCACCGACATCGCGCTCACCAATCCCGCCCGGTGGCGGGCGTTCGGGGTGGCGGCCGCCGTAGCAGCCATCACGATCCTGGACCTCTCGAAAGTCAACGTCGCGCTGCCGTCGATCGAACAGGCTCTGGGTGCGGGGTCGACCGAACTCCAGCTGATCGTTTCGGGCTACGTGCTCACCTTCGGCCTCTTCCTGGTGCCCATGGGGCGCCTGGGCGACCAGCGCTCACGGCGAGCGCTGTTCCTGGTGGGCCTCGTCCTCTTCACGCTCTCGAGCCTCGCGTGCGCGCTGGCCCCGAACATCATCGTCCTCATGGTCTGCCGGTTGCTGCAGGGGGTTGCTGCCGGCATCCAGATGCCCCAGGTTCTCGGACTGATCCAGCAGATCTTCCAAGGCGCCGAGCGGGGGCGCGCGTTCGGCCTGTTCGGCGCGACGATCGGGCTCGCGACAGCCTTCGGCCCGACACTGGGCGGACTTATGATCGCTCTAGGCGGGCCGGATGACGGTTGGCGCTGGATCTTCTGGATGAACGTTCCGCTGGGCATCGCCGCCATCGCCGCCGCGGTGTGGGTCTTGCCGACCACGCGCGTCCACACCGGGCGGCGGGTCGCGCTCGACCCCGTCGGCGTGATCCTGTTCGGGATCACCGTGCTCGCATTGATGTGGCCCTTCCTGTTCACGACCGGGTCGCCCGATGACGACCCGCGCCGGTGGTGGCTGCTGACCGTGTTCCTCCTGTTCGCGGGCCTGTTCGTCGCCTGGGAACGGCGGTACGCTGCCCGGGGAAACGCGCCCCTGATCCCGTTCTCGCTGTTTCGCATCGGGTCCTACCGCAACGGCACCCTGCTCGCGACGTCGTACTTCGCTGCGCTGCCCGCACTTTTCCTGCTGACGACGCTGTATCTGCAGACCGGACTGGAGCTCGAGCCGGTCTTCGCCGGGATGGTCACGATCGGCTTCGCCATCCCGAGCGCGATCGCCTCGTGGGTGGGCGGCAATCTCGTGAGCCGCGTCGGCCGACCGCTCGTGGTCGGCGGGCTCATCATGGTGCTCGTCGCGGCCGGGGGCCTGGTCCTGGTGGCGGTCTTCGCCTCACCCGCGGCGACGCCCTGGATCATGGGAGCTGTCATGATCCTCGGGGGCCTCGGCGGCGGTCTCGTGCTCTCCCCGAACCAGACGCTCGCTCTCGCGGATGTTCCGGTGAGGGAGGGGGGTCTGGCCGGTTCTGTCGGGCAGCTCGGCCAGCGGATCGGCACAGCTGTCGGTACCGCGGTGGCGCTCGCGCTCTTCTACGCCACGATCTACCGGGAAACCGGCACGCGCGACTCGCTCGTCGTGTACCACGACGCGTACCTCATCGGAATGTCCTCCGTCGCGGTGTTCATCGCGCTGGCGTTCATCGTCTCGATCGTCGATATGTCTCGTCGGCGGGCCGCGGCGCGTGAAGAGGCGTCCGAGGACGAGCAGTTGCGCGCCGGCCCGACCTGACCGCTGGCGTTGGCGCTGAGGCCGACCACGGCGCCGAGGATGACGTCGGCGGCTCGGGACCTACAACCCGTAGTCGTTGCGGATCCGTTCCCGGAGCAGGGCGCTGCACGCATCCGTTGACTCGCCCCAGTCCGCCAGTGCCCCGTCTCGGGCGCGATCGGACACCGCCTTGAGGACGCGGATCGGCACGTCGTACTGCTGTGCGACCCACACGTACGCGTATACCTCCATGTCGACAAGGGATGCGCCGAGGGCCTGGATGCCGGCGGCGACCTCGGCGTCATCGATGAAGTGGTCGCCCGTCGCGATGGTGTGGCCGTCCTGGCCCAAGGTGAGCACGGCGGGAAGAGACACGTGCTGTCCGACGACGTGATCGAGGTCGGTGACGTCGTGTTGGATCGCGGATGTCACGTCGTGGACCGTGGCCTCGACATCCTCGTGGATCGCGCCCGCGGTGCCGACGACGACGATCTCTTCGTACCTCGTGCGTTCGAGCGCTCGGGTGAGAGCGTGGGTGGCCTGAAGCTTGCCCGGACCGGTCACGAGGCGCTCGAACCCCGGTAGTTCGGCGGGGAAGGCGACGAGTTCGCGCTCGAGCGCTGCGACGAGGAGTCTCATGGCTCCATTTTGCCTGGCGGACTCGGCTGGCCCCTGCTGCTCGTACGCGGGAGGATGGAGGCGACGACAGGAGGACGCGAGTGAAGTCTGTGCTGCTGGAAACCCCCGCCGGAATCGACGCGAGGTTGGGGTGGGACCCGTCGATGAGCGAACACGATCGCAAGCGGGTGCTCGCGAGGGAGCTGGTCGCCACGAGACTCAAGATCGACCCGAAGGACGTTCGTGTCGAGCGCGAGGCGCCCGCCCAGTTCGGCTTCCACACGCAGCTGTTCGCGAGCGTCGACGGTCAAGAGCTGTCGTTCCAGATCCGCAATGCCAGCTTCCGGGCGGCGACGGTGGTCGCTCTCACCGATCAGCCCTACACGATCGGACTCGACATCCGCGACCTGCACCCCGACGACTCGACGATCCATGAGATGCAGCGTCACTCCCACCTGTTCGACGAGAGCAACATCCTGAACCTCATCGACCACTGGACGCGCGTGCAGGCCGTCCGAGAAGCCGACGGTCGAGGGGCCCGGGTGGTTCCGGATGTCGTCAAGCTCGACGCGACCCGGGTGCGCGGCTGGATCCCCGACCGCAAAGCGCAGTACACGATCGCCGATCTCTCTCGCGACGGCTTCGTGATCACCCTCGCCTTCGCCGACGCCGAAGACGCCCGCACTCCCGTGTGAGGTGACGTCAGGCGTCGGATGCCGGACTGAGCGCGGCATCCAACTCTGCGAGCCAGGCTCGGGCATTGCCGTCGGAGGGAGCGCGCCAGTCCCCGCGCGGGGACAGCGACCCGGCCGGCGAGACCTTGGGCCCGTTCGGGATCGCCGAGCGCTTGAACTGCGCGAAGCCGAAGAACCGCTGCAGGAAGACCCGCAACCAGCGGACGACAGCGTCGCGATCGTAGGCGAAGCGCTCATCGAGCGGGAACCCGGGCGGCCACTGCCCGGCATCCGGATCGCGCCACGCCCGTTCGGCGAGGAAGGCGATCTTCGAGGGCCGGATTCCGTACCGCAGCACGTGGAAGAGCGTGAAGTCATGCAGCGCGTAGGGACCGATGCGGTCTTGCGTCGACTGGATCTTGCCGTCCTCGCCGGCGGGGACCAGCTCCGGGCTGATCTCGGTGTCGAGCACCGACTGCAGCACGGCAGTCGCCTCGGCGCTGAGAGCGGCGGCGCCCTGCGCCTCGTCGTGAGAGATGACCCACCGGATCAGGTGCTGAATGAGGGTCTTCGGGACTCCCGCATTCACCGCATAGTGACTCATCTGGTCACCGACGCCGTAGGTCGCCCAGCCCAGCGCGAGCTCCGACATGTCGGAGGTACCGATGACGATCCCGCCGTTCTGGTTCGCGAGACGGAACAGCAGATCGGTGCGCGCACCCGCCTGCACGTTCTCGAAGGTGACGTCGTAGACGGGCTCGCCCTGGCTGAACGCGTGCCCGATGCCGCGGAGGATCTCGGTCGCTGTGGGGCGGATGTCGATCGTCTCGACCGAGGCGCCGATGGCCGCCGCGAGCGCGATCGCGTTGGACTTGGTGTGGTCGCTGGTCGCGAAGCCGGGGAGCGTGTAGGCGAGGATGTCGGAACGCGGACGCCCCATGCGGTCCATCGCGCGCGCGACGACCAGCAGGGCGTGGGTCGAGTCCAGCCCGCCGCTGACGCCGATGACGGGCTTCGGGTCGCCGATCGCTCGCATCCGCTGGACGAGACCCTCGACCTGGATGTTGAACGCCTCGTAGCAGTCCTGCGCGAGGCGGGCGGGGTCATCGGGGACGAACGGGAAGCGATCGAGGTGACGACGAAGCCCGACATCCGCTGCCGGCGGATCGAGGATGAACTCGACGGTGAGGAACTCGTCGCGCGGGAGCGTGCCACGGTTGTCGTCGAAGGTTCCCTGACGGATGCGATCCTGACGCAGCCGGTCGAGGTCGACATCGGCGACGCTGCGGCGCGGGCCGTCGGGGAAGCGCTCGGTTTCGGCCAGCAGAGTCCCGGCTTCATAGATCATCGTCTGGCCGTCCCACGAGACGTCGTTCGATGATTCGCCCACTCCCGCCGCCGCATACACGTAGGCGCTCAGGCACCGCAGCGACTGGGACTGCACGAGGGTGCGCCGGTCGTCCGCGCGGGCGATCGTGATGGGGCTGCCGGACAGGTTCGCGAGCACCGTCGCGCCCGCCAGCGCCGCCCGCGAGGACGGGGGGACGGGGACCCAGACGTCTTCGCAGACCTCGACGTGCAGCACCAGACCATCGACGTCTCGAGCATCGAAGAGAAGGTTGGTGCCGATGACGGTCTCGTGAGCGCCGATCCGTATTGCCTCGCCCGACCACTCCTGGCCGGGGGCGTACCAGCGTCGCTCGTAGAACTCGCGGTACGTCGGCAGGTACGCCTTGGGCACGACGCCGAGGATCTCGCCGCGATGGATCACCACGGCGCAGTTGTAGAGGCGGTTGCGGTGCTGCAACGGTGCGCCGACCACGAGCACGGGGAACAGATCCACGGATGCCGCCACGAGGCGTTCGATCGCGGTCACGACCCCGTCCAGCAGCGCGTCCTGCATCACCAGGTCATCGATCGCGTATCCCGACAAGCACAGTTCCGGAAAGACCGCGACGGCCACGGCATCCTCATCACAGGCGCGCGCGGCGGTGAGGACCGCCTCGGCGTTCGTGACGGGGTCGGCGATCGCGACCGGAATCGTGCACGCCGCCACCCGCGCGAAGCCATGGCGGTACGCGCTCTCGAACGGCAATGTCGTGCTCACCGTCCCAGTCTCGCACCTCGCGTCCCTCGGCGTGCGGGCGTCATCGAGGGTGTCGGATGCCCCGACTATCGTCGGAGGCGGAAAGGCATCATGCGATACATCGAGCAGGAGCGTCGATTCGTCTGGAGCGCGAGCGACCTCAAGGCAGCAGCCGAGTGCGAGTTCGCCTGGGTTCGGGCCGTCGACGCGAAACTCGGCCGGATCGATCCCGTCGAGGATCCGATCGACCTCACCCTGGAGCGGGCCGGTCGGCTCGGCGGTGTGCACGAACGCCGCACACTCGCCGCGTACCGGGAGCGATTCGGTGCCGCCGTCGTCGAGATCCCCGAAACCTCCTCGTCGGATGCAGACGCGCTCGCGCGCGCCGTTTCGCTGACGAACGAGGCCCTGCGCTCAGACCGCGCGGCCGTCATCTACCAGGCGACGTTCGCCGACGACGAGTTCGTCGGCTTTGCCGACTTCCTCCTGCGCGGGTCGGACGGGCGCTGGGTCGTGCAGGACACGAAACTTGCGCGCCACGCCCGGGTCACGGCCCTCATGCAGCTTGCGGCATACGTCGACCGCCTCGACAAGCTCGGGGTGCCGCGGGCGGATGAGGTACAGCTGCTGCTCGGTGACGGGACCACCAGTACGCACCGGGTCGACGATCTCGCTCCTGTCTATGCGCTCCGCCGCGACCGCCTGCGCGCCTTGCTGGCCGACCGGCAGGCGGCATCCGTCCCGATCGCGTGGGACGATCCCCGCGGCGAGCTGGGTGTCGTCGCCTGCGGACGGTGCCCCACATGCGAACTCGAGGTCGTCGCGACGCGGGATCTGCTTCTGGTCGCCGGCATCCGTCCCGTGCAGCGAGAGCGCATGCACGCCGCGGGCATCCGCACGATCGACGAGCTTGCTGCGGCTGACGCGGCACCCTCGGGGATGAACCCCGACACGTTCGCGATGCTGCGGACGCAGGCTCGGCTGCAGCTGCAGACTCCCGCCGGCGTCGGAGCCTTCGCTGCGCCCGCAGGCGCGGTCGGGGAGCGCCCGGGACCCGGTGCCGCAGACGGCGGTGACCCCGTCGCTCACATCCCCGCGCCCCCTCCGTACGAAGTGGTCGCGCCCGCCGCCCTGGCGGCGCTGCCGCGGCCCGACCACGGCGACCTCTTCTTCGATTTCGAGGGCGACCCCCTCTACACGGAGTCCGGCGATCGCGACCCGTCCGGCCGCGAGCAGACGATCTCCTGGGGTCTGGACTACCTGTTCGGCTGGGTGGATGACCGAGAGCAGTACAGCGCCCTGTGGGCCCACTCGTTCGATGAGGAACGGGCCGCGCTCGAGGCCTTCCTCGACATGGTCGCGCTGCGCCGGCGTGCGCATCCCGACATGCATATCTACCACTACGCGCCCTATGAGCCGACGCACCTGCTGCACATGGCTGCCCGCTACGGCGTGCGTGAGGCCGAGGTCGACCGGCTCCTGCGGGATGGCGTCTTCGTCGATCTCTACCCCGTCGTTCGGCGCGCTCTGCGCGTGGGTTCGCGATCGTATTCGATCAAGAAGCTGGAACCCCTGTACATGGGGGCCGAGGTGCGCACGAGCGATGTGCAGCGCGGGGATGATTCGATCGTGCGCTATGTCGAGGCGCGCGCCCTTGCGGAAGACGGCGACACGGATGCGGCCGGTCTCATCCTCGACGACATCGCCGAGTACAACCGCTATGACTGCGTCTCGACCCGGCGGCTGCGCGACTGGCTGGTCGATCGCGCGCGGGAGACGGGTCGGCGTCCCGCCGCCAACCCCGAGCCCAGCGAGACGGGCTACGAGCCCTCGCCGCAGGCGACGACGCTCCTGCGCCTGGCCGGCGAGACGACGTCCGAGGCCGACGCTCAGGCGCTGCGCCTTGCCGCCGCGGCGATCGACTACTACCCGAGAGAGGCCAAGTCGTTCTGGGCCACCCACTACCTCCGGCTGCGCGAGCCGATGTCGCTGTGGGAGGACACACGGGATGTGGTCGCGATCGACCCCGGGCGATCCCGCGTCCGCGAGGACTGGCACCGGCCCGAGGGATCGCGCTCGGACCGGCGCATCATCGAGGTGCGGGGCGAGCTCGCGCCGGGTACGCGCCTGCGGCCCGGCGCCGAACCGTTCGCGATCTACGAGCTTCCGGCTCCGTTCCCCTTCGAGGCTTCCCCGCGGTGGATCCACGCCGACCACCGGGTGAGCGTCATCGAGGAGCTCGAGGACGGCGTCGTCATCGAGGAACGCGCGGTCGAGGGACTGACGTGGCAGGACCTGCCGATCGCGTTGACGCCCGCCGCGCCGCCTCGAGCAGCGAACCAGCAGACGGCGATCGATGCGTGGGCTGCGGCGGTCATCGATGCCTCCCCCGGTTTCCCTCGGGACCCGGCATCCGACATCCTGCGCCGCCTCCCCGCACGCTTCGTAGCCGATGCCGTCGGCAGCGCCGCCGCGTCCGTCCCCGCCGATCCGAGCGCCGCGAGCGACGACGTGGCTGTCCTCGTCGATGCGGTGCGGCGGCTCGATCACAGTGCCCTGTCGGTGCAGGGTCCGCCCGGCACCGGCAAGACCTACGTCGGATCGCACGTCATCGAGCGACTCGTGTCCGGCTACGGCTTCCGCGTGGGGGTCGTGGCCCAATCGCACGCGGTCGTCGAGCACATGCTGGCGCGCGTGATCGCCGCCGGGGTCCCCGCTTCTCGCGTCGCGAAGGCGCCGAAGGATGCCGACGCCGATGCCCCGTTCACCGTGATCCCCAAGAACGGCATCCCGGCGTTCGCCGCGGAGAACGCCCAGGGTGGGTTCGTCGTGGGCGGTACCGCGTGGGACTTCAGCCACGAAGGACGAGTGCCGCGCGGAAGCCTCGACCTCCTCGTCATCGACGAAGCGGGTCAGTTCTCGCTGGCGTCCACGATCGCGGTCTCGGTCGCCTCCCCGCGGCTGCTGCTGATCGGTGACCCGCAGCAGCTTCCGCAGGTCAGTCAGGGCACGCATCCGGAGCCGGTGGACACCTCAGCGCTGGGGTGGGTGATGGACGGCGAGGATGTCATCCCCCCGAGCTTCGGCCGTTTCCTCGCCGCGACTCGGCGAATGCACCCCGCCGTGACCGATCCCGTGTCCGGGCTCTCGTACCGGGGAGCTCTGCGGGCACACCCCAGCACGGCGCTGCGTCGCATCGAGGGGATCGCGCCCGGGGTCCGACCCGTCCCGGTGCGGCATCGCGGCCGCGCCACGCAGTCACCGGAGGAGGCCGAGACCGTCGTCGCGATCGTGCGCGACCTCATCGGCCGGTCGTGGACGGATGTCGAGGTCGACGACGATGACCGAGCACTCGTGTGCGCGCCCCGGCCGCTGCGCGACACCGACATCATCGTCGTGACGCCCTACAACGCGCAGCAGGTGCTCGTCGAGCGCGCGCTCGCGGCCGCGGGCTTCCCCGAGATCCCGGTGGGGACCGTCGATCGCTTCCAGGGGCAGGAAGCTGCCGTCGCGATCGTCTCGCTCGCAGCATCCTCGGGGCGAGACGCTCCCCGCGGCCTGGAGTTCCTGCTGCTGCGCAACCGCCTCAACGTCGCGATCTCGCGCGCGATGCATACGGCCTATCTCGTGTATTCGCCGGGTCTGCTCGATGACCTGCCGCGCACGCCGGAGGGGGTCGCTCGCCTCAGCGGGTTCGCCCGACTCGTCGGCGCGGTGCCGGGCGATGTCACGCCCACGGCGGGGAGGGGCGCGGCCGTGGCCGGCGCAGCCGCTGTCGTTCCCGGCGGCGATACCGGCGTCGGCTAGGATCCGGCCGAGACGCACACACGTCTCGGACTTCGGGAGTGCACCATGCCAGTGATCGACAGCGCCATCTACGTCGACGGGGTCCGCGTCGAGAGCCCCGCCTCACTGGAGGAGGCGTACCGGCTGCGCCAGGAACTCCACGGCTTCGCGTGGATCGGCCTGTACCGGCCGACTCCCGAGGAGTGGGACTCCGTCTCGCGCGAGTTCGACCTGCATCCGCTCGCGGTCGAAGACGGCTCCACCGGCCACCAGCGTGCGAAGGTCGAGCGGTACGACCGCACCCTGTTCGTCGTGCTCCGTCCGGCACGCTACGACGACGTCCGGGAGCGAGTGGAGTTCGGCGAAGTCCACCTGTTCGTGGGTCACGGGTTCGTGATCAGCATCCGCCTGGCCGAATCGCCGGACCTCGCCGCAGTCAGGCAGCGTCTCGAGCACTCCCCAGAGCTCCTGCGGCTGGGCTCGGAAGCGGTGCTCTACGCCGTGCTCGATCGCGTCGTGGACGAGTACGAGCCCGTGATCGAGGGCATCGAGAACGACGTCGACGAGATCGAGGACCAACTGTTCGGTGAGGGCAACGACGACATGCTGTCGCGTCGCATCTACGAGCTCTACGGCGAGGCCGCGGCGTTCGGACGCGCGGTCCATCCCCTCCTCGGGATGATCGAGTGGCTGCGCCGCGCCTACGAGAAGTTCGACGTCGATCTCGAACTCCGCAGGCACATGCGTGACGTGCTCGACAACGTGACCCGCGTCAGCGAGCGCGTGCAGGCGTCCCAGGCTCTGCTCGACAAAGCCCTCACGGTGCACTCGGCTCTCGTCGCCCGTCACCACACCGAGGTCTCGATTCGGCAGGACGAACAGGTCAAGAAGATCTCGGGGTGGGCGGCGATCATCTTCGCGCCCAGTCTCATCGCGGGGATCTACGGGATGAACTTCGACTACATGCCGGAACTCCACTGGCCGTGGGGCTACCCGATGGCGATCGGGGCGATGCTGGCGTTTGCGGGCGGGTTGTACGCGATCTTCCGCTCACGGAAGTGGCTCTAGCGAACCTCGCCAGAGCCGGGTCAGACCGTCCCGTAGAGGCGGTCGCCGGCGTCACCGAGCCCGGGGACGATGTACCCACGCTCGTTCAGGCGCTCGTCGACGGCGCCGAGAACGAGAGTCACGTCGCGATCGCCGACCAGTTCCTCGATCGCGGCGACTCCCTCCGGCGCCCCCAGGAGGCAGATCGCGGTGACGTCTTGCGCACCGCGATCGAACAGGAAGTCGATCGCCATCCCCAGCGAGCCGCCCGTTGCGAGCATCGGATCCAGCACGAAGCACTGTCGATCGCTCAGATCTGACGGCAGACGTTCCGCGTAGGTCGTCGGCTCGAGGGTCTCCTCGTTGCGGACCATGCCGAGAAAGCCGACCTCCGCAGTCGGCAGGAGCTTGACCATTCCCTCGAGCATGCCTAGTCCGGCCCGCAGAATGGGAACTACGATCGGGCGCGGCTCGCTGATCTTGACGCCGGTCGTCGTGGTGACCGGAGTACGGATCTCGATCTGCGACACCCGCACACTTCGTGTGGCCTCGTACGCCAGCAGCGTCACGAGTTCCTCGGTCAACTGGCGGAACACGGGCGAACTCGTGCGCTCGTCCCGGAGGACCGTGAGCTTGTGCGTGATGAGCGGATGGTCGGCGACGTGCAAGCGCATACGCCTCAGAGTAGTCCTAGGCTCGTGACGTGACCCACGCCGACGCCGACCGTGCGGCGATGGGCCGTGCCCTCGAGCTCGCGCGAGACGCCGCCGCCGCCGGCGAGGTCCCGGTCGGGGCCGTTGTCACGGATACTGCCGGCCGCATCATCGGAGAGGGGCGGAACGCCCGCGCGCAGACGACCGATCCCACCGCTCACGCAGAGGTGGTGGCGCTGCGGGAGGCGGCGCGGGCGACAGGCTCCTGGAATCTCAAGGGATGCACACTCGTGGTGACACTCGAGCCGTGCCTGATGTGCGCCGGAGCGCTCCTTCAGGCCCATGTGTCTCGTCTCGTGTTCGGGGCCTGGGATGAGAAGGCGGGAGCGGCGGGATCGCAGTATGACGTCGTGCGCGACCGCCGGTTGCCGGTGCGCGCCGAGGTGATCGCCGGAGTCGAGGCGGATGCCGCGGCATCCGTGCTGCGGGACTTCTTCGCCGCTCGGCGCGACGGCTGATCCGGCCCGGGACGAGGGCTAGCGAGGCAGGTGCGGCAGGATCTCGGTGCCCAGCTCGTCCAGTTGCTCGAGATCGGTCAGATCCATCTGCTGGAAGTAGATCCGTGAGGCTCCGAGCGAGGCCAGGCGTTCGACCTTCGCGGCGATCTGCTCGCGCCCGCCGAGGAACATCGCCTCACCCTCCACGCTCGACCTCTCGCGGCCGATCGCGGCCAGGCGGCGATCCAGCAGGACATCGTCGTGCGCAACGACGGTCGGCAGCGCCACCGACAGCCTGAGGGAGTCCGGATCGCGGTCGATCTGCTCACATGCGGCCCGCACGCGCGCGAAGCTCTCCGCAATGCGGTCTTCGTGCTGGAACCCGATATTGAACTCCGTCGCAAACAGCGCGGCCAGCGCCGGCGTTCGCGCGGGGCCCGCACCGCCGACGATCACCGGAACCGGCGACTGAATCGGCTTGGGGAGTGCCGGCGAGCGCTCCAGTCGGTAGTGGGCGCCGTCGAAGTCGAAGGTCGACCCCACCGGCGTCTGCCAGAGTCCGGTCACGATGGCGAGCTGCTCTTCGAGCAGACCGAAGCGTCGTGACGGGAACGGGATGCCGTATGCGCTGTGCTCCTGCGCGAACCAGCCTGCGCCGAGTCCGAGCTCGGCGCGGCCGTTCGACATCTCATCCACCTGCGCGACCTGGATCGCGAGGACACCGGGGTGACGGAAGGTGACCGGCGATACGAGAGTGCCCAGGCGCACGCGCTCGGTCTCCCGCGCGAGTCCTGCCAGCGTCGTCCAGGCATCCGTCGGTCCTGGAAGCGGGTCACCGTCGCCCATCGCGAGATAGTGATCCGATCGGAACCAGCCGTCGAATCCGTGCCGCTCGGTCAGCTGGGCGCTTGCCACCTGCTGCGCGTACGAGAACCCCTGCTGGGGTTCGGTGAAGATGCAGTACTCCATGCCGGTCTCTCTCAGGGATGCGTGCTCGTGCGGTCGGTCACGGTGGCGTCGTGGGCTCCGGCATCCGTTCGCGGTTCCCCGGGTGCGTGGTAGATGTCGGGTTCGAAGTAGATGACGCGAGCGATCGGGACCGCTTCGCGAACCCGCGCCTCGATGACGTCGATGTCGGCGGCGACCTCGCGGAGCGTCTTGTCGGGCGCGAATCCGAGCTTGCCGGCGACCATGAGCTCGTCGGGTCCGAGGTAGAGCGTCTTGAGGTGGATGAGTCGCTCAATGCTGCCGCTGTTCTCGATCGCCGCGACGATGTGGTCCCGGTCAGCCCGCGTCGCCCCCTCACCGACCAGCAGGCTCTTCGTCTCGATCCCGAGCGTGAGGGCCACGAGGATCAGCAGGGTGCCGATCATGAGCGTTCCGATCGCGTCGAAGACAGGATTGCCGGTCAGCCACGACATTCCCACGCCGAACAGCGCGAACACGAGCCCGGTCAGCGCTGCGACGTCCTCGAGCAGCACGACCGGCAGTTCCGGCGCCTTCGCGTGGCGGACGAACGAGACCCAGGATTGGCCCTTCGTCCGCACGAGGTTGCTCTCGTGGATGGCCGTGCGCAGCGAGTACGACTCCAGGACGACGGCGATCAGCAGCACGGTCACCGGGAGCCAGACGTTCTCGAGTTCGTGGGGGTGCGTCAGCTTGTCCACGCCCTCGTAGATCGAGAACAGGCCGCCGACCGAGAACAGGATGATGGACACCACGAACGCGTACACATAGCGCTCGCGGCCGTAGCCGAACGGGTGTTCCGCGTCCGCCGCTCGGCGCGATTGGCGCCCGCCCAGCAACAGGAGAAGTTGGTTTCCCGAGTCGGCGACCGAGTGGATGGCCTCGGCGAGCATTGCGGCCGACCCCGAGAAGAACCACGCGGCGAACTTCGACAACGCGATCCCCATGTTGGCGAGGAACGCCGCGATGATCGCGCGGTTGCCGCCCGATGCGCTCATGCGCGCGATTCTATGCCCGCCGCGTGACAGGGCGGAGACAGATCAGTCGGCGGAGCGGAGGATGATCGTCTCGGTGGCCGGCAGCGACGTGGGCGGCTGACCGACGTACCCGATGACCTTCAACAGCGCCGCGCGGACATCGGCTGGGCGCTCGAGATGCGGCGAGTGTCCGACGCCCTCGAGGCTCAACTCCTCGACGTGACCTCCCGCGGCGGCGTATGCCTCGAGCACATCCCGCGTCTGGGACACCATCTGTTGCGCGGGGGCGACGTCTTCCCCAGGCCACCCGGGCACGACCCCGATCTGTCCGAGGTAGTTCAGGTCATAGAACGACGTGTCCGACACGATCGCGTCGGCGGTGCCGTGGACCCACAGGATCGGCGGCTTCGGCTCGAGGTCCACAATCGACGAGGTGTTGAAGTACTTCGGGGCCATGGTGTTGAGCACCCCGACGGTCCCCGCGGCGAAGCCCGGCCAGTTCTCGCTGGGAACACCGTCGCCGGGGTAGTTGCCGGATGCGGTGGAGGTCGTCAGCATTGACTGCACCCACACATCCTCGTGCTCGCTGCTGTAGCCGGGTGCGACATAGCCGGAGCGGAAGACGCTGCGTGGTGATGTCTGTGCCTCATCACTCGTGTCACCGGCGTTGAGCCGCTCGACGAAGTCCGGGTTGCCGCCGCCGCCGCCCGTGCCGGCGTCGTCGTCGGTCAGGCGGCTGCCGTCACGGCGGGTCCCGCCGAAGCCGTAGGGGGAGACCGGCGCCTGGAGCGTGAGGCTCAGCACCGGGTGGTCGAGCGCGTACTGCATGACGACGCCGCCCCCCATCGACCAGCCGACGAAGTGCGCGGTCGGGATGCCTAGAGCCTCCATGGTCGCGAACACGTCGTCGCTGAAGTCCCGGACGCCGCGCGTGGCATCCACGGGCAGGCTCTCGCTGCCACCGAAGCCGCGCAGATCGATCGCAATGACGCGAAGGTCCGACGGCAGGTCCTGCATCATCTCCTGCCAGAACAGTGCCGACGACACGTTCCCGTGGACGAACACGACAGTCCGGTCGGCGGGCGTCGCCGGATCGTCGCCGGTGCGCTCCAGGATGTTCACGGCAAGGCGGGGGGTATCGATGGTGCGGGAGACGATCCCATCGAAAAGCGTCATAGCGGATCCTTGGTTCTCGAGTGCCGCTGGGTCCGGGGTGATCCAGGGCGGATGCGGTGCGACCGGTGCACCGCCTCTTCCGACGATAGCCCGCACCTGCCGCCGGAGGGGAGACGCCGAGCGTGAATATTGACAGAATGCGCCCGCCTAGGATGTCGCCATGACCTTCCCCGCGCTCTCTCCCGTCGTCGCCGTCCTCGGAGCAGGATCCATGGGGGGCGCGATTGCGCGGGGGGTCGCCGCGTCCGGATCTGCCGACGTCATCGCGACCAATCGGTCGCGGGAGAAGGCCGCCCTGCTCGCCGGTGTCCCGGGCATCCGCAGCTACGCACTGGGCGAGCATCCCGAGCGCAACCGCACCTCTGCGGCCGAAGCGGATGTCGTGCTCGTGGGAGTCAAGCCCGCGATGGTTCCCGATCTGCTCCGCGAGATCACCCCGTCACTGCGCGCGGGGACGATCGTCGTGAGTCTCGCGGCAGGGGTCACGACCGCCACGTACGAGGCGATCCTGCCGGAGAGTGTTTCCGTGCTGCGCTCGATGCCCAACACCCCCGCGCTTGTCAACCGTGCCGTCACCGGGCTCGCTGCCGGAAGCCGCGCGAGCGCCGACGACGTGGCAACGGTCCGCGCGCTCTTCGAGACCGTCGGGGTCGTCGTCGAGCTGGACGAGGAGCAGATCGACGCGCTCGGCACGATTTCGGGCTCCGGACCCGCGTACGTCTACCTGCTCATGGAGGAGCTCTCTCGCGCGGCCGAGGCCAAGGGTTTCACCCCGGAACAGGCGCGACTTCTGGTGGAGCAGACCTTCATCGGGGCAAGCGCGCTGCTGGAGGCATCCGGGGAGACACCGCAGGAGTTGCGACGGCAGGTCACCAGCCCCAACGGCACGACCGAGCGGGCGATCGCCGTGCTCCAGGATGCAGGGCTGAGCGACCTGTTCGGCCGGGCGACGGATGCGGCGCTGGCCCGATCTCGCGAGTTGGCCGCCGGCGCCTGACCGGGCACGCGGTCACGCCGTCGCGTCAGATCTGAGCGCGGCGTATGCTTCTCGATCGTGGCGGCGTCGGGCTGGTGGTTGGGACGCTCCGCGGTGACCCCGCCGGGACGACGTGGCCGGTGGCGTCCGCACCCGGCGCAGGTGATCGTGTTCGGATTCGCCTGCGCTGTCCTGGCCGGTACTGCCCTGCTGCTCCTGCCGATCTCAACGGTCGACGGGCGCAGCACGGATGTCATCGACGCCCTGTTCACGGCAACCTCGGCGGTGTGCGTGACCGGTCTGACGGTCGTCGACACGGCGACCCACTGGACCGGGTTCGGGCTCGCGGTGATCATGCTGCTGATCCAGCTCGGCGGTCTGGGGATCATGATCTTCGCGTCGATGGTCGGTTTGCTCATCGCCCGGAGGTTCAGCGTGCGCGCGCGGATGACCGCTGCCGCCGAAGCGGGTGCGCTCTCGACGCGGGATGTGAAGGGACTCGTCCGCGGAATCGTGCTGATGTCCCTCGCGATCGAGGCTGTCGTCTTTCTCTTCCTCTTCGCGAGGTTCCTCTTCGGATACGGGTACGGAATCGGGGAAGCCGCCTGGCACGCGCTGTTCCACGCCGTCTCGTCGTTCAACAACGCCGGCTTCGCGCTCTACACCGACAACCTCATCCCGTTCGCGACCGATCCGTTCATCGTGCTGCCGATCTGCGCCGCCGTGATCCTCGGTGGACTCGGGTTTCCCGTGCTGCTGCAGCTGCGCAAGGAGTTTCGCAGGCCGCTCCACTGGAGCATGAACACCCGCATCATGCTGTGGGGCACCGTCATCCTGCTGGTGGTCGGCACCGTCTACATCACGCTGCTTGAGTGGTCGAACGAGCGCACCTTCGGCACGTACCCGCCGGCGGCCCGCGTGTTGATGGGATTCTTCCACTCGGTCCAGACCCGCACCGCCGGATTCAACTCTGTCGACATCGGACAGATGCACGACGAGACCTGGCTCGGGATGGACGTGCTGATGTTCATCGGAGGCGGCCCGGCGGGAACCGCCGGTGGCATCAAGGTCACGACCTTCGCCGTCCTGTTCTTCATCATGTGGACCGAGCTGCGGGGCGAGGGAGCGGTGAACGTCTTCGGAAAGCGCCTGTCGCGTGCTGTTCACCGGCAGGCGATCACGGTCGTCCTCATCGCGCTAGGGGCGGTCATGGTCGGCACCATCACGCTCATGATCATGACGGGACGGGGGTTTGACGAGGTCCTCTTCGAGGTCATCTCCGCGTTCGCGACGGTGGGTCTGAGCACGGGCATCACCGCCGATCTGCCACCCGGCGGCGATATCGTCCTCGTGATTCTGATGTTCCTCGGTCGCCTCGGTCCACTGACTCTCGGTTCCGCGCTCGCGCTGCGTGAGCGCCGCATCCTCTATGAACTCCCCAAGGAAAGGCCCGCCATTGGTTAGGTTCGCGCTCTTCGCCGACTCCTCCCGACGCATCGCGGAGGCGGACTCCGTCGCAGTGATCGGACTCGGACGGTTCGGCAGCTCCCTGGCCAGGGAGCTCATGGCCGCCGGCACGGAAGTGCTCGGCATCGATACGGATGAGGACCTCGTCCAGGCGCACAACGGCGAGCTCACGCAGGTCGTGCGCGCGGACTCCACCAAGGTGGAGGTGCTGCGCCAGCTCGCCGTGGACGAGTTCGACCGCGTCGTCATCGCGATCGGTCAGGACCTCAAGGCGTCGATCCTCACGGCATCGCTGCTCATCCAGTTGAAGGTTCCGGTCATCTGGGCCAAGGCCGTCGACGACCAACACGGTCGGATCCTCGAGCAACTCGGCGTCCACCATGTGATCTACCCCGAGAAGGACATGGGTCGCCGTGTCGCGCACCTCGTTCGCGGTGCGGCGAAGGACTACCTCGAGATCGAGCCGGGGTACTCCCTGGCCAAGATCACGACACCGGACCTGGTGGTGGGGACCCCGCTCGGTCAGACCACCCTCCGGCGCAAACACGGTGTGACGGTGACCGCCTTCAAGCACGGTGACGAGCCCTGGATGAACGCCGACAACGAGACCGTGCTCGCCCATGGCGACAGCATCCTCATCGTCGGCCCCACCGACCGAGTCGAGGCTTTCGCGCAGCTGCGCTGAGGGCCTTGCGAGTCGGGTTCCGCGGCGCAGATGCGGGGCTCAGCGGTCGAGGGCGGCGAAGCGCTCGATGTCGCTGTTGGTGCCCGACACGATGATGAGGTCGTGATTGGTCACGACGGTGTTCGCCTCCGCGTACCGGAACGGCTTGCCGGGGCTCTTGACCCCCACGACGGTGACGTTGTACTTCGTTCGAACCCCGGACTCGCTCAAGCCGACACCGCGGATGAACTTCGGGGGATACATCTTGGCGAGGACGAAGTCGTCGTCGAACCTGATGAAGTCCAGCATCCGCCCGCTCACGAGGTGGGCGACGCGCTCGCCGGCTTCGCGTTCGGGGTAGATGACGTGGTTGGCCCCCACACGAGCGAGGATCTTGCCGTGTGACTGGGAGACGGCCTTCGCCCAGATCTGCGGCACCTTCAGGTCCACGAGGTTGGCGGTGATGAGCACGGATGCCTCGATCGAGGACCCTACCGCGACCACCGCGACTTGGAACTCCTGAGCGCCGATCTGCTTGAGCGCGTCGATGTTGCGCGCGTCGGCCTGCACGGTGTGCGTGACGCGCTCCGACCACTTCTGCACGAGCTCGAGGCTCTCGTCGATCGCGAGCACCTCGCGTTCGAGTCGATCCAGCTCGCCGGCGCAGGCGGCTCCGAACCGCCCGAGCCCGATGACCAGGACGGGGGAGTCGCTCCGGATGCGCTCAACCAACGATGGGCCTTTCCACGGGCAGCGAATACAGCTGCGAACGGGATGTCGCGGCCACGGCCGCGGCGAGTGTCACTGTACCAACGCGCCCCATGACGATCGTCACGGCCAGCACGTATTTCGCCGAGTCCGGCAGCTGCTCGGTCAGTCCGGTCGACAGTCCGACGGTCGCGAACCCCGAGATGACGTCGAACAGGACCGATGCGACATCGGCCTTCGTGATCTGCAGGATGATGACCGTCGACACCGCGACGATCGTCGATCCCCACGCGAGCACCGAGAGGGCGACGCGGAGCACGTCGCTCGGGATGCGGCGGCGAAACACCTGGGTCGAGGTGCGCCCCTTCGCCTCCGACCACACGGCCAACGCGATGACCGCGAGAGTCGTGACTTTGATGCCACCGGCTGTCGAGGCGGATCCGCCACCCACGAACATCAGCATCATCGCGACGATCTGGCTCGACCCGTTCAGCTCTGACATGTCCAGTACGGCGAAACCGCCCGATCGGGTCATCGCGGAGAGGAAGAACGACTGCATCGTCGTGTCTGCGGCATCGAGGCTGCCGAGGGTCGCGGGATTGTTGAACTCCAGCCCCAGGAAGATGAAGCCTCCGGCGAAGAACAGGGTCGTCGTCGTGATCAGCGTGAGCTTCGTGTGCAGCGGCCAGCGGCGGATATGCCAGAGCTCGCGGCGCAGCGCGAAGATCACCGGGAAGCCGATGGACCCGAGGAAGACGCCGCCCATCAGGACGGTGAGGACCCAGTAGTTGTCGGCGAAGGCCGCCACGCCCTCGACGTTGGGTGTGAAACCGGTGTTCGTGAACGCCATCGCGGCGTAGAAGGGGGCCTCCCAGAGGGCGACGTTCCATTCGATCCCGGATGCCAGCATGCCGGGGTACAGGAGGATCGCGACCACCAGCTCGATGACCAGGGTCGAGAGAGCCACGACGCGGAGCAGGGAGCCGATCTCCCCGAGTCTTACCGTTTGGCTCTCGTTGACCGGCCCGCCATGGCTGCGCAGGGGATTGGTGTCGCCCGCGGCGAGGAGTTTCGCCCGCAGGCCGAGTCGCCGTGAGATCACCAGGCCCAGGATGGAGGCGAGAGTCAGCACACCCATCGCGCCGATCTGCACACCGATGAAGATGATGACATGCCCGAACGGCGACCAGTGGGTGGCCATGTTGACCGTGGCCAATCCCGTCACACAGATCGTCGAGACTGCGGTGAACAGTGCGTCAGCCAGCGGCGTCACCTGACCGTCGGCGGCGGCGATCGGCAGGGAGAAGAAGCCCGTGAAGATCAGGATGAGGCCGACGAACACGAAGATCGCGAACCGCGAAGGGGAGTTCTGCGCGAGCGTGCGGAACACGTCGAACAGTCGGTGTCCGAGGGTGCGCAGGGGATGCGGCGTTGCACGCACGCCTTCGGACATCCCCACCCTCCCTGGTGTCGTGCTGGTCTCTCGCTCGGCCGGATCGCCCCCTCATGCTACTGCCGGGCGCGGGCGCGACTACCCTGAACACATGGCGGACATCTTCGACGTGATCGCAGACGGCACCCGGCGCGACATCCTGCGGCTCTTGCTCGACCGCGAGTCGGACGCGGGGACGAGCGTGTCCCAGATCGTGAGTGAGCTCGGGGTGAGCCAGCCCACCGTGTCCAAGCACCTCAAGGTGCTGCGTGATGCCCACCTCGTGTCCGTCCGCGAAGAGGGGCAACACCGCTACTACAGCCTCTCGCCCGAGCCCCTCGATGAGGTGGATGACTGGCTGATGCCGTTTCTCACCACCGACGATGATCTCGAGGTCGATCTGCCCCTCGCGTTGCCCGAGTCGGCGGTGCACGCCGCCGAGGCGGTCGGACGCGCCGCGGCATCCGCGCGCTACGCCGTCACCAACGCGTGGCGCAAGCTCCCCGGCCGCCAAGCCGAATAGCAGTCGGCGCAGCGGCGGTCAGCACATCCGTCTCAGCAGTCACACCGGTTTACACGCGTCTCGCGCAGGCTCTAGAGTGTTCGCTACTGCCGGTCGCTTCGGATGCCGGCGGGCGGTGTGCGGAAAGGGAGGCCATGGCAGAGCTGCCGGACGTGCGCTTCCTCACGGTCGCTGAGGTGGCGGAGCTCATGCGCGTCTCGAAGATGACCGTCTACCGGCTCGTGCACAGCGGTGAACTGCCCGCGGTGCGCTTCGGGCGCAGCTATCGCGTGCCGGAATCGGCGGTGACAGCCGCCCTTCAGCGGCCGATCGCCGACGTCGGCTAGACTAGTCCGAGGCATTTTTCCATTCATGCCCGTTCCCGGGCGAGAGCGCACGCAGCGCTCGACGCCCAGACCCCGACATTGTGAGGTTCTCCGTGGGTTCTGTCATCAAGAAGCGCCGCAAGCGCATGGCGAAGAAGAAGCACCGCAAGCTGCTTCGCAAGACTCGCCACCAGCGCCGCAACAAGAAGTAAGTCGCGGCCACTACACCAAGCGCCTGTCCGATGGACGGGCGCTTCGTGTTTGCGTGGTGCCCATGACGGCATCCTGCACCGTTCACCCGCGGTACCCGCCGCATGGAGGAAGGCGTTCTCGCCGACGTAGGACAGCCTCGCGCCGAATCGTCCTACCGGGCCGATTTCTCCTGCCTCGGCGACTCCTGGCGGGCCGGCTCCTCGTCACCGTCGCCGTCGGGGTCGCCATCCTGGACGGGAATCGCGTTGGTGTACTGGGCGGCACGCGCGTCTCCTTGCGCGCTCCCCGAGAACAGCCCCTCCGCCGCGCCGGTGTTCGTACTCTCGGCTTCGGTGGCCTCGGCCGGCTGCGTGACCAGAATTCGCTGCACCGGGAGGGCGTCGGGATTGGTGCGGCGCACCCAGGCCACCATCTCCTCGCGGACCAGGCACCGCAGGTCGAACAGTGTCCCCGCATTGGCAGCCGTGACCAGGATGCGCACCCGCACCAGTCCGCCGGTGGCTTCGGTCACCTGCAGCACGGCTGTGCGACCGTCCCACAGCTCGGTCTCGCCGACCACGCGCTGCAGGTGTTCGCGCATGCGGGCGGTGGAGATCCGCCAGTCCACGTCGAGTTCTACCGCTCCGAGCAGTTCGCTGCCCTTGCGTGTCCAGTTCTCGAACGGCGTTGTGGTGAAGTACGTGCACGGGAGGATGAGGCGGCGGTCGTCCCAGAGGTCGAGCACGACGTAGCTGAGGGTGATCTCGCCGACCCGACCCCACTGGCCATCGGCGACGATGACGTCATCGACCCGCAGCGCCTCGCTGAATACCAACTGGATGCCGGCGAACATGTTCGCGAGCACAGACTGCGCTGCGAGCCCAGCGACGATCGAGGCGATACCGGCGGAGGCCAGAACGCTCGCGCCGAAGGCCTGGATCGACGGGAACGTCAACAACGCGGCGCCGATCGCGAGGACGACGATGATCACCATCGCGACGCGTCGGAGGATCAGGACCTGGGTGCGGATGCGCCGTGCCACGCGATTGTCGGGCACGTCGATGCGGTAGTGGCCGAGCGCCATCTCGGTCGCAAATCGCACGAGCTCGATGAGCAGCCACGCGGCGGCGGCGATCGATCCGATCGCTGCCACGCGGTCGATGACGACGTCCCACGCGGCGTTGTCGGCACTATCGCCCCCGGCCAGTCCCAGCGGGAAGTACTGGTCAACGGCGATCCACAGCGCGATGATCAGGACGATGGTGCGGAACGGGCGACGGGAATGGCGAACGAAGCTCGACCCCCACGACCGTTTCCGCAGCGCCAGCCCCACCACCCCCGACACGATCAGGCTGAGGACAAGCCCGGCGGCCAGTGCGATGAGAACTGCGATCGCGAACACCATCCATGGGCCGAGCACCGTTGCCGTGGCATCGGCGACGTCGACGGCGGCTCGCCACCCGAGCGCGTGCTGGTCAAGCATCCGTTCCCCTCTCGTGGGTCTTCGTCCACGCTACGTGGCGCTGCCCGGGGTCCCGCAACCCGGCTCCACGGATACCGAGGCACGGGGACGCAGCTGCCCGGGATGCGACGACAGCGGTGTACGGGTCAGGTGAGGCGTCGGCGGAGGGTGTCGACGTCGTCGTCCGTGAGGCCGCTTGAGCGGAGGTAGTCGGCCGAGCCACCGTGCTCCGCCGCGACCCACTCCAGCGCGGTGACGATGGCGGACGGCGGGGTCGCGGCGACGAGGTCGTCAAGTGCAGGCGTGCGAGGCAGGCCCATCCCCTCGAGCATGGCGAACATTCGATCCGTCCACGGGCCCGCGAGGTTGCGCTCGGAGATGGAGTAGTCGGCGACGATCGCGTCGCGCTCGACCCCGATCGCGTCCAGGATCAGGGCGATCGCGACGCCGGTACGGTCCTTGCCCGCTGTGCAGTGCACGAGGACAGCGCCCTCGGAGCGAGCGACGGTGCGTGCCGTCTCGGCGAAGGCGCTCCCACCGTGCGTGAGCATCGACACGTAGAGGTCCGGGAGGGGCGGGATCTGCGCGAGCGCCTCATCGATGATGCGCGAAGCTGCCTGCGGGTCGCCGGCCGCCGAAGCGGAACGCAACACGCGCTGCGCCATCCCTGCCATCGCTCCCTCGAGTACGCCGAGCTGGACGACGTGTGGCGGGCGCGATGCGGGGAGCCGGTCCGGCGCCATCTGCTGCTCCATTGCCGTACGGAAATCGACAACGACGCCGATATCCGAGCCCGCGAGCTGCTCGAGGCCTCGATCGGTGAGCGCGCTGAGCGCATCTGACCGGTACAGGACCCCGGTTCTGGTCGCGCCGCCTGCCGACAGCGGCAACCCTCCGATATCGCGGAAGTTGTGCGTTCCTTGGGGGGCGAGGTCGGAGAAGTCGGATGCCGAAACCGAGGTCATGCCTCCAGCGTAGGCGCGGCGGGACCACGCTTCGGGGTGCCTCGGGACCTCGCGATCTGGGGCAGATCTAGGATGGGTGCGTGATGACCCTCACTCTCATCGGCCGCGACGGGTGCCACCTGTGCGAGGTGGCCCGCGGCGTCATCGACCAGGTGCTCGCTGATCTCCCCGACAGTCGCGCCGATCAGATTGAGCTGGTCGACGTGTCCGTCGACGCCGATCCGGCGCTGAGGGAACAGTGGGGGGAGAAGGTTCCCGTGATCCTCGTTGACGGACGGCTGCATTCGTATTGGCGGGTCGACGCGACCCGGCTGAAGGAGGCACTCGAGCCGAGTCGGGAGCCGGTGTCATGACGATCCGACACATCGTCGTCTGGTCGGTCACGGGAGACGATGACCGTGCCCGCGCCGAGAACGCGCACGGGATCGCCGAGCGGCTCCGGTCCCTCGAGGGTGTCGTTCCGAGCATCCGTGCCCTCAGCGCCGGACCCAACGTGGCCTATGCCGAGGTGAATGCCGACGTCGCTCTCGTCGCCGATTTCGACGACGTCGCCGGGCTCGATGAGTACCAGCGCCATCCGGCGCACCTGGAGGTCGCGGGCTTCATCCGCAGCGTCGCATCCGCGCGGATGGCCGTCGATCTCGAGGTCTGAGCCGCGGGTTCAGCGTCCGGTGTCGCGCGACGTCGGCCGCACGACGACCGGGGCGGGGAGTAGCTGTATCGCGACGGGTTGGTCGTATTCGACGCGTTCGGCGGCGGGGTGCCGGACGCGGACGAGCGTGCCGTCGTCCGTTCTGACGAGGGTCCGCCGGAAACTGCCGAGGAACGTGCTCTCCTGCACCCGTGCCGGAGTACCGGACTCTGCCGCCGGGGCGATCCTGACGTTCTCGGGGCGCACGAACACCTCGACCTCGCCGGCGGGTTGCGCGGCGTCGTGGAGGGGGAGGCGCTGACCCCAGACCGTGACGGTGTCGCCTGCCACGACGCCGGGCACGACGCTCGAGACGCCCACGAAGCTCGCAACGGTCGCCGTCGCCGGACGCAGGTAGAGGTCCTCGGGTGAGCCGATTTGCTCGATGCGTCCCGCGTTCATGACCGCGATCCGGTCCGACACCGCGAGGGCTTCCTCCTGATCATGCGTCACGAACACCGTCGTGATCCCCAGCCGCAGCTGGATGCGGCGGATCTCGTCGCGCAGTTGCACGCGCACCTTCGCATCCAGCGCCGACAGGGGCTCGTCCAGCAGGAGCACGCGGGGCTCGGTGACGAGGGCGCGTGCGAGCGCGACCCGCTGCTGTTGACCGCCCGAGAGCTGATGCGGGTATCGATCGGCGAGGTGCCCGAGACCGACGAGGTCCAGCGCGTCGGCGGCACGTCGCGCGGCGGCGGCCTTACCCAGCCCCCTCCGGCGCAGCCCGAAGGCCGTGTTGTCGATGACGCGCAGGTGCGGGAACAGCGAGTACGACTGGAAGACCATGCCGATGTCGCGCTTGTTGGTCGGCGTGCTCGAGACATCCGAGCCGCCGACGTAGACCGCTCCGCCTGTTGCGCTCTCGAGACCTGCCAGAACGCGCAACGCGGTCGTCTTTCCGCACCCCGAGGGCCCCAGCAGCGAGACGAACTCGCCGGGCGCGATGTCGAGGTCGAGCCCGTGCAGCACCCGTGTGCTGCCGTAGTCCTTGACGATGCCGCGGAACTCCACACGGGTTCCTGCGCCCTGTTCGGCGAGAAGGAGATTGTCGGCGGTGCGGGGGAGTGGATGCGGGGAGGTGTCGGTCATGATGTCGGGGTCCTTTCGGGACGGCCGCGCCCGACGCGACCGATGACGAGCAGCAGCAGGAAGACGAACAGGAGCGCGAGGAGCGTGAAGATCGCCGCCGCAAAGCCGTCGATCCGACTGACGACGAGAATTCCGGTCTGGAACACCTGGCGGTTGAGCAGCGACGCGATCGTGAACTCGCCGAGTACGACGGCGACCGAGATGAGACACGCCGCCAGCAGGCCCTGGCGCAGGTTCGGGGCGAGTACGCGCAGCAGCACCGTCCACCAGTTCGCGCCGAGCGAGCGGGCCGCCTCTGACAGCGTCCGCATGTCGACCGCGTCCATGTTCGCCTGGATCGAGCGGTACGCGAACGGGAGCACCGTGATGCCATAGGCGAAAGCGAGCGTCCAGGCGCCCGTACCGAGGGTGCGCCCGATCTGCAAGTAGATCGGCGCCAGACCGACCACCAGTACGATCGCCGGGATGGAGATGGGAAGAAGCACGAGGAACTCGAAGACCGGCTTGAGCGTGGCGAAGCGCAAGTTGATGAGCACCATCGTGGGCGCAAGCAGGAACAGCACGATCGCCACGGTCACGACCGCGAGGACGAGCGAGTTGGCAAGGCCCGTCCAGATCGGCTGGTAGAGCCGAGGGTCCGCAGGGTTGAACAGGTCGACCCAGTGCGCGAGGGTCAATCCGCCGGTGGTGTTGTCGCGCAGCGTGAACAGCAGTGTCGCGACCACCGGCACCACGAAGAACGCGCCGACGGCGATCGCGATGATCCACCGGGTCAGGGCTGAGGGGCCGATGCGCGTCATGACTGCCACCTCGCTGCACGTCGCTGGACGAAGGAGTACGCCGACATCACGATCGCGATCACGATGATCATCCCGAGCGCGAGGGCACCGGCGAGGTTCTCGCGCCCCAGCACCGTCTCACTCGTGAGTGCGGTGCGGATCTGCAGGGGAACGATTTGCGAGCCCTGGCTGGCGAGGGCCGCTGCCGTGGCATACGACGAGAAGGCGTTCGCGAACAGCAGCAACAGGCTCGCGAAGAACGCCGGCGCCAGGACCGGGAAGCCGACGCGCAGCCAGAAGCTCGTGGAAGTCCCGCCCAGGACGAGGTTGGCCTCCGCCCACTGGGGTCGCAGGGCTGCGAGAGCGGGCATGAAGGTGATGACCATGAGTGGGATCTGGAAGAACACGTAGGGCAGGATCAGGCCGGGCAGCTCATAGATCCAGGGGCCTCCCGCGAAGATGTCGATCCCGAGCACGTCCTTCAGAAAGAGGGTGACCATGCCGTTGAGGCCGAGGGTCGCGATCCACATGAACGCCAGCATCACGCCGCCGAACTGCGCGAATACCCCGGATGCGGCATCCACCGTGACACGCACCGGGTTCTCGTCGCGGAGGGTGAGCATCGCGTAGCAGACGAGTGCGCCGATGACGGCGCCGAGAACCGCCGTCAGCGCGGACAGCCAGGTCGAGTTCCAGAACGTGCGAAGGATCACCGGGTCGGTCAGGGCGGCGACGTTCTCGAAAGTGAACTCGCCATCGGAATCGAAGAATCCGGACCCGAGGGCAAGAACGGTGGGCAGGGCGAGGAAGACGAAGAGGTAGACGACGAAGGGGGCGAGGCCGAGCCACGCCCAGGCGGCGGAGCGGAGGGCGGACCTCCGCTGCACCGGGACCGAGGACCCCGGTGCAGCGGAGACGAGTGTGTCGGAGGTCACTGAACCGCCGCAGCCCACTCCTGGCCGAGCAGCTCGCCGGCTGCCGTGCTCTGCGCCTCAGTCGGGACGACTGTCTCGGCGGGGGCTTCGGGCAGTGCGGCTGCCAGCTCGGCGTCGATCGTGCCGGCCTCGGTCATCGCCGCCATGCGCACGGGGCGCGCGCCACCGGCGAGCCAGAGGTTCTGCACCTCGTCGCTGTACAGGAACTCCTGCCACAGGCGCGCCGCCGCGGGGTGCGGTGCGTCGATGTTGATCGCCTGGTTGTAGTAGCCCGCGTAGCCCACGCCGGGGAAGACGACGGTCTTCCAGTTCGGGTTGTCGGCGGTGTGGGTCGCGTTCAGGTAGTCCCAGTCGAACACGACGGGGGTCTCGCCGCTGGCGATCGTGGCCGTCGTCACGTCGACCTTCAGCAGGTTGCCTGCCGCGTTCAGCTCCGAGAAGAAGTCGATGCCAGGCTGGAAGTCGTCGAGGGTGCCGTCGTTCTGGACGGTCGCCAGGCCGACGGCCGCGAAAGCCGCGCCGGCCTGGGTCGGGTCGCCGTTGATCGCGACGGCACTGGTGAAGTCGGAGCCGAGCAGGTCCTGGATCGTCTCGGGCTCGGGGTAGAGCGACGAGTCGTAGCCGATCGACATGTACCCTCCGTAGTCGGCGACGAACAGACCCGAAGGCTCCTTGAGCGCATCCGGGATCTCATCCCAGGTCTGCACCTGGTACGGCGCGAACCAGTCGGTGTTCTGCAGAGCGACCGTCAGCCCGAGGTCGAAGACGTCGGGAGCCGTGTCCAGCCCTTCGTTGGTCTCGGCCGCCTGGATCTCTTCCGCGCTCGAGATGTCGGGCGAGAGCTCATTGACGGCGATGCCGGGGTAGGTCTCGATGAACAGGTCGATGATCTCGCCGTAGTTCGCCCAGTCCCGGGGGAGGGCGATGACGTTGAGCTGGCCTTCGGCCTCGGCGGCGGCGACCAGGTCCTCCATGGTGCCGAAGTCGGCCAGGCTCGTCGCCGTCGCCGCGTCGACGCCGGACCCGGACTCCGTCGCGGTTCCGGAGCAGCCGGCGAGGACGAGGCCGGCGAGGGTGACAGCGGCGGCGGCCGTGGTGAGTCGGCGCGCGCTGGGCAGGGTGATGCGCATGGGATTCCTCTCGTGGTGGATGCCCCGAGTGCTCGCGAGAAGCGGGTCGCGGGAGGGGGTGAGAGGAAGCTACCGAGCGTGAGTGACGTACTCGCTTGCTTCGGGTGAACGACACGCGCGGAGCCGGTGACGAGCTGGTCGGCCGCTCGCGCGCCGTTCACCGCGATGTCGGCGGCGAAGACTCAGGGGGCCAGGCGTGTGGGGCCGCGGAACAGGAACGTCACCTCGCGGATAGAGGATTCGCCCAGCAGCAGCATCAGCAGGCGCGCGAGGCCCATCCCGAAGCCGCCGTGGGGCGGCACGCCGTAGCGGAAGAAGTCGAGGTAGTGCTCAAGGCCCGCGACATCCAGCCCCTTCTCGACAGCCTGCTGCTCGAGCACCTCGACGCGGTGCTCGCGCTGGGCGCCCGTCGTGATCTCGGTGCCGCGGTACAGCAGGTCATAGCTCTTGGTCATTCCGGTCTCGGGATCGCGCATGTGGTAGAACGGGCGGATCTCGGGGTGGTAGTCGGTGACGAACACGAAATCGTGGCCGTAGGTCTCCTTGACGTATGCCGACAGCTGGCGCTCACCCTCGGGGTCGAGGTCGCCGTCGGCGCGGGGGATCTCATAGCCGCGCTCGGCCACGATGCGGCGCGCCTCGGCCAGCGGGATCCGCGGGAAGGGGAGGGTCGGCACTGTCACCTCGAGGCCGAACAGCTCCTCGATCTCGGCACCGTGCTTGTCCTTCACTGCCTGGATCGCGACCTGCAGCAGCTCCTCCTGCATCCGTGCGACGTCCTCGTGGGAGTCGACCCAGCTGATCTCGGCGTCGATCGAGGTGAACTCGGTGGCGTGACGGCTCGTGAAGCTCGGGTCGGCGCGGAAGGCGTCGGCGATCTCGAACACCTTGCCAAAGCCCGCTGCCTGCGCCATCTGCTTGAAGTGCTGCGGGCTCTGGGCGAGGTAGGCGGTCTGGTCGCCGAAGTACTCCAGCGAGAACAGTTCGGCGCGCGACTCGGCGGGGCTGGACATGAGCTTGGGGGAGTGGATCTCGATGTAGTCGCGCTCGACCCAGTACGTGCGCATCGCGTGTTCGAGCGTCGTCTGCACGCGGAAGATGAGGTTGTTGCGGGCCTGACGCAGATCGAGGAAGCGCCAGTCCATGCGCTTGTCGAGACCGCTGTCGGCGGCGATCGGGGTCTCGGGGTCGGATGCCGCGGCGATGTCGAGCTCGGCGATCTTGATCTCGACGCCGCCGAGCTTGACGCGCTCGTCGTGCTTGAGCTCCCCGGTGACGGTCAGGAACGTGCCCGTCGACAGGGCCGAGATCGTCTCGGTCAGCGTGAGAGCGCTGCGCGCCGCGTCGTCGGCATCCTCCGGCAGCTCGCGGGTCGCGGGATTCACCAACTGCACGGCACCGGTCTCATCGCGCAGGATGACGAACTGCACCTTCTTCTGGTCGCGCACCGTCTCGACCCATCCGGAGACGGAGACGGTGCCCGCGGGCAGTTGCTTCAGCTGGTTCACCAGGACGCGTTCACTCACGAGCGCCCAGTCTACGGGCCGGTGCGGCCGCAACCCCCGGAGCCCTAGGATGGGCCCGTGAGCGACCCCAAAGATCCCGTGTTCCGCATGGATCCGAGCACGTTCCGCGTGCAGGAGCCGGCACGGAGCGAGCACACCGAGGTGCCCACCGAGACGGATGCCGGTTCCGCGGCCCCCGGCAACGGCGACGCGGATGCTGCTCTCCCGGTCGCTCCCCGGACACGCAGGCCCCGCCGCCCGATCCGGTGGGCGGACATGATCGTCTCGATCGTGCTGCTCGTCCTGCTCGCGGGGGCCGCGGTGACGGCATCCGTGTTCGGGGCCTTCCTCTCTTTCGCCTCCGACTCCTGCGGCGTCACGGGGTGCAACTTCAGCGTCATGAGCATCGGTGTCTGGTTCGCGGTGCTTTCGCCGTGGGTCGTCTTCCTGATCGCGCTTGCCGGCACGATCGTCATGATCGTGCTGCGCCGGATCTCGTTCTGGATCCCGATCACCGCGTTCGTCCTGATCGTCGCGCTGTGGCTCATCGGCGCCGTGCTCGTGTGGGCGGGAACCTGACCTGACCCGCCCTACACAGCGCGCACCCAGCCCGCCGTAACCTGGCGCCCGTACCGTAGCCGGGTGCACACCGAGACAGCAGACGGCTCGTGGATGACGCATCTGATCGACTGGTCGGTCTCGCTCATGGAGATCATCGGACCGGCGGGTGCCGGAGTCGCGATCGCGCTTGAGAACGTCTTTCCGCCGCTGCCGAGCGAGGTCATCTTGCCCATGGCCGGCCTGTCAGCCAGCCGCGGGTCGTTCTCGCTTGCCGAGGCCCTGATCTGGACGACGCTGGGCTCGCTCGTGGGGGCTTTCCTTCTGTACGGCATCGGAGCGTGGCTCGGTGTGGACCGACTGCGCGCGATCGCGGCGAAGGTTCCGCTGCTGCATCCGGAAGATATCGACCGCACCGTCGCGTGGTTCCAGCGCCACGGCGGCAAGGCCGTCTTCTTTGGTCGGATGGTGCCGATCTTCCGCAGCCTGATTTCGATCCCGGCGGGGGTGACCCGGATGCCGCTGTGGAAGTTCGGTCTACTGACCGTGGCAGGCAGCGCCCTGTGGAACACGGTCTTCGTTCTCGCAGGCTTCTCCCTTGGCGAGGCGTGGCCCGTCGTTGAGCGGTACGCGGACATTCTGCAATACGTCGTGATCGCCGCTGTCGTGATCGGTGTCGCCTGGTTCGTCTATGTCCGCATCCGAGGCCTGCTCGCTTCCCGCAATGGCAGCGATCCGGCAGCGTCGCCCGACTGATCAGCGGGCGCTCTCAGCCCGTGCAAAGCGAACCCCCACGTAGACTGGGGGTGTGCCCGCTGACCGTGTCCATCTCGTGCGTCACGGGGAGGTCTTCAACCCGAATCGGGTTCTGTACGGACGGCTCCCCGGCTACGGGCTGAGCGAAGACGGGCAACGGATGGCGCAGCAGGCCGCCGACTGGATCGGTGGACTGGAGCGTCCCCTCGCCGCGCTGCTGGTCTCTCCGCTCCAGCGCGCGCAGGAATCGGCGCAGCCCTTCGTCGACAAGTTCGGGCTGCGGGCGACCACCGACGAGCGCGTGATCGAGCCGACGAACGTCTTCGAGGGAAAGCGAATGAAGCGTGCCCTCGCGAACCCGCTGAACTGGCGCTACCTCGCCCGTCCCGCCGTGCCGAGTTGGGGTGAGCCGTATGCCCAGGTCGTCGCCCGCGTGGACGCCGCGATGACGGATGCCTGGGGCGAGGCCGACGACGGCGATGTCGTGATCGTCTCCCATCAGCTCCCCATCTGGGTCACCCACCTCGCCGTGGCGGGCCTTCCCACCCAGCATGATCCCCGCCATCGCCGCTGCGCGCTCTCGAGCGTGACGAGCTTCGAGCGCTCCGGAGACGGGTGGGTCGAGGTCGACTACGTGGAGCCGGCTTCGACCTCCCACGCCATCGACGTAGGAGCGGTCTGACATGGTGATCCGTCGCGGCCGGGGGCCGGCATCCGTCGCGCTGGCGCTGTCCGGTCTGCTCGTTCTCGGGGGCGCACTGGCGGCGTGCACGGCCGATCCGCTTGCCGAGCAGTACCGCGCGGGCGACAACAAGGGGTTCATCGCCGCAGACGGGCTCGAGACCGTGGAGATTCCTTCCGAGCAGCGGTCGGCACCGCTGGAGTTCACGGGCGTCAGCGATACCGGCGAAACGATCACGAGCGAGGACTTCCGCGGCCAGGTGCTCGTCGTGAACTTCTGGTATGCCGCGTGCGGCCCGTGCATCGTCGAAGCGCCGGAGCTCGAAGCCGCCTACCGTGAAGTCGGCGGCCCCGACGTGGCGTTCCTGGGCATCAACACGGCCGATCAAGCCGCGACGGCCCGCTCGTTCGCGAAAGACAACGGCATCAGCTACCCGAGCCTGATCTCGGTCGGAGACCGGGAGCTCAAGCTGGCGTTCGCCGAGGCGACCCCCCTGAACGCGACTCCGGTGACCCTCGTCGTCGACCCCGACGGGCGCGTCGCCGCGCGCGTCATCGGGGCAGTCTCCGACGCATCGATCCTCACGACGCTCGTGAAGGACACGCTCGCGGAGAACGGATGAGCGTCGGCGAACTCATCGGCGGCGGCGCTCTCTGGGTCGCGCTCCCGATCGCGCTGGCTGCGGGCCTGCTGTCCTTTCTGTCGCCGTGCGTCCTCCCGCTCGTGCCCGGCTACCTCGGTTTCATCGGCGGATCGGTGACGACGGCTCGTGATGCCCAGGGGGTTCCGGTGCCCACCCGCGGCCGGCTGCTGTGGGGCGTCGCGCTGTTCATTGCGGGGTTCACGATCGTGTTCATGGCGATCACGATCCTCGGTGGCGCGCTCGGACAGTTCTTCATCCGCTACGGCGACGTCATCACGCGCATCCTCGGGGGCGTGATCGTCTTCCTCGGGCTCGTGTTCATCGGGCTGTTCGGCTTCGCGCAGCGCAGCGTCCGCCCCCAGGTGCGCGGCAACCTCGGCCTCGTCGGAGCCCCGTTGCTGGGCCTGGCGCTCGGTCTCGGGTGGGTGCCCTGCATCGGTCCGACACTCGCGGCGATCACCTCGCTGTCGTGGAATCTCGGCGACCCCGGGCGGGCGGCGGTCCTCGGTCTTGCCTACTCCCTCGGACTCGGCATCCCCTTCATCCTTCTCGCGCTGGGACTCGGCTGGGCGACCACCGCGGTCGCCTTCCTCCGGCGCCACATCCGCGCCATCAACATCGCGGGAGGCATCCTGCTCGTGCTGCTGGGCGTCCTCATGCTCACCGGTGTCTGGACGACGCTGATGATCTCGCTGCAGGGGGTGTTGGCCAATGTCCCCCTCCCGCTCTGAGGACGCGGTCGTCGATCCGCTCCGACCCGCTGATCACGCCGATGCCGGTCGCGACGCCGCCGACGACGCCGTAGGTGCGTCATCCGGAGACCGTTCCCCGGACGGCGGGGTGACCTCCCCCGCGCTGGGCCCGGTCGGGTGGGCGCGGTGGGGATGGCGGCAGCTCACGAGCATGCGCACCGCGCTGCTGCTGCTTCTTCTGCTGGCGATCGCGGCGATCCCCGGCTCTCTGGTTCCGCAGCGCAGCGCGGACCCCAACGGCGTGACGCAGTACTACGCCGACAACCCCGACCTGGCCCCCGTTCTCGACGGGCTCCAGCTGTTCGACGTGTACACGTCGGTGTGGTTCTCGGCGATCTACATCCTGCTGTTCATCTCTCTCATCGGATGCGTCATTCCGCGCACGCAGCACCACTGGAAGGCGTTGCGGGCGCGGCCCCCGCGCACCCCGGCGCGGCTCGAACGACTCGCCGCCTACCGCGAAAGCCTCGTCGAGGCAACGGATGTCGAACCCGCCGCGTACGCCGAAGAGGCCGTCGCGATCGCTGAACAGCAGTTGCGGCGGGGCGGATACCGCACGGAGCGCTACGACACAGGGCGTCCGGCCGGGTCGAGCTTCAGTGTCTCGGCCGAGCGCGGTTACCTGAAGGAGACGGGAAACCTGGTCTTCCACGGCGCGCTCGTCGGCGTGCTCATCGCCGTGGGAGTGGGCGGCGGATTCACCTACACGGGTCAGACGGTCATCGTTCAGGGCGACACCTTCACCAATGCGCTGGTGGATTATTCGTCGTTCAACCCGGGCCGTTTCGTCGACGAGAACGCGCTCGTTCCCTACGCGCTCACGCTCGACGAGTTCGGTGTGACGTACGTCGCGCCCGATCAGAGCGGAGCGGGGCAGGCCGGGGACTTCGTGGCCCGGCTCACCACCCAGCTCGCCGGGCAGGAGCCCACCCAGGGCGATGTCCGCGTCAATCAGCCACTCGATGTCGCGGGCGACCGCATCTTTCTCATGGGTAACGGATACGCGCCGACGATCACCGTGCGCAATGCCGACGACGAGGTGGTGTACTCCGCATCCGTGCCCTTCCTGCCGCAGGACCGGAACCTCACGTCGCTCGGTGTCGTCAAGGTGCCCGACGGGTTGCCCGAACAGATCGGCCTCGTCGGCTTCTTCTATCCAACGGTCGCCGAGCTCGAAAGCGGCGCTCTCACGTCCGGTTGGCCCGCGCTGGTCTATCCCGAGCTCACGTTCAACGTCTTCGAGGGTGATCTCGGCATCGACGGTGGCATCCCTCGCTCGGTGTACACGCTCGACACGACCGACATGACGCAGTTGACCGGAGGAGACACCGGGGTCGACTCGATTCGCTTGCGGCCCGGTCAGACCGCCGAGATTCCGGGGGGACGCGGCACGATCACCTTCGAAGACGATTCGGCCGTCACCCCGGTCGGTGAACCGGTCAAACGATTCGTGTCGCTGTCGATCCACCGGGATGCTGCCGCGACGTGGGTGCTCGTGTTCGCCTCGCTCGCCGTCGCAGGGCTGCTTGCCGCCCTGTTCGTCCCGCGCCGCCGGGTCTGGGTGAAGGCGACAGTCCAGGGACCCACTGTGCGGATCGAGTACGCCGGCCTGGCGCGCGGTGAGGACCCGACCCTGGCCGCGACGGTCGATCGGGTCGCGCGAGACCACGGCGCCGCCCTCGCGGGACGCCGCTCCGGCGAGCCCACGTAAACTGGGTCCATGCCCGTCGATTCCGCGTTGTCCCTCGAGTCGGTCTCGTTCCTCCTCGTGTGGACCGCGATCGCGATCTATGCGCTCGCGTTCATCGCCTACGTCGTCGACCTTTCACGCCGGTCGGTCGCCGCGGTGGACGCCCGACCGGCTCAGCGCGAACTCGTCGCCGTCGGTGCCGGTGAGGCTGGGGCCTCTGCGGGAGCCGCGGATGCCGCATCCGCCGTCGACAACCTTCGCGCGCAAGAGCGAGCCGCTGAAGACAACCTGAACGCCGCGCCCGGACGTCGCGCGCGCCTGCTGTGGGCCCGCATCGGCACGAGTCTGACCTGGCTCGCGTTCCTCTTTCACCTCGGCGGCGTCATCACCCGAGGCATCGTCGCCGGCCACGTCCCCTGGTCGAACATGTACGAGTTCGCGCTGACAGGGACGATGCTCATCGTCGCCGTGTACCTCGTCGTGCTCTTCCGATACGACCTGCGCTTCCTCGGCTCGCTCATCACGGGCATGGTCGTGCTCATGCTCGGTGGCGCGTCGTTGCCGTTCACGTTCTACGTCGAGGTCGTCCCGCTTGCGGATCCGCTCAAGAGCGTTTGGCTCGTCATCCATGTGTTCGTCGCGTCGCTCGCGACCGCGCTGTTCGCCATCGCGTTCGGACTCTCGGTGCTTCAGCTGATGCAGGCTCGCCGGGAGCAGCGCGCGATCGCCGCGGTCGGCACGGGCGCGACGGTGCGGTCCGGCCCCGGGTTCTTGCGCACCCTCCCCGGTTCCGAGGCGCTCGAGTCGCTCGCGTACCGCTTCGCGATCATGGGCTTCGTGTTCTGGACCTTCACGCTGATCGCCGGATCGATCTGGGCGAACGACGCGTGGGGCCGCTACTGGGGCTTCGATACGAAGGAAGTCTGGACCTTCGTCATCTGGGTGCTCTACGCCGGCTACATCCACGCTCGCGCGACACGCGGCTGGCGCGGGGCGCGTTCGGCGTGGCTGTCGATCGTCGGATTCACTGCCGTCATCTTCAACTTCACGATCGTGAACATGTTCTTCAAGGGTCTGCACGCCTACAGCGGCCTCAGCTGAGGTCTGCTCGCCCGACGTGAACTGCGTCCGCACTGAGGCGTGGCGTTGCGGTTAGCTCGCGGCCGACGAGGCGAGGATGGCGCGGGCTGTCGTCGTGCGGCGTGCGGCGACCGCGAGGATGGTCGCAACGAAGGCCAGGCCGCCCCAGATCAGGAGACCCGCGACCCCGGCGCCGACGCCACCCGAGCCGGTGAGGGCGCCGAGCATCGCGTTGTAGGCCGGTGAGATGGGCAGGACCGTGTCGATCGCCGTCAGCACCCCGGGAACCGTGGACACGATTCCCGTCGCGACCGCGAGCACGCCGATGAGCGCCGCGATCCAGCGTCCTGCGCCGCCGAAGACGGCCACGAGCGCCTGGTTCACAGCCGCGAAGGCGACACCGGCCAGGATGCTGACACCGGCGAAGATCGACCAGTCACCCCAGTCATATCCCGCGGAGATCTGCACAATCCCTGCCACGAGCAGACCCTGAACGGCCCCGATCGCCGCCGCGGGCACAAACGAGCGCAGGGCGAGAAGGGGCGAGGCCGCCCGGGAAGCGAGGGTGCGGGCCGGGAAAGCCCGGAGTGCGACGAACGAGCCGAGCGCGCCGAACCACAGCGCGAGAGCCGTCAACAGCGGAATCGCGGATGCTCCAAAGAGGTCGGAGCCGACGCCCTCCGCTGCCACGGGGTCGGCGACGACCTCCGCGAGGCTCGCGGCTTCGGCATCCGTGTACGAGGGGAGTTCCTCGACGGCTGTGTGGAGCCCGTCCGCGAGGGAGGTTGCGCCCCCCGCGAGCTGTGTCAATCCGTCGGTGAGGCTCGTGGCGCCGGTCGCGGCCTGCGCGGCGCCGCTCTGCAGGCTCTGCGCGCCGGATTGCGACTGCGTGGTGCCGTCGGCCAGTTGCACCAGTCCGTCGGCGAGGCTCTGCGTCTGGGTGGCGACCTGTCGCAGGCCGGCGCTGGTCTGCGAGATGAGGGTCGAGATGCCCGGAACGACATTCTCGCCGTACCCGGCTGCCGTCCCCGCTGCAGTCGCCGCCGCTCCAGCATTCTGTGCGACCGTGGCGGCGTTCGCTGCGGCCGCGGCGACCTCCTGGCAATACCCGACCGAGCCGTCGCACGTTGCGGCGAGTGCCCCCAGTTTCTGCGCGAGCGCGAGCGCGCCGGGCTTGCCGTCCTCACCCTGCAGGACGGTCACCGTCTCTGCTGCGGCCGACTGCATGTAGCCGTACATCTCGTTCGCGGCCCCGGGAAGCGGCGCCGCATCCAGCCCGTCCGCGATCTGGTTCTGGGCAGCTGCCAGCTGCGCCGCACCGCCCGCAGCCTGAGAGGTCGAGGTGGCGAGGGTTCCGAGACCCGAGCCGAGCGCGCCGGCCCCGGAAGCGAGCTGGTCGATGCCGCCCGCGAGCTCCGCGGACCCGTCCGCCGACTGCCGGATGCCGTCGGCGAGCTGATCGGCGCCGCCCGCTGCCTCGCCGAGCTGATCGCCGAGGGTCGTGAACCCGAGGAACACGTTCTCGAGGTACTGGGTCGAGATCTGCTCCCCGGTCAACGTCGCCGCGGTCGAGGTGATCTGAGCGGTGATGGCGTCATCGACGATGAGGCTGTCGGGGGGAGTCGTGACCTCGATCGTCGCCTGCTCGGGGGTTTCGCCCGGCCGCGTGGAGGTGGCTGCGGCGGAGAAGTTCTCGGGAATCGTGACGACCGCCGCGTAGGTGCCGTCGGCAAGCCCCGCGGCGGCGTCGTCGGCGTTCGAGATGGTCCAGGTCAGGTTGCTGTCGGCATCCCCCGAGCCTTCGACGAGCCCGGCCGAGAGCTGGCGCCCCAGCGGAACATACTGGCCGTCGATCGTGACAGGTTCGTCCTCGTTCACGATCGCGGCGTTCATCGTGTCCAGTCGCGTGGTCGGGTCGTACAGGGCGACCACGAGGATGCCGCCGATGACGGCGGGTAGCAGGATGACGCCGAGGATCGTGAGCCACGTGATGGGCTTGCGGCTCCGGGCGCGTTCGACGGACATACTCATGCGTGCTCCTCCGCGGGTGCGGGAACTGTCGTTTCGTGCCGCGAGCTCAGCGCGAGCGAGCTCACAGTGACGCGGCGGGCTTCGGTCATCAGCGCGCGGGCGGCGTCCTCGCGCTGCGTCGAGGCAAGGATCGTCAGGGCCGAGGACCCATTGCCCGGGCGCTCGCGGCGCGTGAGCGCGGCGTCACGCAGGAGCGCTGCCGCCTGGTCGCGCATCGCCTCGCTCTCCAGCCTGTCAAGACCGTCGATCACGATGATCTGGGCGGATCCGCGCAGGGGATGGGCAAGTTCCGCGATCGGATCGTCGGCATCCGCGAGGAGGGCGACCCCCACGTGCGAACGCACCCAGGCCGCGCGCTCGGGCAGCAGGTGCCCCGACACGCGGAGGCGGCCCCCGGTCGGGGCCAGGCGCCCGGCGATGGCCAGCAGGAAGGCGCGTGTTGCTCGCGGATCGCCGTCGACGAGCACGGTGTCGCCGAATTCCACGCGGGTGCTCACGCCCGAGAACACATCAACATCGCTTCCGTGCCGTCGCCCGAAAGCGTGCAGTGCGAGGTCTTCCGCAACAACGGCGGCCGTCGTGTTCGGCTCGGGCCAGTTCCGCAGCGAGAGCTCGCGCTCCACGGCTTCGCCCTCGATGTCGAAGTGCGGAAGCACGCGATGCATCCACCGCGGCATCCACCACGCGTGCTGCCCCAGCAGCGCCATGACGGCGGGGACGAGCGTCATGCGCACGAGGAACGCATCGATCGCGATGCCCGCCGCAAGGCCGAGCGCGATGGGTTTGATGTTGATGTCGCCCTCGGGGACGAATGCGGCGAACACCGCGAACATGATGACGGCGGCGGCGGTGACCACGCGGGCTGACGCGGTGAAACCCGACCGGACGGCGCTGATCGCGCTCGCGCGGTCGGCGCGTCCGCCGCGGGCCCGTCGCAGGTGCACATAGTCCTCCCGCATCCGGGACACGAGGAAGACCTCGTAGTCCATGGCCAGTCCGAACAGCACGCCCATGAGGATGATCGGCATGAAGCTGATGACCGGTCCGGTCTTGGACACGTGCAGGGCATCGGCGAACACGCCCCACTCGAACACGAGCGCGACGATGCCGAACGCGGCGGCGACCGAAAGCAGATAGCCGGCCGCCGCCTTCAGGGGCACCCAGATCGATCGGAACACGATCGTCAGCAGCACCAGCGACAGCCCGACGACGAAGATGCCGAACGGGAGGAGGGCGCCGCCGAGGCGGTCCGAGATGTCGATGGCGATCGCGGTGAAGCCCGTCACCTTCAGGTCGACGCCATACTCGTCGAGGAGTCGGTCGTGCTGGGCGCGCAACTCGCGCACGAGCTCCGCGGTGGCGGGGTCATCGGGTGCCGTCTCGGGAACGATCTGCACGATGCCCGTGTCGGCGGTGCGGTTCGGAGTCGCCAGGGCCACCTCCTTGACCCCGGGGATCGTCGCGATGTCGTCGCCGAGATCCTGCATGAGCGTCAGTGGATCGGTGGAGGTGACGATCGTGCCGGTCATGATCAGGGGGCCGTTCGCGCCGGCGCCGAAGTGTTCGGCGACGAGGTCGTAGCTCTGGCGCGCCTCGTTGTCTTCGGGCAGCATCCCCGCGTTGGGAAGAGCGAGCGCGAGGCTCCCCGCCGGGATCGCGAGCGCCGCCAGCAGCGTCACGACAGAGACCGTGGTGACGATCGGATGCCGCGTGACCAGGGTCACCCATCGGTTCGTCCTTTTCCCGGCCCCGGCCGGACTGGCGGATGCGGGGGCCGCCGTCTCAGCGCCCGCCGCCGCCTCATCGAGAGGAGCAGCGGCAGTGCGCGCCGACGCCTGGCGCCGCCGCTGCGTCCGAGTGCGGCGTCGGGGCCAGCCCACCACGCGACCCTTGACGAATCCCAGGAAGGCGGGGGTGAGGGTCACGGCGATCGCGACGGCGATCGCGACGGCCACCGAGGCCGCGATCCCCATGGTCGTCAGGAACGGGATGTTCGCGAACGAGAGGCCGATGAGGGCGATCAGCACCGTGGCGCCGGCGAAGACGACAGCCGACCCCGCCGTTCCGGTGGCGCGCGCGGCCGCTTCTTCGGGGTCGACGCCCTCGCGCACGGCATCCTGCTGGCGGGAGATGATGAACAACGCATAGTCGATGCCGACGGCCAGCCCCAGCATGAGGGCGAGCATCGGCGTCGTCGACGAGATCGTCGCGAAAGCCGTCGAGATGAAGATGAGCGCCATCGACAGGCCGACGCCCAGGATCGCGGTGATCAGCGGGAGTCCTGCCACGACGAACGAGCGGAACGTGACGATCAGCACGACCAGGGCGAGTGCGACACCGAACAGCTCGACGATCGAGAGGGTGGGCAGGGACTGCGAGAACAGGTCTCCGCCGAGCGCCACCGTCGTCCCCGCGGGAAGCTCGGCCTGCAGGGCATCCGTGATCTCGAAGAGCTGGTCCTTGGTCTCTTCGGACACCGAGGATGCCTGACCTTCGAATTGGAAGCGCACCAGAGCCGCCGACCCGTCATCGGAGATCAGGCCCGAGATCGACTCGTCATACGGATCACTGACCGCCAGGACTCCGTCGATGCCCTCGATCTGATCGATGGTGGCCTCGATCTCGTCGGGGAACGGCGCATCCTCGACCGTCGTGCCGTCGGGGGCGACGACGATGAACTGCGCGCTGGTCCCCGAGACCTCGGGAAAGGTCCGTTGGAGCTCCTTGAGTCCTTCCTCGGACTCGGTGCCCGGGATGGAGAACGTGTTATCGGTGCCCTGCTGAAAGAGCAGTGCGCCGCCGCCCGCGAGGATCAGCACGAGAAGCCAGGAGGTCAGCACCCGCCACGGATGCCGATACGCCCATCTTCCGAGGGCATACAGAGCGGTGGACACGGGTCTTCCTCCGGGAGTCGTCGAGTGAGGGTTCGATACACCGGTGTATCCGATACGCATGTGTATCGTAGACGATTGCAGAGACGCCCAGGCTGAAGGCTCGGTGTGAACGCGTCGACGGGAGGAGGTCGTGATGGAGCAGTCGGATGACGCTGCCACTCGCCACATCCTGGACGCCATCGACGGGATCGTGCCCGAGGAGGCCCGCGGCCGCGAACGCACGAAGGCCCGGCTCATGCGAGCCGCGTACGAGGTGTTCGCCGAGGTCGGCCTGGACGGGGCATCCGTCGAGGCGATCTGCGAGCGCGCGGGGTTCACGCGCGGGGCGTTCTACTCCAATTTCTCCACCAAGGATGAGCTGTTCTTGGAGCTGGTCCGCGCCGTGACCGATCGCAAGCTCGAGGCGGTGTCCGACCGGGTGGACGGGTTGCGCGCCCGGGACGCGACGTTGACGCCGAGCGAGCTCGTGCAGAACGTCCTCGAAGGCACCGTCGAGGGGCTGCTGGATGTCGTCCTCATGAACGAGATCCGACTGCGTGCGATGCGCGATGACGAAACGGCGCGCGCCTACCTCGCCTGGCTGTCGAGTCTGATCGACCGGGTGCAGCAGATGATCGAAGCGCTGGCGGACTCCTACGGCCTGCGGCTTCGGCTCCCGGCGCGGGACTTCGCTCGACTCGTGCTGATCGTCTGGGAGGATGCGCTGGTGTCAGCGGCGATCGAGCGGCTCGACTATGTCGGATTGCGGACTCGGGCCGAGAAGCGTACCCAGCAGCTCGCGATAGCGCTGGTCGACACGTCATCCTGAACGATCGGCCGCGTCGGTACCGGAGTCACCCGACGGATGCGGCAAGCAGCGCGTGGCACCGCGCGAGGCGTTCTGCCCACCAGCGGCTGCGTTCGGCGGGCGCCGCGTACTCCGCCAGGGCTGACGCATCGACCTCGGGCCTGCGAACCGGGACGGTTCCGTGCTCGGGTCGCAGCGGGTCGACGGTGACGTCGGCCCCCAGCAGCGATGCGGTGCCGAGACCACAGTCGTAGTCCAGCCGGGGGAGCGCGCCCGCGAGGGCTGCCCCCATCGCCAGTCCGACGGAGGTGTCCAGGGCGCTCGAGACGACCACCGGCAGACCCGCCTCGGCCACCAGCTGCAGGACGCGGTGCACCCCACCGAGCGGCTGCGCCTTGATCACCAACAGATCCGCGGCGTCCGCGCGGGCGACCGCGAGCGGGTCGTCGGCCTTCCGCACGCTCTCGTCGGCGGCGATCGGCACTCCCATATAGCGGATTCGGCGACGGAGCTCCCGCAGCTCGTCCAGGCGTGCGCAGGGCTGCTCGACGTACTCGAGGTCGAACTCCGCGAGCGCGTGGACGGCGTGCTCGGCCTCGTCGAGGCTCCAGGCTCCGTTCGCGTCGATGCGGATGCGGCCAAGGGCGCCCATCGTCTCGCGCACCGCACGCACGCGGGCGATGTCGTCAGCCAGGGTGCCGCCGCGTTCGGCGACCTTGACCTTGGCGGTGCGGCATCCGTCGAATCGCGCGAGAACCTCCGGCACGGCAGCCGCCGAGACGGCGGGAACCGTCGCGTTCACACGGATCTCGGTGCGATGCGCGGTCGGGGCATTCTGCCAACCGAAGTCGATCGCCGCCGCGAGCCAGGCGCTCGCTTCGGCATCCTCGTACTCTGCGAAGGGAGAGAATTCGGTCCACCCCGCGGGTCCTCGCAGCAGCATCGCCTCGCGGTGCGCGAGGCCGCGGAACGGGGTCACCAGGGGAAGCGAGACGACGTACGCGTGAGCGCGCACCTCGTCGAGTGGAGGAACCGACGGAAGGTGCAGGGCGGCTGGCATGCTCTCATCCTGCCCTGCGTGCGAGGTGTCTGCTCGAACCGTCGGCCCGGTCGAGCCGTCGGCCCGGTCGAGCCGTCGGCCCAGCCGAACCGTCGGCCTCGGCCCGGCCCGCAGCCGGGTCCAGGTCCGTAGGCTGACCATATGGCCCTCCTCGAGACTCCCGTCCGCCTCGGCATCCAACTGCGCCCCCAACACGTCGCGTACTCCCAGATCCGGGACGCCTTGCTGTGGGTCGAGGACTTCGGGGCCGACATCGCCTTCACCTGGGATCACTTCTTCCCGCTGTCGGGGGACCCCGACGGTGCGCACTTCGAATCGTGGACCATGCTCGGCGCCTGGGCCGAACAGACCGAACGGATCGAGTTCGGCGCGCTGGTGAACTGCAACAGCTATCGCAACGCCGATCTGCAGGCGGACATGGCCCGAACCGTGGATCACATCAGCGCCAAGGGCGGCGGCACGGGGCGGTTCATCTTCGGAACCGGCTCCGGATGGTTCGAGAAGGATTACGACGAGTACGGCTACCCGTTCGGTACCGCAGGATCACGGTTGGACGATCTGGCGTCGAGCCTGCAGCGGATCGAGGAGCGATGGGGAAAGCTCAATCCGGCCCCCACCCGCGCGATCCCCGTCATGATCGGCGGCGCTGGAGAGCAGAAGACCCTCCGACTGGTGGCGCGCCATGCCGACATCTGGCACAGCTTCGTCGGCCCCGATGACCTCCGCCGCAAGCTCGACGTGCTCGAGGAATGGGGGCAGCGCGAAGAGCGCGACCTCTCCCAGCTCGTGGTCTCGAACGAGATCGGCAGGCGCGAGACGGACGAGGTCGAGAGGCTCTACGAGAGCGGTGTCCGCCTGTTCACTCTCGGCCTGGACGGGCCGGATTGGGACTTCGCCGCCGTCAAGCGCTGGATCGCGTGGCGGGACGCGAAGAACGCCGACTGACCGGCCCGCTGCCCGCAGGGCTCGGCGCCGTCAGTCGACGGGCCCGCCGCACACGCCGCAGATCCCGCTGGGGGGAACCTCCACGAAGCAGGTCGTGCAGACGGAGGCCACGCGCTCGGGCGCTGACGGCGCGCGGCTGGTGCGCGGTTTCGGTGCCGGGCGCGACCGGGCACGTGCAGCGGGCGCGGACGCCGGCCGGGGAGCGGCGACGGCGGGACGGTGGGTGAGGCAGTAGAACCGCACGAATCCGGCGGGGTTGTTGGGGTGCCGGTGCTTGACCACCCACAGCTCGGTGCGTGGGAGCGGAGCGGATCCGGAGGGGCAGCGGGCGCAGCGGCTGTCTTCGCCGGGCACGACCTCGGATGCCTGCAGCGGAGTGTCGAAGGGGAGCGCGTCCCGCCAGTCGGACGACGTCCTGATCTGCATCCGCGTGTCTCCTGCCTGTCCCTCCCAGGCTACCGGTCTCGCGCCCCCCGGTCGTTTGCCGGCCGGTGACGCCTCGAGGAACTCCAGGCCGTCTCGCTGCCCGCGTAGGCTGGGCGCGTGAGCGTCTCCGAGCTGTTCGATCCGGATGCCTGGGTTCTTGCGCCCGGCGCGGAGGACTACACCGACATCACTGCGCACGTCTCGACCGACGGGCGCATCGCCCGCATCGCGTTCGACCGGCCCGAGGTGCGCAATGCCTTCCGCCCGCGCACCGTCGACGAGCTCTACCGCGCGCTCGATCTTGCCCGACAGGACTCGCGGATCGGCGTCGTCCTGCTCACCGGGAACGGCCCGAGCCCGAAGGACGGCGGCTGGGCGTTCTGCTCCGGGGGTGATCAGCGTATCCGTGGTCGCGACGGCTATACGTACGCCGCCGACGACGCGACCGCGCCCGATCCGGCACGAGCCGGCCGACTCCACATCCTCGAGGTGCAGCGGCTCATCCGCTTCATGCCGAAGGTCGTCATCGCCGTCATCCCCGGCTGGGCGGCCGGTGGCGGGCATTCTCTGCACGTCGTCTGCGACCTGTCGATCGCGAGCCGCGAGCACGGGCGGTTCAAGCAGACGGATGCCGACGTCGGCTCCTTCGACGCCGGGTACGGCTCGGCGTATTTCGCCCGGCAGATCGGTCAGAAGTTCGCGCGGGAGGTGTTCTTCCTGGCCGAGGAGTACTCGGCGCAGCGTGCCTACGAGATGGGGGCGGTCAACCGGGTCGTGGGCCACGCCGACCTCGAGCGCGAGGCTCTCGCGATGGCCAGGACGATCCTGACGAAGTCGCCGACGGCGATCCGGATGCTGAAGTTCGCGTTCAACGCCGTTGATGACGGACTCGTCGGTCAGCAGGTCTTCGCCGGCGAAGCGACCCGGCTGGCGTACGGCACCGAGGAAGCCGTCGAGGGGCGGGATGCGTTCTTGCAGAAACGCGATCCTGATTGGTCCCCGTACCCGTGGCACTACTGAGCCTGCCGGGACGGCAGCCGGAAGACCTGCTCGCCGCCCTGGCGGATGCCCAGGCCGACACTTCCGTCCTCGTCGAGACGTCGGGGTCGACGGGATATCCGAAGACGGTCGTCCTCCCGATCGCGTCGCTGCGTGCGAGCGCCGAAGCCACTGCCGCTCGCATCGGGAAGGGAACGTGGCTGCTCGCTCTCGCGCCGACGTATGTGGCGGGGCTGCAGGTGCTCATGCGCAGCATCCACGCCGGAACCGTGCCCGTCGTGGTGCCGCCGTCCGCGTCGGCGAGGGAGTTCGCCCGCGCTGCGGCCGCGATCGCCGCGCCGCGGTACACCTCTCTCGTTCCCGCGCAGCTGGCCCGGCTCCTGGATGCCGTCGATGAGCCCGCCGTTGCGGATTGCCTCCGCGGGTTCGAGGCGATCCTCGTCGGCGGCCAATCGTTGCCCGCGGAGCTGGCGGATCGGGCGTCGGTCGCGGGTGTGCGCGTGGTGCGCACGTACGGCTCGAGCGAGACCAGCGGCGGATGCGTGTACGACGGTATCCCGCTCTCGGGAGTCGGCGTGCGCATCGTGGACGGGGAAGTGCAGATCTCGGGTCCGGTCCTCGCGAGCGGGTACCTCGACGACCCGGAGCGCACGGCGTCGGCCTTCGTCACGGATGCGGCCGGAACGCGGTGGTACCGGACCGGCGACCTCGGCGAGTTCGATGGCGTCCTGCGGGTGACCGGCCGCCGCGACAACGTCATCGTCAGCGGCGGCATCAACGTGTCCCTCGATCGCGTGGAGCGCGTCGTGCGCACCGTGCCCGGACTCGAACGGGCGGTGCTGCTCGGGGTCGACGACCCTCGCTGGGGGCAGGCATCCGTCATCGTGATCGAGCGACAGTGCGCGGGAGATGAGGGCGCGCTCGACGAGGCGCGGCGGCGTGTCGAGCGGGAGATCGGCGCGGCCGCGCGGCCCCGCCAGGTGGTCGCGGTCGCGCAGTTTCCGCTCCTGCCCTCCGGCAAGACGGACGTCAGGGCGCTCCGCGAGCAGATCGCAACGCTCTAGGATTGCTCCCCGTGGCAGCACCCTCGAAGAAGAAGAAGCGTTCTCGGCCTCGGAGCACGCCGCATCCGGGTTCGACCAACGCCGCGCGCCGCGATCACCGTTCCCCGGTGGCGGCGCCGACACCGGCGACCGCGCGCGACTGGATCGGGGCAGCGCGCCTGCGGACCCTGCCGCTGGCTGTCACCCCGATTCTCGTGGGGACCGGTGCGGCGCTCCTGGTCGAGCGGCCGCTTCACTGGGTCATCGCGCTCGCGTGCCTCGTGGTCTCGGTGAGCCTGCAGATCGGGGTCAACTACGCGAACGACTACAGCGACGGCATCCGTGGCACCGACGCGTACCGGGTCGGCCCCGCCCGCCTCACCGGCGCAGGCAAGGCCAAGCCGCGTACCGTGCTCGTGGTCGCGCTCGTCTTCTTCGGGATCGCGGGGGCCTCGGGGCTCGCGATCACGATCCGCACCGAGCAGTGGTGGCTGATCGCCGTCGGCGCAGCATGCATCGTGGCCGCGTGGTTCTACACGGGCGGAAAGCGACCCTACGGATACGCCGGACTGGGCGAGCTGTTCGTGTTCGTCTTCTTCGGGCTCGTCGCCACGCTGGGTACCACCTGGGTTCAGGCGTTCGCGCTGCCCCAGGAGGCATGGTTCGGTGCCGTCGGGACGGGTCTGCTCGCGTGCGCCGTGCTCCTGGCCAACAACCTGCGCGACATCGACCAGGACCGTGTCGCCGGCAAGCGCACGCTCACGGTGCTGATCGGCCGCCGCGCGACGCAGGTCGTGTTCACGGTCTTCGTGCTCATCCCCTTCGGGATCGCCGCCTACCTCGCGCTCTTCTACCCGGTGGCCTGGCTGACGGCGATGGCGCTGCTGCTGGCGCTTCCGGCCATCCTCATCGTGTGGACCTACCGTCAACCGCGGGAGCTGGTCATCGCGCTCGCGCTGACCTCAGGGACGTCCCTCGCCTACGGGGCCTTCCTGTTCTGGGCGTTCGCCGGCTGAGCGTGTGGCGTCGGCATCTGCCGCTTCCGCCCGATCACGAGGGTCGGCCGCGCCCGTCGGCGCCGCCTCGCCGACGGCAGCATCCTCGACCTGCTCATCGGTCGGGGCCGCGCGCCGCGTCCGCCGAGCGGCCAGCGACGCGGACACCTCGTCGAGCGGTCGGCGCAGGAACAGGACCGACAGGCTCAGGCCGATGAGCGCCGCGAAGATCGCCGACAGCCAGTAGAACTCGCGGCCGATGGGCAGCAGCATCAGGATGCCGAACGGAACGAGGAAGAACAGGATGCGCAGCACCGTATACAGCCAGAAGGAGCGCGCGTTCACCCCTCCATCGTAGGCGCCGGCGTGGGTGCTCGATTCGAGCGGGCGGTCAGTGCCTGCCCAGCCCCGGTCGGCTGAACCGACCTAGGATGGAGATGTGCCCCGCGTGCTGTTGATTCTGGCGTTGGTGGCGACCGCGTTCTGGGTCTACACCATCGTCGATTGCGCTGTGCAGCCACCGACCCGACACCGGGGCGTCAGCAAGCCGCTGTGGATCGTGATCGTCCTGGTGCTTCCCGTCGTCGGTGGCGTGCTGTGGCTGCTTGTGGGCCGCGCCCGGCGTGCGAAGGTTCAGCCGTCGCGCGCTCCGGATGACGATCCCGAGTTCCTGGGTCGTATCGGGTCCATCTCCGATCAGGACGAGCGCATTCGCCGACTCGAAGAGGAGCTCGCGATGCTGGATGCCGAAGAGGCGTTCGAGGCTCCGACCCAGCCAGGACCCACCACCGATCCGGAGGCGGCAGCCACACCGCGCGATGATGACGATGAGCCCCGCGGATCACGCGGAGCCGCGTGACGGGCATCCGGTGAGCGACCATCCTCGCGGGGGGACGCGTTCGCCCGCGACCGACGCCGCGGCGGCGCTGCTCGATCAGCTGATCGAGCTCGGGATCCGTGACATCGTCCTGAGCCCGGGCTCGAGGTCACAGGCCCTCGCGCTGGTCGCCGCCGACGCCGAGGAGCGGGGGTGGTTACGACTGCACGTGCGCATCGATGAGCGGGTGGCGGGATTCACCGCGCTCGGCATCGGCCGCGAGTCACGGATGCCGGCGGCTGTCGTTTGCACGTCCGGCACCGCGGTCGCAAACCTCGCACCTGCCGTCCTCGAGGCTCACCACTCGGGCGTTCCGATGCTGCTGCTGACCGCCGATCGCCCGCCGGAGCTTCGGGGCGTCGCGGCCAACCAGACCACCCGTCAGCCCGGGATCTTCGGCCCGAATACCCGCTTCGATCTCGACGTGCCGACTCCGACCGAGATCGACGACACCGGTGACGGCGACTCGTCGGCGGCCCTCCGCGAGATCGCCACGCAGGCGATGACCGCCGCCCTCGGCGACGACCTGCGTCCCGGAGGTCCGGTCCACCTCAACCTGCCCTTCCGTGAGCCGCTCGCCGGTGCTCTGCCGCCGTGGTGGTCCTCGTCGTATCCGCGCACCGCAACCGTCGACATCCGCCCCGAGCACGGTGCGGCCGCCGAGACGGACGCGGCGTCCGAGCCGGGGTCCGAACAGTCCGGCGCGCTGTACCAGGGCGGCGGGGGTATCGGCGATGCGGAAGACCTGGTGCCCACGGGCGGCATGCCGCACGTGCTGACGCGCGGCGTTCGCACCCTCGTGCTCGCCGGTGATGGGGCGGGTCCGGGAGCGGAGGCACTCGCGTGGGACGGCGGCTGGCCCCTGATCGCCGAGATCGTCAGCGGAGCGCGCTTCGGGCGTCATCTCGTGCACGGCTACCGAGAGCTGCTTCGCCGACCTGAACTGCGCGACCCGATCCAGCGGGTCGTCGTGCTCGGACACCCGACGCTCGCGCGGGAGACCACGGCGCTCCTGTCCCGCGCCGACGTCGAGATCATCGCGCTGCGCGGCCCCGGTGAGACCGTGAATCTCAACGGCGCGACCGTCGCGGTCTCCGCGCTCGCCGCGGCGCCGCTGGCCGAGACCACGCCGGAAGCTGTCGAGGCCGATCGCGCGTGGCTGGGTACGTGGATGCGGGCATCGCGCGCGGCATCCGTCGATCTCTCGATGCCGGCGCCGGACGGTGCGGCGCTTGCGTCCACCGACCCGCAGACGCGACTGGGGGCGATCTCTGCCGAGCTTGCGGTGCTGCGCGAGAAGGTCGACCGGGTTGCCCTGGTGGATGCGATCTGGCGGGCGAGCTGGCCACACGACCGACTCGTGTTCGGTTCCTCTCGTCTGGTGCGTGTGGCCGATGACGTCCTGCCGGGCAAGAAGGTGGTCGTGCACGCCAACCGCGGGCTTGCCGGGATCGACGGCACCGTGGCGACCGCGATCGGCGTGGCGATCGCCAGCCAGTCGGAGGGAGCTGTCGGTGTCACCCGAGTGCTGGTGGGGGATCTCGCCCTGCTTCACGACGTCGGAGCGATGCTGCTCAGCCCCACCGAGCCCGCACCGCGCATCCAGCTGATCGTCGGCAACGACTCCGGCGGCACGATCTTCGACGGTCTCGAGGTGGCCGCGCTCGGATCGCAGGCCCTCCGCGACCGAGTGTTCTACACCCCTCACGAGGCCGACCTCGGCGCGTTGGCGGCGGCATATGCATGGAGCTACGTCCGCGTCGACACGCGCGCGCACCTCGATCAGGTGTTGACGTCGCCGGTCCACGGGCCCCAGCTGGTCGAAGTGCCGCTCCCGCGCTGAGCGCTGTGCCGGGTCCATGATGGACGGGTGATCGCGAGAAGTCAGACGTACTGGACCGGCGACGTCGCCGAGCTCCTCCGGGTCGGGGAGGGCTTCGTGCTCTCGAGCGTGGAGCCGGGCTCGACTCCCGGCTACGGAAGCGACAAGAAGCAGGCGGCGCAGGACCTCGCCGCAGGGGTCGCCGAACTCGGCCTGTTGCAAGAGAAGCTGTTCGCCCAGAGCAGGGTCGGCGCGACGGATGCGGCGGTTCTGCTCGTGCTGCAGGGCATGGACTCGTCAGGCAAGGGCGGTATCGTGCGTCACGTCGTCGGATCGGTCGATCCGCAGGGGGTCTCGCTCGCGTCCTTCGGCGCGCCGACCGAGCAGGAGCGCGCCCACGACTTCCTGTGGCGGATCGAGCAGAAGCTGCCCCCCGCGGGTCGGATCGGCGTCTTCGACCGATCCCATTACGAGGACGTGCTCATCGGGCGGGTGCGTGCTCTCGCGGATGCCGAGGAGATCGAGCGTCGCTACAGCGCGATCAACGAGTTCGAGCGGCAGATCGCGGCCTCCGGAACCCGCATCGTCAAGGTGATGCTGCACATCTCGTATGCGGAGCAGAAGGCTCGACTCATGGAGCGTCTGGATCGTCCCGAGAAGCACTGGAAGTTCACGCCCAGCGACGTCGACGAACGCACCCGCTGGCCGTACTACATGGCGGCGTACCAGACCGTCTTCGAGCGCACCTCGACCGAGCATGCGCCCTGGTATGTCGTCCCTGCCGACCGCAAGTGGTACGCCCGGCTGGCCGTTCAGCATCTCCTGCTCGAGGCGCTCGAATCCATCGATCCGCAGTGGCCGAGCGCGGACTACGACGTCGCGCTCCAACGGGAGCGTCTCGCTGCGACGTGAGAGTTCACCGACCCGTACCCGGTGTCTGCAAGGATGCGGCCCATGGATGACGAGTTCGAGGGATTCCTGCAGCAGGTGACGCCGCTGCTGAGAGAACGCCGACTCGACGAGTTGCGCGCTCTTCTGGCCGACGAGGATCCCGCCGAGATCGCCCAGCTGCTCGAGCGCGAAGACGCGCGCGACCGGGCGGTGCTCTACCGGCTGCTCCGGCGCGACCAGGCGCTGGAGGCGTTCGAACTGCTCGATCCGGGGATGCGCGCCGAGCTCATCGGTGGCCTTCGCGAAGAGGATGTCGCGAAGGTGTTCGAGGAGCTCGACCCCGACGATCGTGCCCAGTTGATCGATGAACTGCCGGCCGGTGTCGCGAGGGAACTCATGCGCGGCCTCTCGCCCGCCGAGCGCGAGCTGACCGCGCCGATGCTCGGCTACCCGAAGAACAGCGTCGGACGGTTCATGAGCACCGAGTACGTGCGCCTCTCGCCGCAGCTGACCGTCGGGGACGCGCTGACTCACGTGCGTCACCGCGGCATGGATGCCGAGACCGTCTACATGCTCCCGGTCACCTCGCCCCACCGCCGGGTTCTCGGTGTCGTGGGTCTTCGCGAACTCGTGATGGGGCGGTCGGACTCGAGTGTCGACGAGCTCATGACCGAGGCGCGCACCGCGCGGGCAACGGATGCCGCAGAAGCCGCAGCGCGGTCGCTCGTTGACTCCGGCCTTCTTGCCATGCCGATCGTCGACAGCGAGGACCGGCTCCTCGGCATCCTGACGGTCGATGACGCGGCCCGCATTCTCGAGGAAGCCGAAGACACGGATGCCGCGCGCCAGGGCGCATCCGAGCCGCTCGGGCGCCCCTACCTCACGACTCCCGTGCTGAGGATCGTCCGCGCGCGCGTGGTATGGCTGTTGGTGCTCGCCGTCTCGGCGCTGCTGACGGTGCAGGTGCTCGGGATCTTCGAGGCGACGCTCGAGCAGGTGGTCACCCTCGCCCTGTTCATCCCGTTGCTGACCGGCACCGCCGGAAACACCGGGTCGCAGGCGGCAACGACCGTCACCCGTGCCCTCGCGATGGGTGAGGTGCGAAAACGCGATGCGCTCACGGTGATGTGGCGGGAGATGCGCGTCGGGGCGTTCCTCGGTGGACTCTTGGGCATCCTCGGTTTCACGCTGGCAAGCCTGGTGTTCGATCCCGCTCTGGGCGCCGTCATCGGGCTCACGCTGCTGTTCATCTGCACGCTGGCAGCGACGGTGGGTGGGCTGATGCCGATCCTCGCGATGGCCGTGCGCGCCGACCCTGCCGTGTTCAGCACGCCCTTCATCTCGACGTTCTGCGACGCGACGAGCCTCATCATCTACTTCGCCGTCGCGACCTGGATCCTGCAGCTGGGCTGACCGCCCGGCGGGATCAGGCGAGGGCGTCGACGATGGGCCGGAACTTCACCCGGGTCTCGAGAAGCTCGGTCTCGGGGTCGCTGGCTGCGACGATGCCTGCTCCCGCGTGGGCGACTACGGGGATCGTGTCGGAGTACATCGCGAACTGCCGTTGCTGCTCAGCGCCGATCTGCGCGCAGCGCAGGGCGATCGCCCACTCGCCGTCGCCGCGGGCATCGATCCACCCGACCGGTCCGGCGTAGCGACCGCGGTCGAACGGTTCGAGGCGGCGGATCACCTCGAGGGCGGCATCCGTCGGCGTGCCTGCGACAGCCGCGGTCGGGTGCAGCACGCGGACGAGGTCGAGGGCAGACGCGCCGTTCGACAGTCGGCCCGAGACGTCGGTGGCCAGGTGCCACAGATTCGGGAGCTCAAGCAGGTGCGGCTCGTCGGGAGCGACCAGATCGCGGGTCAGGGGGGCTAGCGCCTCCACGACGCTCGTGACGGCGAATCGGTGCTCATCGAGGTCCTTGCGGCTCGCCTCGAGCGCGTGCGCGGCCGCGGCGTCCTCGTCGGCATCCGCGCCGCGCGGGGTGGTGCCGGCGAGCACACGCGCTGTCACGGTGCCGTGGTCGACGGTGATGAGGGTCTCAGGGCTCGCGCCGATCAGGCCGTCGACGGCGAACGTCCACGTGTCGGGGTAGTTCGTGGCGAGTGCGCGAACGAGGCGCCGCAGGTCCGCGCCTGCCGGAATCGTGCCGATGAGATCCCGCGCAAGGACCACCTTCTCGACCTCGCCCGCCACGATCGCCTCGATGCCGGCACGCACGGCCTGCTGGTAGGCGTCCGGCAGCAGCAGACCCGGTCCGAGGGTCGCCGACCAGTGAGGGCCGTACGGTTCCGGTGACGGGGCCGCGCTCTCGTCATCGGTCTGGCCCTCGCGGCGGATCGTGGTGGTCCACGCGCGACCCGCGTGTACCCCGGTGATCGTGCTCGGCACGACGAGGTACGGGCGTGTGGTGGAGGTCGGGTCGAACCCGAGCGCTCCGAATCCGACCAGACCGGTACCGGGCAGCTCCAGGGGATCGGACACCCGGGCATCTGCCGTGATCTCTCGCCAGATCTCGGCGAGCGGGATCGACATCGGGGGCGCACCCCGGCCGCCCATCTGCATGACCGGGCGGCCCGAGCCGACGATGCCTTCGCCGCGACGCAACCACGCGAGCGGGTTGCGCGGGTCGGTCAGGACGAGCAGATCGTCGACCGGTTCGATCTCCCTGGTCTCGACCACCAGGGGTGGCAGACGAAGCGAGCGGGTCACCTCACCAGCCTAGACTTCCGACGTGGATGCGGATCGAACGGGCAGGCCCGCGCCGGGCACGGTGACGCAGTTCCGGTGGCGCAAGTGGGATGGCGGCGTGCACTGGGTGCACGACTGCGTCTATCTCGGTCACGACGAGTGGGGCGAGTGGTTCGGACAGCCCGTCGGATGGCGCAGCATCCGTCCCGGCCGGGACGTCGTGACCTCGGCGCCCAACGTGTCGCTCATGCCCCCGAGCGGTCAGTACGCGCTGACGGTGAACGCCGCGCCCTCCCGGACTCGCGTGTACATCGATCTCGGCTGGGACATCGGCTGGTCGCCGTCCGCTCCCGGCGTCGCCGAGGGCATCGACATGGACCTGGATGTCGTCAAGACGCTCGACGGGCGCGGAATCTGGATCGATGACCGCGACGAGTGGGACCAGCACCGCGTGCGCTACGGCTACCCGCGCGAGGTGGTCGTACGCCTCGAGGCGCTCGCCGTCGATCTTGAGCGGCGAGTGCGGGCGAACGAGGCGCCGTTCGATGACGCGACCGCGGATGCCTGGCTCGAGCGGCTCGCCGGACTCGGACTTCCGCCTCAGGAGTTCGGTCGTTGAGCGAGCGCAGCGAGACGAAACGCCTCGGACTGGCCCCTCAGGCTGCGCTCTAGACTCGACAGGTGAGTTCCGACCAGGCGCATCGCGCAGACCTTCAGAAGGACCCGGCCCGCGTCAGCGGGATGTTCGACGAGGTTGCCGCGGGTTACGACCGGACCAACACAGTCTTGAGCGTCGGCAACGACCGCTTGTGGCGGAAGGCGACCACGCGTGCTCTGTGCCCTCGCCCGGGTCAGCGCATCCTGGATCTGGCGGCGGGAACGGGCACCTCGAGCGTCGCGATCGCCCGCACGGGTGCTGAGGTCGTCGCCGCGGACTTCTCTCCGGGAATGATCGCTGAGGGCCGGCGGCGCCACGCGAACGTACCCGGTGTGACCTTCGTCGAAGCCGACGCGACAGCTCTGCCGTTCGGCGACGCGGAGTTCGACGCCGTGACGATCTCGTTCGGCCTCAGGAACGTGCAGGACCCGGATGCCGGCCTTCGCGAGATGCTCCGCGTCACCAAGCCCGGTGGACGCCTCGTGGTGTGTGAGTTTTCGCACCCGACCTCACCGGCGGTGGCATCGCTGTACCGGCTCTACAACGATCGTGTCCTTCCCCCTGTCGCGCGCCTCGTGAGTTCGAATGCCGACGCCTACGACTACCTCAACGAGTCGATCCGGGCGTGGCCCGACCAGCCGACACTGGCGGGGCGCATCCGGGCCGCCGGTTGGGTCGACGTCGCATGGCGCAACCTCACGTTCGGTGTCGTCGCCCTGCACCGGGCCCGCAGACCCGTCGAGGACGGTGGGTCACAGCCCCGGTAGGCTGTTTGCGTGACCCCTTCCGCGTCAAGCTCCCGAATCGCGAGCCAGCTGGGTCTCGCGGAACGGATCTTCGCGGGGCCCCGAGCGCGGCGACTCATCGACGGCGTCGAGGCCGGTCTTGATCGGGTCGACACCAGCCTGGAACGCGAACTGCACGTCTCCGACGCGCTCGCAGACGCGACCAGCCGCTATTTGTTCGAGGCCGGCGGTAAGCGGGTGCGCCCGATGCTCGCGCTCCTGACCGCCCACCTCGGTGACGGTGTGACCGACGAGGTCGTCGAAGCCGCAACGGCTCTCGAGATGACACACCTCGGCTCGCTGTATCACGACGACGTCATGGACGACGCCGACAAGCGCCGGGGCGTCCCCAGTGCCCACTCGGTCTGGGGCAACAACATCGCGATTCTCACGGGCGACCTGCTCTTCGCGCGGGCGAGCCAGATCATGGCGCGGCTCGGTGAGGGCGCCATCCGTCTGCAGGCGAACACGTTCGAGCGTCTCGTGCTCGGACAGATGCACGAGACGGTCGGCCCGGCGGATGCCGACGACCGCGTCTCGTTCTACCTCCAGGTGCTCGCTGACAAGACCGGTTCGCTCATTGCGGCGGCAGCGCAGTCCGGCGTCGTCTTCAGCAATGCCCCGGACGAGTACGAAGAGCCGGTCCGGGCCTTCGGCGAGGCGGCAGGCGTCGCGTTCCAGCTGCTCGATGACGTCATCGACCTCTCGGCCGACCCCGATGAGACGGGGAAGGTGCCCGGAACAGATCTGCGGGCGGGCGTGCCCACGATGCCGTATCTGCTCCTGGCGCGTCGTGACGACGCGGAGGCGCGCGTCCTGCGGGAGCGCATCGACGACGGTGTGGCCCAGATCGCTGACGGAGCCGACCCCGCACTGCTGGATGAGCCGCTGGCGATGCTGCGCGCGGACCGTTCCACACGCGAGACCGTCGAGCTGGCCACCGCCTGGTCGCGCGACGCGATCGCCGCCCTCGATCCCATCCCCGACGGCCCGGTGCGCGAAGCCCTCACGCGGTTCGCGCAAGCGGTCGCCGACCGCTCGAGCTGAACGATCCCGGCGCCTCGCGTCGAATCACCGTGCTCTCGCGTCCCGAAAGGAACCCATGACCACTCTGAGGTTGGCCATCGTCGGTGCAGGCCCGGCAGGCATCTACGCCGCCGACATCCTGCTGAAGGCGGAGCGGTCGTTCGACGTGTCGATCGACCTGTTCGAGCAGCTGCCGGCCCCCTACGGCCTCGTGCGCTACGGTGTCGCCCCCGACCATCCACGCATCAAGGGTGTGATCTCAGCGCTGCGCGAGGTGCTCGACCGCGGCGACATCAGGATCTTCGGGAACGTCGAGTTCGGTCGCGACATCACGCTGGACGACCTCAAGCGCCACTACAACGCCGTCATCTTCGCAACCGGCGCTGTGCGAGACGCGACCCTCGACATCCCGGGTATCGACGCGGACGGCTCGTACGGCGCGGCCGACTTCGTCAGCTGGTTCGACGGGCATCCGGATGTGCCCCGTACGTGGCCGCTGACGGCCCAGTCCGTCGCGGTCGTCGGCAACGGCAATGTCGCTCTCGATATCACGCGGATCCTCGCCAAGCACGCCGACGATCTGCTGTCGACCGAGATCCCCGCGAACGTGTACGACGGACTCAAGGCCTCCCCCGTGACCGATGTGCACGTCTTCGGCCGCCGCGGACCCGCGCAGGTCAAGTTCACCCCTCTGGAGCTTCGCGAGCTGGGCGAGCTGCGCGACGTCGACATGGTGGTCTACGACGAGGACTTCGACTACGACGAGGCGTCCCGCACCGCGATCGAGAGCAACAAGCAGGTCAAGGTCATCGACCGCGTGCTGCAGGAGTGGCGGACGCGTCCGGGCGCGAACAACGCCGGAGGGACGGCATCCCGGCGCCTGCACCTGCACTTCTGGGCCAAGCCGCTCGAGGTGAAGGTCGACGACGAAGGCCACGTGTCGGGCTTCGTGTACGAGCGCACCCGGCCGGACGGGCAGGGCGGCGTCGTCGGCACCGGTGAGATCCGAGAGGTGCCCGTTCAGGCCGTGTACCGCGCTGTCGGGTACTTCGGCTCCCCGCTCCCCGAGGTGCCGTTCGATGAGCGCCACGGCGTCATCCCGAATCACGAGGGTCAGGTGCTTCACGCCGACTCGAACGAGCGTGTGCCCGGCATGTACGCGACCGGGTGGATCAAGCGCGGACCGGTCGGACTGATCGGTCACACCAAGTCCGACGCGATGGAGACCGTGCGTCACCTCATCAACGACCAGGGGTCGTGGTGGCAGCCCGAGGACCCGTCCGAGGCCGCGATCCCCGCGCTTCTTGCGCAGCGCGGGGTCCAGTGGACCGATCTGCAGGGGTGGCACCGTCTGGACGAGCATGAGATCGCGCTCGGCGAGCCGGAGGGGCGTGCGCGCATCAAGGTCGTGCCGCGCGACGAGATGGTCACCATCTCCCGGGGCGAATGACCTCCGCGCGGGGACTGTCGCCGGGGCTCATCGCAGCGCTCGGCTTCGTCGCCGCGGTCGGTCCGTTCGCGACCGACATGTACCTCGCCTCCTTCACCGACATCGCCAGCGATCTCGGTGTCGACGCTGCCGCCGTGCAACTGACACTCACGTCGTTCCTCGTTGGTGTGGCATCCGGTCAGCTCGTGCTCGGCCCCTGGTCCGACCGAGTCGGTCGGCGACCGGTCCTGATTGCGGGCGGAGTGGTCTTCGCGGTCTCGAGCATCGCCATCGTGTTCGCGCCGACGATCGCTGTCTTCGTCATCCTTCGGTTCGTGCAGGGCTTCTCCGGGTCCGCGGGAATGGTGCTCGCTCGCACCGTCGCCGTCGATCTCAGTCCGAAAGAGACGGCGGTTCGCGCGCTCAGCCTGATCGTGGTGGTCGTGGGCGTGGCGCCGCTGATCGCGCCGCCGATCGGTGGTCTGCTCAGCGAGGCGGTGGGGTGGCGCGGGGTGATGGCCTCACTCGCTGTCGTCGCGGTGGCGATGCTGGCCGTCTCGCTCTGGGTCGTTCCCGAATCCCTCGCGCCCGAGCATCGCCATTCGGGCGGGATGGGGGCAACGTTCCGCTCCTTCCGGAGCCTGCTTGCCGATCGCGGCTTCCCGCTGTACACGGGTGCCTTCGCGTTGACCTTCGGCGCGATCATGGCGTACGTGTCAGCCTCGCCGTTCGTCGGTCAGGTCGTGCTCGGCATGTCGCCGGCGATGTACTCGATCTCCTTCGCGGTGGCAGCGAGCGGCGTCATCCTCTCGAACCTCGTGAACGCGCGGATCGCGGTACGGTTCGGGCCGAGACGGATGCTGGTCGTCGGCCTTGGGTTCACCACCGGCGCCGCGGCGTTGCTGCTGGGTCTGACTCTTGCCGGCGCGCTCACGGTCGTCGGATTCGTGACCTGCGCGTTCTTCCTGACCCTCGGCCTCGGATTCACGATGTCCAACTCGAGCGCGCTCGGACTGGCTCGCGCCGACCGGGCCCGCGGCGCCGGATCCGCGATCATGGGCACATCGCAGTTCGTCGTCGGTGCGATAGCCTCCCCGCTCGTGGGGCTCGCGGGAGAGGACACCGCGGTGCCCATGGCCGTCGTGATCGCCGTGATGATGGCGCTCTCTCTGCTGCTCGGCCTCCTGGCCCTGCGAATGACCCGGCGCGGCCGCCGGTGAGGCCTGCGCGTGCGGGGTGACCACGGCGCTGTCGTAGATTGAGGGTGTTGATCTGCACCGGTGAGTGACCGACGTGCACCGAGTGAAGGAGTCGCCGTGTTCCGATCCCGCCTTGCGCCTGCCGCCGCTGTCATCGGCATCCTGCTGCTTGCCGGATGCGCGCCGACACCCGAGCCGTCATCCACCCCCAGCGCCGCAGCGAGCGAGAACGACGGTGCCTCGGCGGAACCCACCGTTTCGACCGAATCGGCCATCGCGAACGTTCCGACCGACTGCGCCGCCGTCGGCACTGCCGAGAGCCGCGCAGACACCGTCGACCAGCTCACGCTCCAGGGCGACGGGGTCGGTTTCGAACGCCCCGTTCCCGAGGGTGCCACACTCCTGCTCGGGTGCGATTGGATCGCCGGCGACACCACAGGGCTGCTGTTGCTGATCAGCGAGGTGGATCCTGCAGCCGCCGAGGCGTACGTCGCCACTCTCCCAGACCAGGGCTACACCTGCGTCACCGGGGATGCCGGCAACCCCGTCTGCCAGATGGTGACGCCCAGCTCGGAGTACCCCGTGGACACGGTCGAGACGATCACCAGCCGTGAGGACATCTGGATCTACTCCTCCTCGACCAACCTCGATGCCGACATGCTGCTGAGCGACCTGAACCAGCAGATCTGGGCGAACTGAGACACCTTCGTATTGCCGCTCCCGCGCGCCCGGGGCGGGAGCGGGCGTGGCAGGATCGACAAGATGAGCACGAACAGCCGCAGCGATGGTCCCCAGCCCATGAGTCGTCGTGGTCTTCTCGCCTCAGCCCTCGCGGCGGGCACCGTCGGTGCACTGGCCGGTGCGGCGGCGCCCGCGGCAGCCGCCGAACTCCCGCCCCAGGAACCCGATTCGCCGTGGGTCAAGGGCTCGGGTTTGAAGCTTGCTGACGAGTGGGTGCCGTTGCCGGCGGACTACCCCTGGCGCCCCGGCCGGATGATCTACTACACGATCATCGAGGGCGACCTGTCCGTACCGGGACGACGCCAGTGGGCTGTGGTCCTTCCGGATGGCAGTCAGCGCTCCTTCCCCGAGACGGCCTTCTTCTCCCAGCTGAGGATGGCGTTCGCTGAGCGTGGCTGGCGGTGGGAGTCGACCAGCCATCCAGCGGCGTCGCACGTCGTGGTCTACCTCTCGCTGAACGACTTCCTCGCCGCGGGACTGGGAAACGCGCCTGCGATCGCGTGAGCCGGTGCGGCGATAGTCTCGACGTATGGAAGAGGCCTGGCTTCCTGACCTTCTGGGCGGCCGCTTCGCGCAGCGCACGCTGCACCTGGGTAGCGACGACGAGGGTGAGGTCGTCGCGACTGTCGTGCGGCTCCTCCCGTCGTGGCCGGCCTCGTGGACGGGCTCGCTGCGCGATGTCGACGTCCTCTACGTCCACGGATGGTCGGACTACTTCTTCCAGACCGGCCTCGCGCAGTGGTGGGCCGAGCGGGGTGCCCGTTTCTACGCGCTCGACCTGCGCAAGTACGGCCGGAGTCTGCGCCCCGGCCAGACGCCCGGCTACGTCTCGTCGCTGACGGAGTACGACGCCGATATCGCCGCGGCGCTGTCGGTGATGGGGCGTGGCGAGAACCCGGGTCGGCGTCTTGTGCTGTTGGGGCACTCCACCGGAGGTCTGACCCTCTCGCTGTGGGCGGCCCGGCATCCGGGGGTCGCGTCCGCGCTCGTGCTCAACAGTCCGTGGCTCGAGTTCCAGGCGGGGGCGTGGGGACGAGAAGCGCTCTCGCCTCTCGTAGCGGCCCGCGCACGGTGGGATCCGCTGGGCACGCATCCGGTCGTCGACCTCGGCTTCTATACGCGTGCGCAGCGGGAGGTGGGGACTCTGCCGGACAGTCCCGACGGTTGGCGGCCGGAGCGCGGATTTCCGACTCGCCCCGGGTGGTTGAAAGCGGTGCTGGACGGACACGACACCGTTGCGCGGGGGATCGAGGTCGGATGCCCCGCGCTCGTCCTGCTCTCGAAGCGGTCGAGCTCGCCGCTGTCCTGGCGTCCCGAGATGATCGAAACGGACTCCGTCCTCGTCGTCGACGACATCGCTCGCGCCGCTACGCGTCTGGGCCGTCTGGTGACGATCGCCCGGATCGAGGGCGCGCTCCACGACGTGTTCCTCTCGCGCCAGCCGGCGCGCGACGAGAGCTACCGGGTCATGGCGGAGTGGATGCGGTAGTTCTCGGCCCGTTAGGTGTCCCCGCTCTCCGTTAGCGTTGAAGGGTTGCGCAGATCGAGGGGACACAGTGTGGTCACGGGTGAGCTGAAGCGTCAGGTCGACAAGGTCTGGGATGCCTTCTGGTCGGGCGGCATCGCCAACCCCGTCGAGGTGATCGAGCAGATCACCTATCTGCTGTTCATCCGGCGCCTCGATGACCTGCAGTTGCTCGCCGAGAAGAAGGCGTCGCGTTTCGGGGGCGAGGTCGAGAATCCCGTCTTTCCCGAGGGTTACGACAGCGATCTGCCGAGCCGTCGACCGTATCGGGATTTGCGGTGGAGCGTCTTCACGAACTTCTCGCCCGTCGAGATGTTCGAGGTTGTGTCGGAGCATGTGTTTCCGTGGCTGCGTCAGCTCGGCGCCGAGGGGTCGAGCTACGCACGCAACATGCGCGATGCGCGTTTCACGATCCCGACGCCGGCGCTGCTGACCAAGGTCGTCGACCTGCTCCGCGATATCCCGATGGAGGATCGCGACACCAAGGGCGACATCTACGAGTACATGCTCTCGAAGCTCGCGACGAGCGGCACGAACGGGCAGTTCCGTACGGCCCGGCACATCATCCAGCTCATGGTCGACCTGCAGCGCCCGCGCCCGGATGACGTGATCATCGACCCAGCGTTTATGCGCAAGTCGGATGTCTCAAGAGACATCCAAGCGCCGGTCAGGCTGGTGCTTGGAGGTTCAAGTCGGTCGCTCTGCTCTCCCGTGAGAACTCGAGCCACCACCCTGCGAAGGCAGCCGGCGCAATCACTTCCAGCCTGTGCACGCCTTCGCCAACCGGAAGGACCTTGACGAGGCGCGCGTCAGCCTGCGCGGATGTTCCGACCGGCGAACCAAACTGGGCCGATGGGTCCTCTCTGAGGGCTTCCATGATCGAGTGCGCGACTCTTTCCACGGCCACTGCGAGAAGCGTTTCAACGTCGCCATGGAGGTCAAGCTCGTAGGCGGACCACACCGCGGCGGGGTCGAGGTCACAGGTCACCGAGGCTGCGGCACGTGCCTCAGCGACGCCCTTGCGATCGATAGCTAGAACCTGCTCCAACGTGCCTTGCGGATGCGCCCACACCCCGTGGTCCGCAAGCAAAGTGAGGAGCCGCGCCTTTCGGATGCCCTCCGCAGTCGACTCGTCATCGAGACCGGCCAACCAAGCTCCCCTCGATGCGGGATCGCTCGGAACCTTAGCCTCATCCGCTTTGCGGATTAGGGGACGCAGCACCGTTGAGATCCGACCGGGGCTCTCGGCGAACGTCTCCGTGATTGCACTTGAGAGCCCCGGCAGTGAGTCGAGGGTGCGCTGCATCTCGGGGTCGAACAGCGCGTCAAGATCACACACCGCGCGTACGTCCAAGCCCAGCTTCGTGCAGATCTCCAGCCATAACGCCACACCGCCGCTCCCGCCGCAGTCGACGAGATCTGTCTGCGCGACCACTTCCGCCGACGCGACGCGTGTAAGAGTTGTAGACATCGCGGCGACATCCGTCACACCCTCGAGCAGAACAGGTCGGGGCGAGAACACGATGTCGCTTACCAGTTGTGGATTCTGTGCGAGCGAAGCCTCCACGCGGTCCGCTTGCACATCCAAGACGCTCTCGCTCATCCGGCGCGGCGGCGATCCGGCGCCGAAGACCCAAATCGACGCCAAGTCGCTGGCGAGTCGTGGCCGCAAGAAGCTCGGCTCGTGTGTGACTACGATCGCGGATCGTCCCGACTGCTCGCATTCTCTGTTCAGCTCGGCGAGCCACAGCCTGGCCATGGAGGGGTGCAGGTGGAGTTCCGCCTCATCGACAACAAGCAACCGCCAGTCATCTCGATAGACCGCGGCGAGGAGGACCACCAGCTCGCGAAGACCGTGACCCTCGTCTCGAAGCAACGAGTACTCGACTGATCCCATGCGCACGTACGGGTCTAGGAATCCGGCTGTTTCGCGCAGTTCGATGGATCGCCCGAGAGCGCGACGGATGAAAGCTGCAACGCGTAGCAGGACCTCTGGCTCCTCACGAAGCGCATAGAGCTCAGTGGTCGCGAGACCAGCGAGCCTTGCCATCTCGAGGATCTGTCGGCGTTCTTCCTCGCCGATTGGGACGCCGCGGTACTCGGTGGGTGTTGAACCCCAGCCGTGGTTAACAACGTTCATCAACCCGACCAGGCGATCGGTTGTCAGGATCCGCTCGCCTGTGGCCAAGGCGATCGCGCGAGCGGCCTTTGACTTTCCGCTGCCATTTCGCCCGACGAAGTACTGGACTGGGTGCGACCAGTCCGAGATCTCGATGAATTCGTGCTCAGAGCCAACCGAGTCGATCCCAAAGACGCCAGCTCGTCTGATGGTGACCGAGTCGGGGAACTTGTCACCATCAGTCGGCATTCGACTGATGGACGTCACCTTGAGCGGAGGGTCCCAGGTGTGGATGGCGAGGAACTGATCTGCAGCTTCCCGCTCACTGCCCGCGTCAACCTGCTGACGGTCGATACTGCCACCATTCGGCGCTACCGCCGACACGAGGAATCGGGTCATTGATCGTGTCCAGACTCTGGTCAGTTCTCGAAACCGGAGCTCGGGTCGAACTTGAGAACGCGCGCGTTCTCGGAGATCGTGCGCACTTCGCCTTCGTCGAATCCGTCGCTCTTGCTGGCCTGGATGTCGATGGTGATCTCGAGCTTGGCGCCGGCGCCGGCGAGGCGGTCGATGATTTCGCGAGTCACGTTTCCGATGTCGCGCGAGTACCGGTCGGGGTCGACCTTCACGGAGCCGAAGTAGCGGCTCGGGCGTCGCGGCGCGGAGCTCTCTTCGTTCGATCCCTCCTCGTCTGCTTCGTCATCGATCAAGACGACGTCCACCGGGCCGACCTCGGCGGCGCCGTCCTCTGCTGCGCGCCGGGCGGCTTCTCGAGCGGCGGCGGCACGATCTGCAGAGGCCTGTTCGTCGGCCTTGTTCCAGTCCACGAGGAGCGTGCTGTCGGTCACCTGGAGCGCGGCGTTCTGCGCAGGCGGCACGATCAGTCCGCGGTAGCGACTGGCCTCAGTGTCCTTCGCTGACGCGATCGCGAACTTCTCGCCGTCGACGAGGACCGAGTTGAGCGAGCGTTCGATCGCGGAGTCGAGCGTCTCCCTCTTGACGAGGCGCGGCAGGTAGACGTAGCGCGTGAAGTAGCCCCACAACTCGCCAACGCTGATCTCGCCCTTGTCGCGCCACAGCTGCCCAAGCTCCTGATGGAGGGTCGCTCCGAGGATCGGCGCACCCAGCTCGGTCACAAGCTGATCGTCGCGGGACAGCTTTGCGGCGACGCGCTCGGCAAGCGAGCGGCCGCTCGAGTCCGGCACCTTGTCGGTGATCAGCTCGAACGGCTTGGTGGCGTCGAACTGCTCGGGGTAGACCGCCCACACGAAGGTGTCGCGGATTCGATCCGAGACGGTCCGATCCAGGCGCGTGACCCAGTCGTCGGTCTGCTTGCGCTGCTGTACCGACAGGTTGAGGCTCTCGCTGGTCGCCTGCACGCGCTTCCACGCGAGATAGCTGCGAGCAGCGGCCTCCAGGCTCTCCAGCTCGCTCTTATCGGCCACCAGGAACACGAGAGTGTTGCGGTGCACGCGCTGGCTGGCGCCCTTGGTCTCGATCGCCTCGCGCACCCACTGGTGGGCTGAGGAGTTGGCACCGTCGGACTTCCGCCGCGAGTGGCGCGGGTGGACGATCACCAGGCGCGCGTCTTCGAGGTCGGGGATGTCGGCGCTGGATGCCGGCGCGACGTGAACTCGATCGAAGACACCGCGCGCACGTTCCTCGCTGCGAAGTCGCTCGGTGATCTCGTTCCACACGGTCTCGACGTCTTCGCGGAGTCGCTCGGCATAGTCGTTCGCAGTCTTCGTCACCGACGGCTGAGTGTCGAACCAATAGTGGCCCTGTTCCTCGTAGAAGTACGTCGACCGCTGCGCGAGCAGCTCGATCGCACTGCCGAAGTTGCCGAGCGTGTCACCGGGCGCCGCGGTTCCGAGCCAGACGTACTGCTTATCCAAGCCTTTCCGCGACGCCTTGATCCTCGGGGCAGCTCCCATGAAGATCGTTCGCGCGATCCGCTGCGTCACGAACCGCTGGCCCAGATTGGGGCGGTCGAGGTCGATCTGTTGCGCCATCGACCCCGGACCGTCGATGTCCGAGTCGATGATCGGCTTCCACTGGTCCTCGAGATACTGAGTGAGGTCGGTGTTGACCGTCGTCGCTTCCAGCGGCACGTTGCCGGGGAGGATCAGCGGGGACGTGTCGTTCGAAGCCCACAGCTCGTGCACGATGGACGACACGAGCTTGAGCACGCCGCGGGTGCGCTGGAACCGTTCCAACGTTGACCAGTCCTCGTAGAGGCGATCCAGCAGCTCGGGGTGCAGCGGGTACGACGCGCGAATGCGCTGCTCGTAGTCGTCACTCGGTGCCGCGGCATCCCGGGGGAATAAGGCGGTGTTGCTCCGATAAAGAGTGACGAAGCTGCGAGCTACGGCGGAGATCGTGGTCAAGCCCTCAGCGTTCGGCGCCTGGAAGATCCGGCGGCGGACGATCTCGAACGACTCGTCCTTGCTCGACGGTCGCCACTGGTCGGCGACCCGGCGGATCACGTTCTGCAGGCGCTCCAGCGCAAGCTGGCCGTTGGCGCCACCGATCTCGATGTCGCTACCGCTACCCGCATCACCGGTATCAGATGCCGGGATCGAGACGACGAGCATCGCGCCGGGCACTGACCGCACGACCTCCGTCAACGACTGCGCGAACGTGAACTGTGTCTCGAACGAGCCTGACGGAAGCTCCTTGTCCGTGACGAGCTGCCGGGCGTACGCGACCCACTCGTCGATCAGGATCAGCGCCGGCGAGTACTTCGCGATCAGCGTCCGCAGCGCTTCACCGGGGTTCGTCCCAGCACGGTCATCGTCTGCGATGAGGTCGTACGCCGCGCGGCCGCCGAGCTGCCACGCGAGCTCGCCCCAGAGCGTGCGCACCTCGGTCCCGTCGTCCTTAATGAGAGGTGATCCCGCCTTCAAGTACGTGCCGACGAGCGCGACGCGCTTCACGCCCAGCGCCGCAAGATCCGGGTTTCCGGTCTCGGCGATGAGCTCCTGCAGCTCCTGCGGGAAGTCCTTTGCGGGGGTGCCGCTGAAGAGGTGGTAGAGAGCGAGCATCGAGTGCGTCTTGCCACCACCGAAGTTGGTCTGCAGGTTGACGACCGGACTCGCGTTGCCGTCCCCGCCGCCCACGCGTCGGAGCGCGCGCGACAGCAGATCCCGCAGACCCTCTGTGAGGTAGGTGCGGGTAAAGAACTCGACCGGGTCGCCATACTCGGGGCTCGTCGCCTGACCGGTTCGCACGAGATGCAGGTCGGCAGCGAACTCGGATGCCGTGAACTCGCCGCGTGCCACATCATCGTGCGGGCGGATAACCTCGCGCCACGGCCGCAACCCCGAACCCGGGTCGAGCGTCACTGCCGTCCGCTTGACCTGCTTACGCGTCTGATCCTCGAAGACCGTGCGCTGTAGGTCGACCCGGAGCTTACGGACGTCCTCGGCCGAGTCCACCGCTCCAACGGCATGAAGCAGTCGCTCGATCGTGTCGAGCGCGCGCGCCGCGTCATCAGAACTGAACGGCTCGTTGTGCGCCCACAGATTTCGCGTCTCGCGGAGCTCTGAGCCGAAACCCTGCTGCGCACGCGACAGCACGTCCTTGAACCGGTAGCCCTGCTCGGTGATCGCGCGAAGCTGCACCTGCACATCATGCTTAGTCAGCGTTCGGGCTAGTCCACCCCGGCGCTGCGCGTCTTCTTGTGCCCACGCGGCAGGCCAATCCGACGTACCGTAGGCTGCGGTCATCACTTCATCGACGGAATCGAGCAGACCCTCCGACAACAGGTCGAAGGCCTTTCCCACGCGATCACGGTTGTTCATCGCCATCGAGCTCAGTCCCCATCCTCATCGAAGTCGAACGCCTGCTGAACGGCCCGCGGCGTACCGGCGTGCTTTCGCGCCTGCTCGTTCACGTCACCCCACGCACTCACCAGCCCGTTGAAGAGAATCGCGTCTTTGGTGTCGCGCTTCTTCTCGGCCTCGTGGAATAGCAGGAATCCCAACTCCTTCACCGCGTCGAGATTCACCCGCGTCTGAACTGAAGGAAGCAGGGAAGCGACCTGATCGGCTCCGTGCTTTGCCATCACCGCCGCAAGGCGAACCGTCGCCTCCCACACGCTGACGCGCTCGTCGGCGCTCACGTCCCATGCGCCTTCAAGCTGGGTCGGCGAGAGAAGTCGCGCCTTCCCGCCCTTTGCCTCGAAGATGCCCCCGCGCTCAAGCGCTCCGATCGACGTATCGGAAGAGCGCGCAAGCTGGTCAGCAATGCCGGAGTTCTCCTGGGTCCAGCCGTATTGGCGATACCACTTGACTGCGAACCGAGTGTCGGGATCGAAGTCCGACTCTTGCTCGCCGATTACTTCGTCCAGCGTGGCGTTTACGAGCAGGAGTGCGTCCTTCACACTCATGTCGGAGCCATCCGCCTCCCGCACCCGCGAGTACCGGGAGAACACGGATATGCCGGGTCCAATTGCCGCCTGCGCGAGATCGACGGGTGCAATCGCGCCCTGCATCAACGTGCGTAGCGCCTCTGGGAGCTCCGCCTTCAGTGCGGCCACGAACGCTCGTCGGGTCGTCGTAGGCGCATCGCTCGGGCGGGGGCGACAAGCCAGGACAATCGAAGAGGCCAGGGCGTTGGCATTTGAACCGATTAGCCTTCCGCTCATCTCGGTTCGCATGGGCCACGTCGCGGTTATCTCCCACCCAGAGTCAATGAGACCGTCCAGTAGCGTGTGCCAGCCGGTAGAGGAGGTCCCCTCGGCGTTGGCCTCCTGTTGCTTGTACGCGTAATAGACAGTCAGCGGGACATTCGGGTCTGCGCCCTCGCGGACTCGGGCAAAGACCGAGTTGAAGCCCTCGATGAAGAACTTCTCCGCTCCTGCTTTGCCATCATGTCGGTACGGATTAGCGACAAGCTCCTCGAACTTCGGAGTGAGCATAGTCCCAACCGTCTTCGAGTGGATCGTTGAAAGAGATCGTCGCAGCCAGACGTAAAAGAAGTCCGATAGGTCCGAGTAACCGATGTTGTCGTAGTAGGGCGGGTCGGTGGAGATGACGGCGCCCGAGTAGTCACGTGTCGAGGCATCCGCCTGACGTGCGGTGCTTCGACGTCCCGCCGGGAGACGGTCGATGGCGTCGGCCATTCCATCGATCTGGGTTATGAACCCTCCAGACCATGTCGAAAACACATTCGCCTCTGCGTAGTCCCACGCCATGGGAATGGCCTGACGAGAGAACACGTTTCGGATCTTCTGGAGACTGCTGTCCCAGCCGCAACTTGATGACGAGGCGTTGGTTTCTCGGCTGACCGCCAGCGCGAGATACGTTGCGACGGCATCTGCATAAGCCTCCGCGCCAGTCCCTCCATTCTCGAGTCGGTCGCCCTTCGGGAGACCCGCGGCAAGCGCGTCGTCGCGGACCTTCTCGCGGGCGTCCGCGACGAGATCACTCAGCGTGGTCAGCGCAACGAGCTGCCTATTGGTGAAGAGGTCGGAGAACTTCGTCAATCCATAGGCCGGTGGCGAAAACCAACGGGGGTTCGTTGGTACGTCGGCATCGATAGATGAATCCGGACGATCGACCGCCGCGGCCGCGGCCTGCTCTGCAGTGGGCGATAGGTAGAGTCGGCCGCGCGCGCCCTCCGCCACTACGGCTATGAGGTGTGCTCCAAGCTCGCCCCGCTTCCCCGCTTCGCGGACGTAGTCATACGTGAAGGGTGTGCCATCAGCAACCGAGCGGGCGCCTTTCCCGTGCTTGATGGTGCCGTCGTCATCACCCTTCGGGCCGTTGGCGTCATTGTGCACCTCGTAGTGGATCTTTCTGCCGACAACCCGGGCTTCGATCCACGCCTCGCTACCCTTCTTCTTGTTCAGCCACCAGGAGCGAACCAACGGAACCTCGATTGGGTTTGCCGGATTCGGGCTATTGACGGTGCGGGCCCAGATCCAGGCAATGACAGTGTGCTGCGTACCGTCTGGTCCGGTGACCTTGGGGTAAAGATGCCCGATGGTCCGCTCGGCTTGGTCTCGCATCCAGTTGCCGTACGCGCGAACATCCTCCGCCAATCCCTCGGAGCGGCCCCACGCATTGCGGGTCCCAGCAGCGCCTGGATGGACAGGTGGTCGGCCGGCGAAGGTCGGCGGAATCTCGATGAGCGCCTTGTTGATGAGGACCGCGACGGGGTTTAGGTCGCTCGCGTGCGCTTCGAGCCCCAGCCGCTGCGCTTCGAGTGGAATGGCCCCACCGCCGGCGAACGGGTCCAGGACGGAGGGTAGCTTGCCATCGTTGCTCTTGCGGATTTCCGCTCTCGCCTGGGCAAGAAGCGCATCATCATTGCTGTTCTCCCAGATGATCAGCCGCTCGAGCAGTCGATGCAGTCGTGCACGCTCCGCGTCCTGCGCATCGACTGTGGGGAACTCTTCCGGACGAGACGCAGGGTCGTCGACCAGCTGGGCGAAGAGAACGGCGCGTGCGACCGAAATAGGGCGGCGCGCCCAGTAAAGGTGCACCATCAGAGGTAGCCCTTTGCGGATCGACTTTTTCTCACGAGCGGCGGCGAAGTTGATGGCTTCGAGCGGCAGAGACGTCTCGATGAGCTTCTTCTTGGGTGCTGCGTTCACTGATGCATCTCTCGTGGGTCCGTTAGTCGTGTCGCCTGAATCTGTCATCGCGGTGGGCCTCCGCGATCCCAGTAGTCGTGCCATTCCTCGTTGTACGACCGTGTTGTCGCGGACGGCTCAATGTGGGTAAACGCGTCCATGACATAGCGAAGTCGGTCCCGCTTCTCGCCGTCCGGCGACACGAGGACGAGGGCGAGTCGGTGACGGTCGCCCTGCGTCTGCGCGAACGTGACCTCGTTCGTCGTGATGGTGAAGGTGTCGGACCCCTCGATCCGCCCCTTCACCTCGATGTAGTGAATGCGCCCGTCGGGATCGAAGGACTGGATGTCGTATCCGGGATTGTTCCTGGGCATCTCGTGGGGCGTGCGGCCGAGTGCGCGTTCGGTAGCGAGAACGGCTTCGACGGCTCGGCGTTCGACGAGCTCGGTGTTGCGCGCGTAGGTCTGAGGCGCGGCATCCTCGTCGCCAGGCGACAGTCGTTTGCTCGGCACGACGAGTGCTGACCCGCGGACAACGGCGGGAAGTGCGACGAGTTGCGTGCTCTCGTCGAGGGCGCGGAGCCGCTTGTCGAGTCGTTCGTCGAGCTGGCGGGCTCGCTGGAGCGCGGCGTCGGCGCGGAGGCGGCCTATGGTGCCGGAGCGTTCGAGCGCTTCGAGGCGATTGTGCTCGCGGTCCCAATGGTTGATCTCGGCCAGGAGGCGTTCCTTGACCTGCACGCGGGTGCGGTCGACATCCACGGCTATCCGCGCGGCGAGTTCGTCCATGCGAGGTGCGAGTCCGTCTCGATACGCCCACGTCCGGATAGAGCGTTCATGGTCGCTGTTTGCCCACTCGTCCGCGAGGACCTCGGCGATTGCCGCAGCCTCACCCGCGTGTGGTGCGTCGTAGTCGAGGTAGGGCGGCGCAGCAGCGAGCGTGACAGCCCCCGTGGTGTCGAGGACGGGGTAGTCGAAGTGGTGCGACACGGTGTCGGCATCGGTGGTGGCGTTCTGGATGCGCTGCTCGACGGCATACAGCAGTGCAGTGTGCTCGGATTGCTGTTCACGGCGATCGACGAACACGGTTCCTCGTTTGAGCACGGGCCCGAGGTCTTCGATCGTGAGTTCGATGACCGCTTGGAGGAGCGGGTGGCCGGGGGCGAGAAGTGCCGCCTGTGTCTGATTCTCGGGGCGAACGTGTGCAGTCTCGAACGTGGCTCGTTCGTACCGCTCCGGCACAGGTGCCCACCGGTTGAGTCGGCGTGCCGTGTCGATGACGCGCTGTGGTATCCGCGTGATCTCGTATCGGCCCTTCTCGCGCCGACGGATACGGCCACCGAGGCGTTCGAAGGCGGGGAGGAAGAACGCCGCGATGTATCCGGGCTGCAGGCGTCGCTCGCGGGCCTTCTCCATCCGCTCACGGATCTCTTCGAGATTGAGCGAGGAGTACATCTCGGGGTGCAAGGCTCGTTCAGCGACCATGGTGTCGAGCCCGTGGGCGACGCTCGCGTCGATGACTCGGTCGAGCTCGGCCTTGCGTTCCGGCTCGTCGCCGTACCGGATCGCCTCGATCAGCAGTTCACGGAGCGACTTCTCCTGGAAAGCATCCGCGTCGCCGAGAACGTTGAACAGGTTGCCGTTGTACGCGATCGACATCTGGTCGATCTTCGACAGCAACCGCGTGAACACGTCCCCCTCGCGTGTGTCCTTCGCGACCATGTTCCACAAGTGGCACACTTCCCGCTGGCCGATGCGGTGGATGCGGCCGAAACGCTGCTCGATCCGGTTCGGGTTCCACGGCAGGTCGTAATTGACCATGAGGTGCGCCCGCTGCAGGTTGAGGCCTTCGCCCGCGGCATCCGTCGCCAGGAGCACGACGGTGTTGCGGTCGTAGGTGAACTGCTCGCGCGCCGCCTTGCGGTCTTCGCGGCGCGTGCCGCCGTGAATCGTGATGACCGACTCCGGGCGACCCAGCTGCGTCGTGATCTTCTGCCGCAGGTAGTCAAGGGTGTCCTTGTGCTCGGTGAAGATGATGATCTTGCGCGGTTCGCCCGAGTCGTCGTGCACGAGTAGCCGAGGTTCTGTAAACGCACCTACCTCTCGATGAGAGCTAGGAAGGCGGTGGCTGAGATGAGCCACGATCAGCAGGAACGAACCGCAGGCAATGAGCCGAACGACCAGGCGACGGCGCAGGCGTCGCCGTCGTTGCGGGCGGTGGTGTATGTGCGGATCAGTGATGATCCCGAGGGCACCGAGCGCGGTGTTGACCGGCAGGAAGCTGACTGCCGGGCGTATGCGGCAGCGCACGGGTGGGAAGTCGCCCAGGTGTACCGGGAGAACGACACGTCGGCGTTCAAGCAGCGCACGATCACACTCCCGACGGGTGAGCGGGTGCGGCGCGTGGTGCGCCCGGAGTTCCGCGCGATGTTGAAGCACCTCAGCGAGCAGCGCGCCGGGGTGATGATCGCCTACGACCTGGATCGGGCGGTGCGCGACCCGAGAGACTTGGAAGACCTGATCGACGCCAAGGTACTCAACGGCTTCAGCGTCCGCTCCGTGACCGGCTCGCTGAGGTTGGATACGGATTCTGATGTGGCGATGGCGCGGGTGCTGGTCGCGATGGCGAACAAGTCCTCAGCCGACACCGCCCGCCGTGTCGCTCGGGCGGCGAAGCAGCAGGCCATCGAGGGCACTTGGCATGGTGGGCAGGTGCCGTTCGGCTACCGCGCCGAGAACCACACGCTCGTGATCGACCCCGAGGCTGCCGAGTTGGTGCGGGAAGCCGCGCGGCGGGTGCTGGCCGGAGAGACGTTGTACCGGATTCTCACCGACTGGAACCGGCGGGGTATCCGTACGACGCACGGGTGCCGGTGGTCGGATCGGACACTCAAACTGGTGCTGCGCAACCCCTCGATCAAGGGGGTACGGGAGTATCGACCGTTGTTGCCGGACGGCACCCGGTCGAAAACCTCCCTGATGCAGACGACCGCCGCGTGGCCCGCGATCTTGGACGAGGACACCTGGCAGCAGGTCTCCGATGTGCTCGATGCCCGCAAGCAGGCCCGAAACTTCCATCAGCCCGGCAGTGGGGCGGCGAAACGGCTGTATCCGTTCTCGGGTCTGATCCGCTGCTCGACCTGCGGACGCGCCATGCTGCATCGCGGCCAGGTGTATCAGTGTGTGCAACAGGTGCCGGGCGGGTGCAACCGCTCGATCCGTTCCGGCGACCTCACCAAACTCGTGGAGGAAGCCGTGCTCGCGACGTTCGAGCAGATCACCCTCAACCCCGCCAAGCGCCAGTCTCCGGGCGCGGATCAGGCCGCACGAGTGGGGCTTGCCGCGACGCTCGATGCCGACCGGGAACGCCTCGCCCGGCTCGATGATGACTACTACGACGGGTTGATCGACAAGTCGATGTGGGTGCGGCAACGCTCACGGATCGCCGAACGCATCGAACGCACCCGCCGCGAGTACGCCGCCACGGTGCCGGAGCACACTGGCCCGTCGATTGATATGACGACCGTCGCACAGGAGTGGGCCGACCGTACCCCGATGTGGCAGCACCAGGCCGCCAGTCTCGTCCTTGAAGCCGTCCTCGTTCACGCCCTGCCCAGGGGGATGAACGGCGCGACACCGGCGAGGCGGCGCAATGAGACCGTCGAAGCGTTTCATGCCCGCCGTGAGGTGTACCGGGCGGGGATTCTCGCACATCGGGTCGAGTTCGTCTGGCGCGCCTAACGCCCCCGCGCCTTCGGCAGGCCGCAGAGGGCTTGCAGTTGCTCACGCACCCGTGGGTCAGCGATGACCGGAGGCAGGCCCTGCGCTGCGCGGCTCTCCCGCGCGAGGCGTGCGCCGAGTGGTTCGGGGGCATCGGTCGAGGCTGGTTCGGGCGTGGTTGTGGTGGTCTGCGTCGAGGTATCCATGTAGACAGGTACGACAGGCAAACCACAACATCTAGTTGTACGGGGTCAGGACGTTGGTTGCAGTCGGCTGATCGGGGGGTTGCCTCCGAGGGCTGAGTGGCGTCGTCCAGTGTTGTAGTGCTCGAGCCAGGGGTCAAGTGCTGCGGTGCGGTCGTCGTTCGAGGTGAACGGTTGCCGGTAGGCCCATTCGGTTTGCAGGGTCCGGTTGAACCTCTCCACCTTGCCGTTCTGCCACGGGCAGTGCGGTTTGATGAACTTCTGCCGGATGCCGTGCGCGCCGCAGACGCCGCGCAGCGACCATCGGTAGGCCCAGGCGTTGTCGGTGATCAGCCGCTCGATGCGGGGGATGCCGTGCGCGGCGAAGTAGCCGATGGCGCGTTCGAGGAACGCGGCGCAGGTCGGGCCCTTCTCGTCGGGGAGGACCTCGGAGTATGCGAGCCGGGAGTGGTCGTCGACGACGGAGTGCACGTAGTCGTAGCCGACGACGGTCTGTTTCCGGGCGGCTGTGGAGCCCATCGCTCTGCCGTGCGCCTTCCACCCGCCGCCGTCGGGGATGCGACCGAGCTTCTTCACGTCCATGTGCACCAGCTCGCCGGGCTGCTCGCGTTCATAGCGGACCGCTGTGGTCTTCGACGCGCGGATCCGCTCCCCGGTCATCGGGTCCAGATCGACCAGACGAGGCAGCCCGGACCGGGCGATGATGCGCGACACCGTCCGCGCCGGCACCCCGGTGCGGGCCGCGACCTCGTCACGGCCGACTCGTTCCTTCTTCCGGATCGCGACCACCGCCGCGGCCCTGGCATCGGGGGTGCGGTTGGCGACGTGGTGAGGCCGCGAGGAGCGATCGTAGAGACCGGCTTCACCCTCGGCGCGGTAGCGGTCCAGCCACCGCTTCACGCAGCGTCGGGACACGCCCATTGCCGCGGCGATATGCGCCTGCTTCCACCCGGCACCGGCACGATGGACGATGAGCAGCCTGCCGTGCACGGTCAAGCGGGCATTACGGTGGGACACGAGAACCTCCGAGTTCGTGAAGACGTCAGACATCTCCACTAAGCCCGGAGGTTCTCCCCTTTCACAAGACCGGAAACGCCACCAACCTCATGGCCGGGTACATCTAGTACCTGGCATCGAGTTGAGGTACTATATGCAGACTTATCCACAGGGAGCTACCTGCGACCGACCCCAAACGGGGTATGTCACGGGGGTGCCGATTCGGTACCCTCGTGAACCGGCTCAACGGTGCCGCAAATTTTGCGGCACCGTTCGCGCCCGTGACGGCCAGCCGAGCGGAGCGAAAGCGCAGGTCCGACGGTGGTGGCGATTCGACACCACCGTGAACGGTCGCGGTGAGGTCGCAGCGGATGCGGCTTGGTTCGCGGGGGCAACGGCGAAACTCCTGGTCGGACGGTGGTGCCAATTTGCCACCACCGTCACGAGAACCACAACGAGCAGCACAGCGGGCCGAGGTCGCAGGCTGGACGGTGTGGGAAATTTTCCCCGACCGTCGCCCCGCGAGTGTGGTGCCGCCGATTCGACGGAACCACCCCGGCCGGGAGTAAAAGCCCTGGTCGCACGGTTCCGGCAATTTGCCGGAACCGTCACCCCCACCCCGACATGCAGGCGCGCCGGAGCGTATCGCGGTCGCGTGGTGGCGGTGCTCATCGTCGGGTTCCTCCGGTCGTGTGGGCAGGTGTCAGTAGGTAGGTGCGCACCCGTTCCCACGGGAGTCGTCGGCGCGTGCGGTGGCGATGCCGACGCCCGGCCCCGCCCGGCTCGCGGACGGTGGGCCGTAGCGCCGGTACTCGATGGGGGTCACGCCCATGTAGCGGCGGAAGATGCGCGAGGCTTGCCCGCAGTGGTGGCACCAGCCGACCCGTTCGGTGATCGTGCCGATGAGCAGATCGGTTTCGCGGATCAGGCGCGCCATCTCCTGTACGCGCAGGATCGACAGGTACACCGGCGGCGTCACCCCGAACGAGTCCTTGAACACCCGATTGAGCTGACTCGGCGACAGGCAGGCGTGCGCGTCCAGTTCGGTGAGCGGCCACTGCCTGGCGATGTTGCTCTGCATGAGCGCCGCCGTGCGCATAATCTCGCGGCGCACCGGCTTGAACTCCCGCCACCGGGGAGGCGCGACCCGCACGGCCCGCTGCCGAGAGGTCAGCGGCGGCACCTCCACCGGCGCGTGACGAACCAGCGGCGCGATGGCGGCGAGCACCGTGAACAGCAGCGCATACGCACGGAAGTAGCCGCGCGGCGATTGGTCTTCGCCGGTGAGTGTGGCGAGTTCATCGAGGATCGGCCCGAGCCGTTCGGCCTGCGATTCTCCGACGCGCAGCACCTGCACCGGATCGGGATACAGGTGAGTTGCGAGGTCGCGTGCGGCTTCGCCGTCCGCGAGCACGTCGAGGTGCTGCCAGAACAACTGCTCGACCAGTAATCGGTATCCACTGCCACTGTCCTCACCGTGACGGTGCCCTCGGGTTCGTACCCGAACTCGACGTTCGGGGCGACCAGCACCACATCACCCACCGACGCCGACCCGCCCGCATCGGCATCGGCATCGGCATCGGTGAGGATGATCGAGCCGTCGCGCACGACCACGAAGCGCACACAGTCATAGGCGGTCGCCGCCAATATGCGACGGTGACGGATGCTGGTGACATAGACGCAACTCCACGGCTCGACCGGCTGCACTATCGCGGGGTGCGGCGACTGCGGCGTCCTTGTAGGCTCATGACCGGTCGGCGTGGTCGCCGGGCGTTCGAGTAGCAGCGACATGACGACCTCCCTTCTCTGACCACCCCCGAGCAACCAGGGGGAAGAACCGGCCTACCAAGCACCGGCGGTCGCGGCGAAGCAGGAGACGAGCAGGCCGGGCGTTTCCCGGTCACTCCGGCACTTTGCCGGGCAGCGCGACCGGCTCGGTCATGGGAGGTCGGTCATGAGCGGGCGCATGTCTCGGTAGCGGCTCGGTGTCACTCCGGTGTGCGCTGTGGATGCTTCTACCGCGCGCGACCGGCTCCGCCACCCCACCCGCTGCCCGGTGGCGGTGACGGTGATGTTCGTCTCGCGTAGGAGCCGCGCCATCTCTTGCACGCGGAGCATCACCAGGTAGGCGGTCGGGGTCTTCCCGAACGTGTCCGTGAACACGCGCACCAGGTGCTTCGGAGAGAGCCGCACCAGGGCTGCCAGTTCCGCGAGCGTCCACGGGTGCGTGATCCGGCTGTGCAGCGCGTCGCGCACCAGCATCGCCTCACGACGCAACGGTTCAGGCACCCGACTTCGAGCGGAGAACGGGCGAGCGCGGGCACGTTGCAGCCGGGTCAGCCGCACCGTCGAGACGCGGATGCACGGCGCGATCACATCGGTGATGAGGAACCAGAGCGCCTGCATCCGATGGAACCGTTCCAGGTACTTGCCCTCGACGGTGAGGGCGACCAGCTCGTCCAGCCACGGCAACAACCGCCCGGCTCGATCCCGGCCCAGGTGCAGTACCTGGGCAGGTTCGGTGTACACCTTTCCCGCGAAGTCGTGGGCGTCGAGGCGGTCGTGCAAGATCGCGGAGTGTTGCCAGAAGAACTGATCCAGCGCCATGTCGGTGTCGATGTAGACCGTCGTATAGGTGACCCGCCCCTCGGGTTCGACGCCGAACAGCACGCTCGGCCCCAGCAGCACCGCGTCGCCAAAGCTGACGGGTTGCTGTCCGAACTCGCTGAACACGATGGCCGTGCCGTCACGGATCACAACGAGCCGGACAACGTTGTACGCCGCCAGGCCCACAGGTCGATGCGTCGTCCGTGTCCGAGCCGACAACGGCGGGGAGATGCGCCTATCCACTCATCGGGTGCTTTTCTGTCAGTTCACTGGGCCATGCGATGAGTTGCGTGCGAGTGTCGTCCTTGGTGGAAGTCTCCGCGACTGCCGCTCCGAAGTCGGCATAACTGATCGCTTGTCGGGTGAACGCAGTCTCGTCTGTGGAAGGGGAGACTCGTTCCCAGCGTGCTGTCGTCGGCCCCTCCGGTTCGTAGACGGGCGGCGGGATCAGATACGCCCATTCTGATCCTGCGTTGCCCGCTTCGAGGTGGTCGCGCAGCATGGCGTGTGCTCTCCCGCGCGGCAGTGTGGGTTCTGGGAACCGGGGGTCTTGCCAGAACCGTCTGTCTCCAGGGAGTCGGAGTGCTCCTGCTCCGCCGACCGTGACGATCCGGGCCGGAGCGCCGTTGGCCTTGGTGCTTGCCTCGATGAGTCGATCATGTACGGCCACGAGTTCGGTCGGGGCGATGTCCTCACGCAGTCGGATCGCGTTCATGACGACGTCGATGCCGTGCATTGCTTGCGTGAGACTGGCGTTCTCAGCGATGTTCACGACCGTGGAGGTCAGCGATGCAGCAGTCTTGGCGAGCCGCGTGGTGTCTGCCGGATCGCGCAGCGCAGCGGTCGCCTCGATGCCTGCGGGGAGATGAGCGAGGATGGCGGCTCCGGTGCGCCCGGTCGCGCCGAGAATCAGGATGCGAGTCATACAGGTACCTCCGAAGCGGGCGTGCGGGTGAGTCGGGCGAACCCGGTGAGGCTGGCGACGGCGAGCACCATGAGCGCGGCGAGACTGACGAGCAGGATCGGGAAGTCCAAGCCCAGGTAGGCAGTGAGTGGGCCGACGCTGGCACCGAGGAACAGCACGAATCCGTTGAGCGCCATCCCACCGGCCCGGTTCGGGGCGGCGGTCTCGCCGAACAGGGTGATCATCGCGGGCACCGCGAGCGCGACCCCAGTGACTCACACGAGACTCGCCAGCGCCGTGCCCGCGAGGGATGCCGAGAGTGCGGCTTCGATCAGCAGCCCAATCGCGGCGAGGGCGAACCCGGCACGTGCAACCCCCGCGCCGCCGAGACGCTTCGCAATAGCGCCCGCGAAGAGGGAGGCGAACATGCCCGGCAGCCCGACGAGGCGGAGCCAGATCACCTGCGATGAGTCCAGGCAGAGGTCGGTCAGGTGCGGGCCGAGGCCGGTGTACATGCCGACGAACGACAACAGCAGCGTTAGGTGCGCGAGGCTCAGTAGCAGCACCGAGGGGCGTGTGGCGACCCTCCCGACTACGGCGAAGCGACGCACCAGGCTCGCATCGTCTCTGCGACTGTGCGGCTCGGTGACGAGCACGGCGACGCCGATCATGCCGAGGCCGAGCATGATGCCGGAGAGGATGAACACCCACTGCCAGCCCAACGTCAGGCTGAGCGCGGAGGCGAGTACTTGGCCTGCGATCCCGGCAACGAGGAATGCCGTCGACATGGCCCCGATCGCCGTTGCCCGACGCTTCAGCGGGGTCGCTTCGGCCAGATACGCGAGCGCAACCGGCGCGAAACTCGACGCCATCACCCCCTGCACCCCGCGCAGCGCAGCAAGCATCGGCACCGTGGAGGCGAAGCCGCAGGCGATGGTCGCGACGGTGAGATACACCAGGCCGATGAGCATGATCCGCTTCCGCCCGTACTGATCGGCCAACGGCCCCCAGATCAGGAACCCGACCGCATAGCACACGCTGAACACCGTCGAGAGCGCGAACGTCACATCAGAGCCGAGTTCCGCACCGATCGGGGCGATCAGCGGGATTGCCGCGTACAACTGCGTGAGCACCAGCAGCGCCGTGACCACGAGCAGCACGACCACGCCGTTCCCTGCCGGGTGCTCGCGCGCCTCGCCTGCTCCCGCTATCTGTTCCGTCGAGTTCGCAGACACCACCACTCCAAATCCAACGTTTCCGTTGGATTTGACTGTAGTAGGCTAACCGCGAAGACGCAACGTGAGCGTTGGGTTTACCGCACGAGACGGGAGGTGGGAACGATGGGCTGGGATGTTGAGGGCAGGAAGCGCCGCATCCTCGACGCGGCGGTGGCCGAGTTCGCCGCGCACGGGCCGCACGGCACGACCATCGAGCGCATCGCCAAGGCCGCCGGGGTGAACAAGGAGCGCGTCTACACGCACTTCGGGGGCAAGGACAGACTTTTCGCCACCGTACTGCGCGAGGAACTGGCGAAGGTAGCCCGCGACGTGCCCGTCGAATCATTCGCAACCGAGGACGTGGGCGACTACGCCGGGCGCGTCTACGACTACCACCGCGAGCACCCCGAACTCGGCAGGCTCATGCGCTGGGAAGGGCTCGTCTTCGACACCGAAGTACCCGACGAGGCCGAGCGGCGCGAATACTACGGATACAAAGTCGCCGCCATGACCGACGGACAGGCCAAGGGCACAGTAACGAGCGACCTCGACGCCGACCACCTGATGTTCCTCGTGCTCTCACTCGCCGGATGGTGGTCAGCGGTACCGCAGGTCGCCCGCATGATCACCGGAGCCGAGAGCGACGCCGAACACGCACGCCGCCGTGCCTCCGTCGTCACCGCTGCCCGAAGACTCATCGGGCAGTAATCAGGTCACGAAGTTCGCCGAGAAGACTAGTCACTTCATCGAACCGAACTCCGAAAGTTCCCTCGAACTTTGTGACGCCAACTCTTGCCAGCGACACTCTGTGCGACGCTCTCGCGCTGACGCTCGGCTCCATCAGTCATCTGCCCCCTATCTCAGTGAGGGCAGCGTCTACGCCCGCGAAGTCAGCGGCGGAGGCAAGCACAGCCGCACCGTCGCCCTCCCCGCCGAGTACGTGAGCGAGTGGGCGCACCTGTCGTATGCCGCGACCGCCTACGGCGTCCAAGGCGCAACCGTCGATGCCTCCCACACGGCCTTGTCGGAGGCGACGAGCGCGGCAGGCGTCTACGTCGGCATGACGAGAGGCCGCCAACAGAACCAACTCCACGTCGTCGCCGCTGATATGGCGGATGCGCGGGCGCGGTTCGTTGAGGCGATGGAACGCGACCCGGCAGACCGTGGCCTCGACCACGCCACCGCCCAAGCCATCGACGCCGTGCAAGGCCTCGTCAGCGATGGCCCCGTGCAGCTCATCACCGAAGAACTCGCCCGCCTCACCGCCGAAGCCGAACGAGCCGAACGTGCGGCGGAACGCTGGGAGCAGACCGCTGCCAGGTTCGACGCCCAGCGCGCAACACACAAGACCGAGGACGACGAGCACGCCGACGTGCTCCGCCACGCCGAGGACGAGGCGGCGCGCATCCGTGCCGAAATCGCGGAACCGTTGACGGTGCAGGCCGAGGCAGACGGCACCACCTATCTCGATGCTGTCGAGCGCGAGGCCGCCGCAAGCAGCCGACTCGCCACCGTCGGCAGGCTCGGCAGGCGCAAGGCCCGCGCGGAGCACCGCCAGACGAGCGAGCACACCCGGACGGTTCGGGCACGGGTGCGCGAAACATGGGGCGAACCACCCCGCACCACCGACACCCTGCCCGAGTGGGCGGCACGACAGGCCGAGCGTCGCGCCGAGGCCGATCCCCGCGTGATCGACGCCGCCCAGCACGTCGAGGCCGCGCGAGCCGACCGTGACGAGTTGCGGCAGCGGCACGAGCAGGAACGCCGGGCGTTGCTGGTCAGCGAGTACGGGCCGCAGGCGGTGATGCGCCACCGGGTCGGGATGCGACTGCCGAACCCAGCACAGCAAGCAGGACAGGCGCACCAGCAAGCCACCGCGCTCCGAGCCGAGGCCGACTACCTCCGCGCGCTACCGATCCGCGACGCCGCCGCACGGATCGAAACCACCCGCGCCGAGCACGAAGCAAGGCAGCAAGCACTCGCCGAACGCGAACGGCAACTCCGCGAGCCGACCGAACGCGACCCGCGGCGCAACGACCCGCGACATGACGGGCCAGCACGCGGCCTATGAGCATCAGCAGCACGTCGCGTCGGCGTGACGTTCACAGCAGCCCCGCAACCCGAGCCACAGACGCCCAGCGCGATTGTCGGCCGTTCGACGTACACTTGAATACATGACACCCGACACCGCAACTCTGATCCGAGACGGCCTCGCGCTCGACGCCGATCAGCGCGCGGTCGTCGCTAACGCCCTGCTCGAAAGCCTCCATGATGCAGACGACGAGAGCGAGGTCGATGCAGCCTGGCGTGCCGAGGCTACCCGGCGACTGGCCGAGGTGCGTGAGGGTGCGGTCGATCTGGTGGATGCCGACGAGCACTACGAGCGTTTGCGCGCCTTGCTCACCGCATGACCTTGGCCCAGCGAGAGCACCCCGAGGCCGTCGCGGAGTTCGACGCCGCCGTGCGCTGGTACGAAGACCAGGAGCCAGGGATCGGCCTTGCGCTCATCGACCGAGCAAGGCAAGCCCGGAAAGACCTCGACCAATGGCCGAACGCCGCCCCACCATTCACGACCGCTGACGATGGCACCGTGATCCGCAGCAAGGCCGTTCGCGGATACCCGTACCGCATCGTCTACACGGTGGAGCCGGACACGATCCTGATCCTCGCCTACGCCCACGAGCGCCGCGAACCCGGCTACTGGCTCCACCGGCTGAACGACTGAACAGCACGCCGCCGGGCTCATGGCTCGGATCGGGTCTCGCGTACATTTCTGGCGCCGTCGAACCCGGTGGTGAGGTCAGCGAGGAGCAGCTCCGCCGTCTCATGGGGCACGGCCAGGACCCCAACACGAGCGAACAGTTGGGTCGTCCGTACCGCCGATTCGCAAGCACTGCCGAGCGAGTTGCCCGTCGGCTTGAGAAGCTTCCCGAGACCCTCGCTCCCGCTGATAGGGGTGCACAGGTGGCGTTGATCGAGGCGGAAGAGGCAGGGAAACCGACGGGTGTGTTCGGCGAAGTCGGTGAGGCGGGCGAGGTTCTGTCGGGTCTTGACGGCGAGGTAGCGGCCGTTGACTTTCCGGTCTTCGTTGATCTCAAGCAGGGCTTCGGCGGCATGCTGGCGGACGTAGGGGTCTTCGGCGTCGTCGGCGGCGATCTGTGGCCCAGACTTCGCGAATTCGGGCAGGGGTACTAAAGCCCACCCCCTGTTCCCGATCGGGCACACTGCAGAACTTACTCTCTCCCTCGCCGCCATCTGCAGTGCACGCGACTTCGCGATGGTTTGGACGCGGCTGTCGAGCGAGCCGAAGGTGAGGCGAGCAAGGCAGATCGCGCCTACGTTCGAGCCATCACCTTCGCCGCCGGTCAGTTGCTTCGCGCAGTCGCCGAAGTCCACCGGGCAAGCCTGGCGAGCCGTATTCGTCGGCGGTCTCGAGGCAGCGGTCGTGTGTGCAGCGCATGATGGCGGAGAGCCGGTCCTGCGTGTAGTCGAATGTCCAGGAGCCGCGCGAGGCGTTCTGCTGCGTCTCCAGAGCGCGCTGAATTTACCAGATCGGTGACGATTTTGGTGTTCTTGGTGGACTAATGACCGTTCTCGGGCAGGTCAGAGTCCCGCGCGGCGGCTTCGCCGTTGTCGAGGGACGCAAGCGTGGCCATCTGGTCGGTGCTAAGGCGGAAGTCGAAGACCGAGAGGTTCTCGACCAGGCGTTTGGGGTCTGACGATCTCGGCACCGGCACGAGGCCCTGCTGCACGTGCCAGCGGAGCACCACCTGTGCCGCCGTTCGTCCGACGTCCGCCGCGATCTGCACGATCGTCGGGTTCTCCCGCAGCTCGGGCCCGCGGCCGAGCGGGCTCCAGCTCTCGGTCACGATACCGAGCACCTCGTGCGCGCGTCGAGGAACGGTACGGGCGATGTCGGGGCTGAGCTGGATCTGGTTCACGTCGGGCACGACCCCGGTCGCGTCGATGATGGAGGCGAGGTGGGCCGGTTTGAAGTTGGAGACGCCGATGGCTTTGACCCGCCCCTCCTCCAACAGCTTGACGAGACCCTTCCAGGCGTCGACGTAACGGCCTTGAGCCGGGACCGGCCAGTGGCAGAGGAAGAGGTCGAGGTGGTCCACCCCGAGCCGCTCGAGACTATCGTCGTAGGCGCGCTGGACGCCGTCGACGCTGTGCGACTCCTTGTTGAACTTGCTGGTGATGAAGATCTCGTGGCGGGGCAGCCCGGAGTCATGGATCCCCCGCCCGACGGCGACCTCGTTGCTGTACTTGAATGAGGTGTCGATGAGCCGATAGCCGCTCTCGATGGCGACGCGCACGACCTCCTGGCATTCATCGCCGACCATCGGCCAGGTGCCGAGGCCGAGTGACGGGATTCGGTGGCCGTGCAGGAGGGGGAGCAGGGGCGCTGGGGGCGCAGGTTCGAGCTCTTCTGTAGTCATCGGTCGGTGGTCCTATCGTTGGTCGCTATCGGATGCCGAGGCCGGCGTGTTCGAGGTCGGCGAGATGGAATCGCCAGACGTGCTGTTCGTTGAAGGCCGGTCCGAGATCGGGCAGATCGTCGAGGTCGGCCGGCGCCACAGCGGCCGGCGTCACACCAGCCTGAAGGACCTGCAGCTGGATGCGAGCGAGGGCGTCGACGTTGATCGCGTTGATGACGGCGGATTCGACACTCGATCCTGTCGCCGTGAGCCCGTGGCCACGGAGTAGGCAGACCGGGCGATCGCCGAGGGCGTCGACCATGGCGCTGCCGAGCGCGTCCGAGCGGATCAAGACCGACCGGGCAAAAGTGGGGATGCCCGCCAGAGCCATTCGCATCGCCGGGATGTTGTAGGCACCCACCACGCCCAGAAGAGGGACACCGATCAGCGTCAATGCGACGACGGCTGGCGGGTGGGCGTGCACGACCGCGCTCACATCCGGGCGTGCGCGGAGGGTGGCGAGATGCAATGGCAGCTCGTTCGGCGCCGAGTATCCGTCGGGCAGCTCGGTACTCCCATCGAGGCGGACCAGGTGGATGTCGTCGGGCTGCGTGAACTTCAGCCCGCGTTCTTCGCGGCCTCTGCAGCGCACGAGCAGGGAGTCTTCGCCCACTCGAAGGCTGATGTGCCCCAGGATGTCGTCCACGAGCCCTCGCAGAGCGAGGATGCGGCATCCCTCGGCGACGAGCAGCCGTTCCTCTGAGTAGTCGGTCACCTGCATTCCGTGCTTCTCCAATCGATCCGGTGGTCGTTCTCCAATTGACCGCTTCCGCACATCAGAGTACATTTCTGCTAGACAGATAACAATCCATACTTCGACGGAGCGTTCAAGATATGACAGACCACACGATCTACGACGATGTCAGACGCGGCATGATCCCTGCCCACATCTACAACGACGAAGAGATCTTCGCGCTCGAGCGGGAGCGCTTGTTCAGTCGCGCGTGGATCTTCGTGGGTCACGAATCAGAGATCCCTCAGCCCGGCGACTACGTGGTGCGGCGAGTGCTCGACGACTCGTTCATCGTGGTGCGCGACGAGAGTGGCTCCGTCAAGGCGATGTTCAACATGTGCCTGCACCGAGGAATGCAGGTGTGCCGGGCGGAAATGGGCAACGCCTCGCACTTCCGCTGCCCGTATCACGGCTGGTCGTACCGCAACGACGGACGAATCGTGGGGCTGCCGTTCCACGAAGAGGCGTACGGTGGCGAGGCTGGCTTCAATCGCAAGGGAGCCAAGACCGAGCTCCTCGCACAACTGGATCTTGTCGCGAAGCAGGGGCTATGCAACGAACCGGGAGGAGAGCGAGGAGGGCGTGGCCTCGGTGGCCGTGGCCGTTCCCTCGGCGAGCGGGCTGCGGTTGGCGATCAACGCATCTGCCCCGGTGTTCCGCTTGCCTCCCCGCAAGGTGAAGACCCTCGTCGCACTCCTCGATGAGGCAGCCGTACGTCTGGCCGACCTGACCTCCTGAAGGCTCGTCGTCTCTTTCCCCTGCGACCTGGTGCAGGGGTCGTTCGGCGCGTTCTGAAGAGAGCTCGAGCCATGCTTGACTGTTGGCGCCGCGCAAGCTATTGTGTCTTCTAGTTAGGAACAAGTTCTGCTCAGCAGATAAATATGCGAAGAGGATGATCAATGCAGATCGTACTGGTGCACGGCGGATGGGTAGGCGGCTGGGCGTGGGACGGCGTCGCCGACGAATTGCGCAGAATGGGGCACGAGGTGATCGCGCCGACGCTGCGCGGTCTCGAAGACGGTGACGTGGACCGCTCCGGCGTCACGATGAGCATGATGGCGCGCGATCTGATCGATCAGGTAAGAGAGCTCACCCAGCTCGACATCGTGCTCGTCGGTCATAGCGGCGGAGGTCCGCTCATCCAACTCGTCGCTGAGGCGATGCCCGAGCGCATCGGCCGGGTCGTCTTCGTCGACGCCTGGGTGCTGCGCGACGGCGAGAGCATTAACGACGTGCTCCCCGATCCGTTGGTCGCAGCGATGAAGGCGCTTGCGAGTCAGTCCGACGACAACACCATCGTCATGCCGCCTGAGCTCTGGGCCGCGACTATGCAGGACATGTCCCCGTTCGAGCAGCAGCAGCTCGCCGCGCTCGAGCCGAGGCTCGTCCCAACGCCGGCAGGCTGGTCCAATGAGCCGATCCGCCTCGACCGGTTCTGGGCGAGCAGCATCCCGTCAAGTTATGTGTTCCTCGCTCAGGACCAGACCGTTCCCGCTGAGATCTACCAGGCCGCGGCCGGGCGGCTTGATAGTCCGCGCACGATCGAGATCGACGGAAGCCATTTGGTGATGCTCACGCATCCGGAGAGGCTCGCACGGGCCCTCGACGCCGTCATTGCCTAACAGGCCTGGGGAAGCTATGGATTCGATTTCACGCCCAGACGACGTCGCGCCGATCTCGTACACCGAACTGGCGCCGTCGGGTGCGCCTGCTCGGTGGATCGTCCTCGTGCACGGGGGTGGTGCCTCGAACGAGTACTATCTCGAGACGCCCGACGGCCGACAGGGCTGGGCGGCACGATTCGTATCGCTTGGCTACGGTGTGCTGGTGGTGGACTGGCTGGGGTTGTCCTATGAGGCGGCCCAACACGTCGATGATCGTGCGGCGTCTGCGCGGCTGGACTATGAGAGCGTGTGCCGAGGGATGGGCGTGTTCCTCTCTGGTCTCGGCCGGAACGTCGTGCTGGTCGTGCACTCGATGGCAGGTCCGATTGGCTTCCGCCTCCTAGAGACGCATGGCGATCTCATCGACGGGCTCGTAGCCGTCGCTCCGGGCCCGCCTGGAAATATACAGGCGGTGCCCGAGATCGTGAGGGAGTCCGACCAGGAGGTCTCCATCCGTGGAGCGGCCATCGACTGGACCATCCCGAAGATGGGTTTCTGGGAACCCACAAGCGCCTTCGTGAACGACAAGGCCATCGGACCCAGCCGGCGGTTCCCCCGCGAGTGCATCGAGGTGTTCCGCCGCACCCTTCGGCCGATCCCGGCCCGGATGCTTTATCAGCGTCAGAACATCGGTGGGAGCCAAATGAGGATCGGGCCGACCGACGCGTTCACGAACAAGCCGATTCTCGTCTTCACGGGTGGAGCCGATACCGACCACCCCTCGCAGCTGGATCAGGACATCGTGGCCTGGCTCACCGATCAGGGCGCCGCCGTCACCTTCTGGTCGTCCGAACTGCCTCTTCTCGCTGGGAACGGCCACATGCTGATGGTCGAAGACAATAGCGACGAGATCGCTGACGAGATCGCGCGGTGGATCACGGCGCTCTGACTCGCCACCGTATCGTCCCGGCCATTATTTCAGCCGACCCGACGTCCCCAACAGCGGAGGAGAACGCCAGTCGTTTCCTTCGTGTCACTCGAGGGAACGCTGTGCCAGCTCGTTGCCGACTACGACTTGGTCGATCGGGCCCTTGCTCGAACTCCTCATTTCATACGTCTGGCGATGGACTCAAGGGAGATGTTCGCCGACGGCCGCGTGCAACTCCAGGTCATCGGTGGACAGCTGAGGCGTCTGCCACGACGCATCGAGACGATCGGTTCGCAGCTCGAACGGAACGTTCGGGCTGAGCATAAGGATGTTCCGAGACCTCCAGGAACGCGGATGGATCGGTTCGTTGGTCGGGGAGCTGACGACCACCCTGGTTGGCGTGGCGCTTATCGTCGCTGCGGTGCTACTTTCGGTCTCGGGGGGTGGCCCCCAGCTCGCCCCGACGTCGCACTCCTACCGTTCCTAGGGGCGGGGTGGTCGGCCTCGCGGGCAGGCTCCTCGTGCTGAGGCCGCTGCGCACCTCCTTGATGCGCACCACGCTGATCGCCGGATCCTGGCAAACTATCCCGCGACGCGAATTCGCAGGGGGTGTCGGCGCGACTTTCGATCGACGTACAGTGCCGTCCGTTAACAAACGATCGGTTCGTGCGACCGAACTGTCGAACGCCTGTGCATCGCTGCGGCGAGTTCCTCATGGCGCAGTACCTGGGTTTCGCTTCCGGAAGAAGATTTCACGAACCCCAGCGACACGGTGTTGCGGTGACGTTCGACGAAAGAGAAGAAGGATGGCCCGGCGAATCCCAATCGCGCGAAGTCTCGCCTTCGAAATGACAGAAGCGCTCCTGTGCTCGCGCGTCGGTTACTTCGCACCTTCTAGGTGTGACGTTATCAATTAGGGTGATGACGACCGGTGACGGGTACCGGTACCTGCTGAACTCTGTCGTGTCCGGTGACGGCGACCGCGACGCCTCGTCTGTGTTGACGCGGTATTACGCGGAGGCCGGGACTCCTGGCTCGATGTAGCGCCGAGGGGGTCGCTACTGGTCGGTTCCGACGTTGTGTTCAACCCAGTCGCGCAGATGCTTCAACGGGGCGGCTGCGCTGTGTCCGAGGTCAGTAAGTTCGTACTCCACGCGAGCGGGAACCTCGGGGTAGACGGTGCGAGTGAGCAGGCCGTGGTCTTCGAGACGCTTGAGGGTCTGGGACAGCACCTTGGGGCTGACGCCTTCCAAGCGTCGTTTGAGTTGCCCGTTGCGTTGCGGCCCGTCTTCGAGCGCACCGATGGCCAGGGCGCTCCACTTGTTGGCGAGCAGGTCGAGCATGTCGCGGCACGGACACATGGCCGCGTACACGTCGTTCCGGTCGCACTCATCCACGGTCTGACTCATACGTTCATGGTATCCGATGGGTACTAGGTTGCCTTGACGGTAACCAGTAGGTCTGGGGAACCATAATTGGCATGACGGCTACGACTGCGATCGGATACGAGAAGAACCTCCCCGCCACCGACCCCGAGGCGCTGACCGCCCGCGAGGTCGAGGTGCCCGAACTTGGACCGCATGACTTGTTGGTCGAGGTCGAGGCGGTCTCGGTGAACCCGGTCGATGTGAAACTGCGGGAAGGCGCTCCTGCGAACGGGTTCAAGGTGCTCGGCTTCGACGCCGCCGGTACGGTGCGCGACGTCGGCTCAGCGGTGACGCTGTTCGCTCCGGGTGACGAGGTGTACTACGCGGGCAGCATCGACCGGCCAGGTACGAACCAGCGCCTGCATGTTGTGGATGAGCGGATTACGGGGCGCAAGCCGCAGGTGCTGTCGTTTGCCGACGCTGCTGCGCTGCCGCTGACGGCGATCACCGCCTGGGAGACCCTGTTCGAGCGGCTCGCCCTTACCGAGGACTCGACCGGCACCCTGCTGGTGATCGGCGCGACCGGCGGAGTCGGATCGATCATGCTGGCACTGGCCGACGCGCTCCTGCCGAACGTCACCGTGATCGCCACCGCCTCCGACGATGAACGCTCCGCCTGGGTGCGCAACCTGGGCGCGGAGCATGTGGTGAACCACCGCGACGACCTGGCTGAGCAGGTGCTCGCCGTCGCGCAGGATGGCGTGGACTGGCTGTTCACCGCGCATTCCGCGGGGCAGATCGAAACCTATGCGCGGATCGTTCGAGCGTTCGGGCATATTGTCGCCATTGACGACGGTCCGCGCGACGTGTTCCCGCTCAAGGGCAAGAGCATCGCTTGGCACTGGGAACTGATGTTCACCCGCCCGCTCAGGCAGACCCCGGACATGATTGAACAGCACCAGCTCCTGAACACTGTCGCTGACCTTGTAGATCAGGGCCGCATCCGCACCACGGCCACAACGACACTCGCGCCGATCTCACCGACCACACTCCGCGAGGCGCACGAGTTGGTCGAGAACGGCCGCACAGTCGGCAAGGTCACCGTCCACAGATGGGAGTAGACTGAAACCGCGCGCACGCGCATGTTCACAGGCGAGTGCGTTTGCAGAACCTCGGCTAGCTGGTCGTCGAGGATCGTGCGCAGCTCCACCCACTTCTTGTCGTCATCCAGCAACCGGACGCGGCGCGCGACGCGGATGAGGTCTTCGAGGATCGCGATCTCAGCGCGGAGTTCACCGATCGACTCGGCCGCAGTGGCAAGGTCGACCACCTGGTCGACACGGGCCTCGAACTGTGCTCGTTCTTCTTCGGAGATTTCTTCATCGAGGTCATCGAACTCGTCGGGGTTGAAGCTTGGCGCCGAAGCGGAGGCGTCCTCGAAGTCGAGTGCGACGCGGCCGGTTGACCACTCGTCAATAGACGCAGTCATGGAGGTGCTGTAGCGGGCCTCGTCGGTCGCGCGCTGCCATTCCCGCAGACGGGTCTCGAGTCGCACTTGGCGTCGCTCGAGCGATCGGAGGATCGCCTCCGGACTTGAGGCGAGGCGTCGCTGCAGCACGGTGAGCGCGAACCCCACGTTGTTGCCGCGCTTCTTGTCGCCCGCCTGCGCGAGCCGTTCCGCACGACCCATCTCGGTGCGCACGTAGCCGGTCACCAGCTCATATAGCTCACGCTCGGGGTCGCTCAGCTCGTACTCGACCGTGTACGCGCGACGCTCGGGGAACAGAGGCTTGCCCTCGAAGGTGAGGAGCTCTTCCTTCACCATGCGCCGCATCAGGCCGCGCGTGTCAGTGCGGTGCACGCCGGCGCGGAACTGGCCCTCGAACCGGTCGCGGTCCAGCAAGGACATGAACAGCTGGAAGTCTTCTTCCTTGCCTGCGTGCGGGGTCGCGGTCATGAGGAGGAAGTTGTGCGCGGTCTCGGCGAGCAGCCGCCCCAGCCGGAACCGCTTCGTCTCGTCGACTTGACCCGCCCATGACGAGTAGTGCGCGGACATGCGATGCGCCTCATCGACGACGACAGCGTCCCAGGTGACGTCGGAGAGCTGCTCGATCAGGTCATCGCTGCGGGAGAGTTGGTCCATCCGTGCGATGAGGAACGGGTGCTCGTCGAACACATTGCGGCCCTGCGCGTCGTCGACCATCTGACGGTTGAAGATCTCGAACGAGAGGTCGAATTTCTGCGACAGCTCTTCCCGCCACTGCTCCACGAGGCCGCCGGGCGCGACGATGAGCGCTCGTTCGCAGTCGGCGCGGAGGATGAGCTCCTTGAGGTAGAGGCCGGCCATGATCGTCTTGCCCGCGCCGGGGTCATCAGCGAGGAGGAACCGCAGCGGGATTCGCGGGAGGAGTTCCTCGTACACTGCGCGGATCTGATGCGGCAACGGATCGACGTCCGAGCTATTCACCGCCGCCATCGGGTCGTAGAGCGCGGCGTACTTGATGCGGAGCGCCTCGGCCGCGAGGCGGAACTCATCAGGGTCGCCGTCGAACGCGGGCGCGTTACCCAGCTCCGTGACTAGTTCGAGCTTGCCGGCATCGAGCTCGGTGATGGTGCGTTCGCCGGTCCGACCCGAGTCATCGCGGAAGAAGATCTCGACGAGCGCGTCGTCCAGCGGTGTCACGCCGACGAGTGTCACCGGCTGCCCGGGCAGGACACCGCGCAGGCGTTGCCCGGCGCGCAGCGATGCCAGCGTCACCGCAGGTGCGTCCACGTGGTTCCTCCCCTGGAAAATGGCAAGTCGATCAGGATACGTCGTGCCGCCGACATCGCGGCCGACTGGGTCAGTCCGGAGATCCTGCGTCCCCTCTGCGTACCCAGTCGTCGACCTCGCTCGCCTGGAACTTCCACAGACGCCCGACCTTGTGCGCCGGCATCCCCTTGTCGGAGATCCAGGCGTAGATCGTGTCCTTGGTCACGCCCAAGTGCTCAGCGATGTCGTCGGCAGAGAGCCACGGCTCGGACATTCACGCCCCCATGCGGATTGAACCGGATTTATCCGGGTATGGCCGATCCTATCGGGACCCCTTGCCCTCGTCGCCATTAAGGTGCCCGACTTCGTCAACGGCCGCCAGCAGCTCTTCGAGGTGCATGTGAATTTCGTCGTACGCCTGCATGAAGAACATCAAGTCCATGTTGAGTGGGGGCGTATCGTCCAGGTCGGCGAGGACCTCTCGAGCCTCGCGGACCGCTGTCTGCAGCCGAGTCTCGATTCCCGGCAGGCTCAGGATCCAGCCGTCGATCACGCTGAACGGGACTGGTGAGAAGTCGTGGGCGTCGACGCCGACGTGGAACTGATGCCCATTCGGGCCATGGTCCCGTGCGTGGGTGTGCCCGTGGATGAGCGGGATGCCGTCGTCCCAGCGCGGGCGATGCGAAGTGTGTCGATCCTGTTCCTGGCTGTCGCCGGCGTAGGGGTAGTGCGAAGCGATGATCCGGTACCCGCGGCGGGTGCCCTCGACGACCTCTGGGAGGATCTCCCAGCCCGCCGCTTCGTACATGGGCAGGAATCGCTCGATCGCCCGTTTCGACTGCGTCGCGGGCGAGACACGATCGTGGTTGCCGGGGACGAGGAGTCGGCGTCCGTGCAGGTGTGCGGTGAGCGGAAGGGATTCAGCGATCGCTCCGAGCGCGAGATCTCCCAGGTGCAGCACGACGGAGTCAGGAGCGACAACGTCGTTCCACCGGCCAATCAGCGCGGCATCCATCTCCGCGACGGTTGAGAAGGGACGGTCGGCGAGCTCGCTGATGCGGGCATGACTGAAGTGGGTGTCAGAGGTCACGAAGTCGACTTGGTCGAAGTCGAACCAGGGGTACTCACGCATCGCCAGGATCCGGGGCGTCGGGATCCATCTCGAAGGCGCGAAGCAGCGTTCGTTCGAGGTCGCTGACCGGCTCCGGCGGCATCCCAGCGATCTCGTCACGCAGCTGACCGAGAGCGGCCTCGATTGCGGTCCGATGCTCGTCGCGCCAGGCGCGAACGCTCGGATCGCGGAGGACTCCGTCGTCACGACTGCCCGGATAGTCGAGCAGGAGCTCGGTCTCGATCGCCGACGCCATTGCGCGTGCATCGACTGCGCTGGTCATGCGGAGAATCGAGAGGTGGGTCGCGGCGTCCGAGCCCGACACCTCGACGAGGTAGCGCTGGATATCGCCATCCTCGCCGTGCGTGGTCGCGACGAGCGAGACCGTGACCGTACGGCCTGCGATTGAGATCTCGCGCATGCTTCCTCCTCGACGTAGAACCGGCCAACCTATCAGGCGGTGATGGATCAGTCAGTCTCCGGCTCGGGATAGATTCGTCCCGGCCGTACGACGTCGTCGTGTCCGGGGATGAAGGCGATCGCGCCCAGTCGGGTCCAGTAGCTGATCAGCCAGCGCTGGATGAGCTCGGTCTGTTCACGGCGTTCGAGGAGTGTCCGTCCCGGGTCTTCGATGACGTCGTCCCACGCGATGCTCGTGAACATCGCGTTCAAGAGTTCGGCGCACGACGGCCCAGTGCCATGTGTGTCCCACCATGCGATCGTCAGCCTGCCGGCTTGGGCTGCGGTGCTGGATCCGGCGGGCTCCTCGATCGTTCCGATCAGGGCGGTGAGGTAGGGATCTTCCACCGCCATGACGAACGACTCCTGGTTGAGTTCCGCAGCGCCCATACAGTGCAGAATGCCATACAGATTAGGCCTCTCCTGGTAGTCGCGGGCTGTCACCCGCAACGCCGAAGTGCCTCAGCGGATCGTGAGGTCGGGCGTCACGCTGGGCAAGAGGTCGGTGAGCTGAACGTCGAGCACCTGAGCTACCGCCAGCAGAGTCTTGACGGTCGGATTCGCGGGAGTTCCGGGCTTCGACTCACCCTTCTCGAGCTTCTGGTACGTGTAGCGGCTCAGGTTGGACTCGTACGCCACACGGTCCTGGCTGTATCCGACACGCGCTCGTTCCCGCTGGATGTTCTGGCCGAGCTCGCGAGCGTAGTGGTCCCACGCATCAGGCGAGGTCGCGGGGGAAGGCACCCATCAAGCGTCACGAGTAGGCCTCTGCAGTAAGGCCTAATCTGTATGGCAATCTCGATGGCTCGACAACCCGGCTCGGACACAAAGACGCCCTCCACGAGGGAGGGCGTCGGGCCACGGTTGGGATGAACAACCGGGCGGGGTGTATCCACACTATACACACGATCGCTGGTAGGAAGGTGATCACCTCGTGCACCGATTTGGAGTCGTCTGTTGTCAGCCTCACCCGTTCCTGGACCGCCGCACGAGCGCCTCATCGTCTACATCGACGGCTTCAACTTCTATCACGGCATGCACGACAAGTTCGGACGCTCGACGCTCTGGATCGACTTCGTCGCACTCGCGCAGAGCCTGCGCCCACGCAGCCACATCGTCGCGGTGAAGTACTTCACCGCACCTGTGCTGGGCGATGCGGGCGCGGCCAGTCGTCAGGCCTACCATCAGGCAGCCGTCGCTGCGCGTCACACCAACGTCTTCAGCGTCACGCAGGGCCGATATCAAGCGAAGACCGTGACGTGCTTCAACTGTCGCGCAACGCGTACGGTGCACGAGGAGAAGGAGACCGACGTCAACATCGCCGTTGCTCTTGTGGGCGACGCCGCTGCGAACGCGATGGACTCGGCACTGATCATCAGCGCCGACAGCGATCTTGCGCCCGCGGTCAGGGCGGCCAAACAATTCCGCCCGCACATGTTCATCGGCGCCGCCTTCCCACCCAAGCGGTTCTCGAGCGAACTCAAGCAGCTGATGCCCGCGTCGTCGCAGATCGGTCGCGACAAGATCCGCCAGGCTCTTCTGCCCGAGAGCTTCACCGTCGGCGCGACCACGTACACCCGACCTCCGAAGTGGCGATGACACGAGCAGCAGCAGCGCCCGTCATCCCCGGCGTGAGTCCGCGTTCGGGCGCTTCATCGGAGTGACGTTGTGGCTCGGGTCATCGCCACGCAGCAACTGGTTCTCGACGTGCAGCTCGGCGATGGCGGTCGCGGCGATCGTCAGCTGTGCTTCGAGGCTGCTCACTCGCTCGCGGAGCTGTTTGATCTGGGCTGCACGATCGGCCAGCGAGCTTCGCAACGACTCGATCTCACGATCTCGCGGCTGGGACCCGTCGACGCGACGTGCCCACTCATCCATGACCGCAGTCGCACGGTTCATGGTGGCGCGGCTGACGCCAGCTTCGCGATAGAGGTTCTCCTTGATGAGGCGTCCGTCGGTGCGGATCGCCGCGCCGGTGAGCAGGCGCTCCATCGCGTCGCGCAGTCGGCGTTCGGTCGCGGCAGAGATCTCAGGCATCCGTGAACTTCCTCGTGATACGGCGAACGTCTTCAAGTTCTGTCTCGAGTTGTTCGCGATTGTGTGGTGCCATCTTTCGGTCGCGCAGCTTCGCGACGAGGTCGCGTTCCTCCGCGATCCAGATCGGCGCGTGCTCCTCGGTGACGACGGAATTGCCGCAGGCGGTGGGTTGGCAGCGATTAGGCATGACGCCTCCTGCGGCCGCTTCGGCGGGCAGCCCCTTCAAGCACGCCGCCTGCTCAGGGATGCCGAGGCAGTGGTTGACGGTTCCCCATCGGAGCGTGCTGAAGCGATCGCGCAGGAGTGCGCGCAGTGTGCGCTCGTCGCCGACTTTGACCTCGTTGCTTGCGACGGCCTCGACCTTCTCGAGCTCGTCTCGGAAGCGCTGTGCGCCTGCGCCTGCGAGCCTCATCTCGTGGTCTTGGTGAGAAGACCAGGCGCCGACCAACCGTGACGCGACAGCTTCCTGAAGCTCATGCTCGAACTCCGCGGCCCACTCCGGCGTCTCGCTCGCGTACCCGGAGGTCGTGCCGTTCGCGACGGCGCGTCGCGCTGCGTGCTTGAGCTGGATGCCGAGGGCGATCTCGCCGTCTGGCTGTTGCGCGGTGATCACGGCCATCGTCCGCCGGAACATGTGCGGTGCAAGCTGGAACGCGGGGATCGGTTCGAGACCGGCATCCGCGGATTGACCATTGAGCTGAGAGATGAACTGCTTCAGCTCGCTGTGACGATCGAACCGACCTGCTCCGTCGTGCGCTCGATGTTCACGTCGAACAGAGCTGAAGACGTCGTCGCCGAGAGCAAGTCGTTCCGCGACGGCGATTGCTTGCGCAACGGGTTCGATGATCCACCAGTTGCGTCGCTGGGTCCCACGCCGACCCTTCCGGAGCTGGGAGGTGACGGCGGGCGCCCCGTACGAAGTGGTGAGCGCTCCCTTCTTGATGCTCAGCAGTTCCGAGTCGCGCATCATCGTGAGAGCCGCGCAGAAGACGTAGCACGCGTTGCGGAGGAGCTTCAGTTGGACTCGGATCGTCGCCGGGTCGAATCCGTCGATCCACGGACCGACGGATCCATCGGCGCGTTCGATCGCCGTCGCTTTTGTGGCGAGCCCACCGCGCGCGGTCGCGAGCGTGCCGGAGCCGATCGCGTCGACGATGTCCTGACGTCGGCGGAGGACGTCAGGACGGTCCAACTCGGAGAACATCTGCTTGCTGTGCCCATCGGAGACGAGCAAGGAAAGAAGTGTCCAGTGGATCTCGCCCTCGCGGAATCTGCCGTACGTCATCCGATGCAGGGGCACCCGATTTCCGGGCGTTACGATCCATCGCGCGAGCGTGTCCTCGGGGTGTCGTACCTTCACGCGCTCGGCTTTGGGGCGGTCGAGCGCCGACCATTCCGCGGCGGCCGCAAAGATGTCGTGCGAGAACACGTTGATGTACTGCCAACACGCCCGCAGGAGCGGCCACCACACCTGCGGTGGAATCACCGGCGTGCTCAGCTCGGCGCTGGACTTCTGCCCGCTGAGCGCGATCGTGTGGAGATCTCCCCATGGACGGAATGGGATGCCTCCGCCAGAGAGGACTGCCGCGTAGGTGTGCAGTTCGCGAACAGCATCGACTGCTTGTCGCGTTCTGGAGGGGATCCCCATCGTCTTGACCTCAGTGAGGAAGCCGTCGAGGTGCGACTGATGGAGATCACGGAGTGGAGTGTCAGGGAGGTTGTCGGCGTACCACGCGGCGAACCGCTTCAGGCCCTCGAGCTTGGAACGGATCGTCTTCACATGGGCGGGCGTTGCTCGCAGATAGATCATCTGCCCGCGCAGCACGGGATGCACAGGGTTGAGAAGTGCCATTGCGAGTTCGCGAGCACGAAGGTTCCACTCACCGATGAACGAGTCGAACAACAGCACCGCGGAATGGCGGCCCGCAGCAGGGTTCCACCCCAGGGCGCTGAGGTCCCAGCGATCCTCATCTCCGAAGAAGGGGATGGGGAAGTCATGTTCGAGGTGTCGATCTGAGATGACCGCCGTGTCGCTCGCCCAGTAGTCGCTCGCGAACAGCGACACCGGCTCGGCAGAGTACTCGCGATCGACGCTCACAGGTGGACTCCTCTCTGGGTGAGCGGCACATGGACAGAGGCGGTCTCGCACGCCGTCCGCGCGTTCTCGATCTCCGTCGGGGAGAACTCGTGGAGGATGCGTTCGACGTTGACCAACTGCTGACCGTGTACCGCCGCGAACTGGGCCGGGGGCATCTCGTTCTCGTGACCGCGGAGAATCTCTCGGTACGCGAGGACTCGCGGCAGGTGATCTGCGAACACGATCGCGTTCGGGCACGCGAAGCACATCGATGGCCGATGCTCGCAGAGCCGCCCCGCCGGCGTGAAGGGCGATTCGTACGGTGACGTGCACTGAGTCACGTTGATTCCCTGGTCAGTGGCGCTCGAGGCCAACTCGGCGGCTGCGGCAGCACCCAGGTCGCCTGCTGCGTCGTCGACGGTGCTGGCCGCAGCACGAACGAAGACCGGCCCTCGTACTCGATCGAACACCTGACTCTGCGCCGCGTTGACTGCGTTGCCGGCCAGAACATGCACGGTTGTCGACTGCGCGTAATGGCGTTGGTAGACAGCGATGCTGTGGTCGTCTCCCGCCGCGGCGTCAGCGCTGCGGAGCACTGCTGCACGAACACTCTTCACTGTCTTGCGTAGCCGGCGGGAATCGTATGGCTTTGATATCTCGGGCGAGATCGCCATCAGAAGCGACGTGAAGGGGCGGCGCGAGAATGACTCCTGGCGCGCGACGAGATGCCTGGACGCGGTGCGCTGCACGGTGATGAACAAGGCGTCCGCGTCGGAGCCGCCCACCTCCTTTGCCTCCTCCCGAGCTGCCTCGGTGACAGCGATCAGGCGAAGTATGAGATCCCCTGCTCTCCACCCGGTGCCATCGCGAGACCCGGTGATCGCGCATCGCACGGTTCGAGTTCGGTGGGCTCGCGCCTTGTGGAGCCGTACGCGGACCGAGTCTGTCGTGTGCTCGATGTCTGTGAGTCGAACGTCCGACCACTCTTCCGGCGCCGCACCACTCTCCAACTGCAGGAGTGTGCGAAACGCAACGAGGTCCTCGCTGGACGGATAGAGGTGGGTCAGTAGTCGTCGCGTGATCCGGCCGGCATTGGCGCGGACCGGTGACTGTTCGAGCGCGAAGTCGTCGTGGAGGTCGTCGAGCACACCCGATGCGCACGCGCGGAGGACATCAGCCTCGATCGATGCTCCGGGACGTCGTCCGAGATGGCGAATGCCCCACAGGACATCGGCGCTTCGTTCCCACCCTGTGCTTCGGGGATCGTCTGCGCTGGCGAGCAGCCGACGTCCGACTGCCAGACGAGCCTCCAATTCGCGGATTCGGGCGCGGCAGGCGTTGCGAATCGCGAGTCGCTCCGCGTTCGAGAACTCATCGAGCGGCGTGGAGTCGCCGCCCTGGTGCAGCACGTGCGCCTGCGCCCAACGGAGCGTGGCGTCGCTGACGTCACGACCGTTCGCTGCGTGGACGCGGACGAGAGCGCGGATCTGTCTGCCGTACTTGTACGGGATCGCGCTCTCTGGCGGGTAGTTGCCGGCCAACGCGGATTCCCACGCGTGCAACGCGTCGATGAGGGCGAGTCCCGGCGTTGCGAGACTCACAGTTCGCGGGCAAGCGTCAGGTAGACCGCGCAGAAGGCTCATCAGCGCCCGGCGGTACTGATACGCGGTGCCGTCGGTGTGACCCATGGCTCGACGCATGTCGATCAGCGCGTCCGCGAGCTCAGCCGCAAGGACGGGGTGTGCGAAGTCGAGCGGGGCGAGTGTTCCATCGACGTTCGCGGTCGGAAGAACGAACAGCATCTGCCGCGGGGTGAGGTCGATGTTCGTCACGCGACGTTCCGATCAGCGAGGACTGCGTCCGCGTATGTCATGCCCTCGTCGCTCCAGCTCTCGAATACGTCCTGGATGAGCGCATCGGTGTCCTCGATGTAGCGCAGGTAGACCATGGTCGTCGCCGGGTTCGAGTGCCCCAGCAGCCGCTGCACTGTAAGTCGCGGGTTGATGGCGATGTGCTCGGAGATCGTGGCTGGTCCCACGTTGCCTGCCCGTCGCTCCGCCTCGCGGGCCAGCGCCACATCGGTCAGCGATTTCAGGAGCACGACAGCGAAAGTGTGGCGCAGATCGTGCGGAGTGATCCGTGCACGGCGACCGCCCATCTCGTCCTGAGCGAGCCTCAGAGCACGCCCGCTTGCAGCCTCGAACGTCGCGTGCCATTGCCTGCGGCTGATCGGCAAACCGCCTCGACCGACGAACAGCCCCAGCGCCTCCATCCCGTGGTCCCGCTCGATGACGGCAATTCGTCGCAGGTGCGGAGGCAGCTGGTGCAGCCGCCATCTCGATCGCCGCCCATTCACCCGGCCTCGCAGGATGCCTGCCGACACGTCGATCTCGTCGACGACGAACAGCTCGGAGCGGCGTCGCCAGAGGGAGGCAGCTGACGCGCGGACGACCGCTCGGCGCTCCGTCTGCCGGTAGAGATCGACCGCCCGAAGCGTCGTGAGGGGGACGTGGACGCGTCGACGCTTCTGGTACTTCGCGCACGCCTCGAGCAAGACGGAGATGCCGGTGCCCGTCGGCGGCGGGACTTCAGCGTCGAGCAGTGTGGAGAACTCACCGAGGCGCATCCCCGTCGTCACGGCCAGCTGCGCGCCCGCCTTTGAACGCAGGCTCGTTGTGCCCCGCCAACTCTCGTCCAGATCGCCCGCGGCGGTTCGTCCGCCGAGACCGACGTCGAGGAACGTGCGCCACTGCGCCTGCGTCAGCGGCCGAATGTCGGGCTCGCTCCTCCAACGCATCCGGAGCGGCGACGACCTTCCGATGGTGATCCACGGTTCGCGCTGGATCTGCCCGGTCTGAGTGAGCAGCTGATAGATCCCGCGTATCACGACCACGTCGCGTCGCCACGTCGCCGGCGACACCGGGCGCTCGGAGCCGCTCAGCCGCCATTCGCGGAACGCGACGATGTCGTCGCTCGACGCATGGATCACGTCGGTCTGTCGCGTGGCGAGGAACGACGCAAACCGCCTGGCGTCGTATGCGTACGCGCGCAGCGTCGCCGGGTCTGTCGACGCTGCGACGATCCGGAAGTACGTCAACCACGGCTCAACCGGCCGCCACCGATCGTCAAGAAGGATCGGCATCCCCTCGGGGAGCGAACGGGTGCGCGAGTAGATGTCGCTGGCGCGCGCGTCGAAGTCGGTTGAGGGGGCGAGTTGGTGGTCGACGAAACGCAGATACATCATGCTCCGGGGGTGCAGTCGGGTGGGTCGTTGAGACACTGACCGAACGTACACATAACCGCCGTGGGCACCGCCGGCTTCCTGGTGGCCGCCGAGGAGTACCTGCGCGAGCACCATCCCGAGATGTGGGCGGATGCCGCCACCCGCGCGCACTTCCATGGCCCGATGTTCACGGGGTACGACTCGGATGCCGCGATGGCCCGCATCGCGAGCATGAACATGCTGCTGCACGGCGTCGAGAACCCGACGATCGAGCGCGCGGATTCGCTGTCGGAGGGGCATCCGGGCGACGATCGCTACACGCTCGTGCTCGCCAACCCGCCGTTTGCCGGCTCGCTCGATCAAGAGACGGTGTCGAAAGACCTGCAGAAGCTCGTGAAGACCCGCAAGACCGAGCTGCTCTTTCTGGTGCTCATGATCCGAATGCTGCGCAACGGCGGGCGTGCCGCGGTCATCGTGCCCGAGGGTGTGCTGTTCGGGTCGAGCAACGCCCACAAGGCGGTGCGCAAGCTGCTGATCGATGACCACAAACTGGATGCCGTGATCAAGCTTCCGTCGGGCACCTTCAAGCCCTACACCGGGGTCTCGACCGCCATCCTGCTGTTCACGAAGACCTCGTCGGGCGGCACCGACCGGGTGTGGTTCTACGACGTGCGCACCGACGGCATGACCCTCGATGACAAGCGCACCCCCATCGACGCGAACGACCTTCCCGATGTGCTCGCCCGGTGGCAGAACCTGGACGCCGAGGCTGCACGGTTGCGCACCGACCAGAGCTTCTTCGTGCCGAAGCAAGAGATCGCCGACAACGGCTACGACCTCAGCCTCAATCGCTACAAGGAGATCGAGATCGAGGAGGTCGAGCACCGTTCCCCGGTGGAGATTCTCGATGAGCTGGACGCCCTCGAAGTCGAGATTCAGGACGGCCTCAAGCGCCTGCGGGAGATGCTCGCGTGAGTTGGGAGACCGTGCCGCTGGGGGATGTCGCCGAGCTAAACCCGCGTACGCCCTATGGTGAAGAGACGGGCACCTTTCTCGGCATGACAGACCTGGGGGAAGACGGGCGGACGACTTCGGGAATCATTGTCGATTCGCAAGACCTGAAGACGGGGTACACCCCATTCCGGAATGCTGATCTGCTGGTGGCGAAGATCACGCCTTGCTTCGAGAACGGCAAGATTGGTCAGGTCAGAATCAAGACCGACGTCGGTTGGGGATCGACGGAGTTCCATGTTGTTAGGCCCAACGACGCGATGGTCGATCGTCGTTTCTTGCACCACTTCCTGCGCACTCCGGAGGTGCGTGCGGCCGGCGGAATGCGCATGACTGGAAGCGCTGGGCAGAGGCGGGTGCCGATCAACTTTCTTCGCCGGCTACAGATCCCCCTCCCGCCTCTCCCCGAGCAGCGCCGCATCGCCGCAATCCTCGACGAGCCGATGCCCTCCGCTCGGCCCGACGTGAGTCGCTTCGGCTGCTGCACGTCATTCCCCGGGGGGTCCTAACCCAACGCGACGCACGAGGGTGGGAGACGGTTTCGCTCGGTGAGGTTGCCTCGCTTCAGGGTGGGTTGACCGTGAACGCTCGGCGGGCGACGCTTCCGCAGCGGGCGGGGTACCTGAGAGTCGCGAATGTGTTCCGAGGTGCTATCGATACGACCGAGATCAAAGAGCTCGGCGTGTCACGGGCTGAACTCGAACGGACGCGCATCCGGCTCGGCGATTTGCTGGTGGTCGAAGGCCACGGAAATCTTGATGAAGTTGGCAGAGCCGCGTTGGTCACCGCGCTCCCCTCAGCAGATCTCACGCACCAGAACCACTTGTTCCGTCTGCGACCAAATGGGGAGAGAGTTCTCGGTCGTTTTCCGGAACTGGTTCTCAATTCGTCGGACTCGCGAAAGTACTTCCGTCGCGTCGCCAATACGACCTCAGGTCTGAAGACTCTCAACGCTACGAGCGTCCGATCGCTGAGAATGCGTCTCGCACCACTCTCGGTCCAGAATGAGATCGTGCGGGAGCTTGACAGCGTGAGCAACGCAATCCGCGCTGCTGAGAGCAGTTCGACGGAGCTCGACGAACTGTTCGCGGCCCTCCAGCACCGCGCGTTTCGCGGCGAGCTGTGACCCGTTCAGTACTCGCGCAGTCTTTCGGTTGATTCCCATCCGTCGAAGTTGTCTGGAGGCTCGACCTTCCAACCGCGCGACTTGAGTACCTCCGCGACCTCTGCGGGGTAGTTGCGGGCGATCGTGCGGACTTGAAACCTGCGCGCCAGTTCGCGGCCGTCTTCGACCGCAGTGCGCCATCCGTCTCGGCTGTCGAAGCCGCATTCGCGGATGAGGAACTCGATGAAGTCCTCTAGACCAGGACGGAATCGTCTGCCGCCGTTCGAGAAGTGCAGATCGGCCAACGACATGGGGACCCGCTCGCGCTTACCTCCGCGCCGTGTGCGAGCAAGGATGAACGACAGCGCACCGCGTTCGGCATGGAACTGCCAGTGCGATGTCGGGGCGCCCGTTGCCCTGTTCTCGAACTCCAGACGCGCCACAGGGACGTTCTCGAATACCGGCGTGAGCGCTACCCGCGAGCGATCGATCTTGAGGAAGCCGTCGTCGGTGACTTCGGCGAACATGTAGAAGGTCCAGGAGGCGAGGGTCTCGCCGTCGCAGGTGAGCGGCAGCCTCTCGGCGGTTTCCGGATCCGAGGCATCGACCGGCGAAATCCGCACACGCCCGGTATCAGGGAACTGTTGAACGCGAACTGTTGGGGCGCAGGGCAGGGCCGATCGAATCGTCTGTTCGAGCCTCGAGGCGAACTCTTGTGCCTGCCCCAGCACGGCGGTCAGTCGGTGAGTTCGTCTTCGCCGAGCAAATAGGCGATCGAGTCCAGCTCATCGCGAACGGCCCATCCCTGATCCGTGAGACGACGTTCACGGGCCATCTCGCGGAAGGCCTCGTAAGAGTCGAGGCGCAGCTCCGCCAGGAGTTCGTTCTGGCGTGCGATAAGTCGGTCCTTGGTGAGAGTAATGACGGGAGCCATGGGATTCCTCTCTCCTGTGTCGTCCCCACAGTAAACCACCACCCGCTGACACTCTGGGAGCGCCGGCCCAGATGCTGAGGAGAGAGCGGGCGGCAGTCAGCCCTGCGCACCCCCGCCCCCTCCTCAGCCCGCGCTCAGTAGCCCACGGCCGTAAGGGCGTGTTCTGCCTGCTCGGGGGTGAACTGCTCGCCGTATTCGCTCGTGAGCTGGTCGTACAGGCCCTGGCGCGAGAACGAGGTGAAGCTCAGGTATGACTCCGCCGACTCCACCGCCTCGGCGTTCCAGTCGACAAGACCGTTCTGCTCGAGATAGGCCAGGGCGAACTCCGCATCGGCGCCCTCGTACCCCTCGCCGTACTCGCTCGTGAGCTGATCGAACAGTCCCGCGCGCGAGAAGGCCGTGAAGTCGAGGTACGACTGCGCGGAACGGATGGCGTTCTCCTGCCCGCGGGTGAGCTGCGGCTTCGCTTCGAGTGTGAGTGTCACGGTCGACCCCTCCTCGACCGTGGTCCCTTCCGCGACGTCCTGGGCGATCACGGGCATGGTCTCATCGCCCTCCGCGGCGACCCGCAGGCCGAGTGCTTCGAGCGTGGCGCGCGCGGTCGCTCCGGACTGCGCCACGACGTTCGGCACGACGATCATCACGGGTTCGGGCTCGGGCTGCGCCGCCACCTCAGAGGTGGCGTCGTCCTGCACGGTCTGCGGTGCCGCATCCCGCGAGGAGCTTCCGCCGCCGAGCGCACTGCCGACCCCTCCGATGAGGATGATCGCCGCGACCACCGCCACGGGAATGATGACCGCCTTGCGCGCGTACCAGGGTCGCTTCACGGGGCCGGCAGCTGCGGTACCCGAGGCTCCGGGCTGGCGCACCATGTCGGTGCGCCAGTCAGATCCATCCCAGTACATTTCGGAACCGGGCGCGGCTTCGGAACCCGGATGCGGGTACCAGCCCGCAGGAGTCGCGGACGGCGTGGTGTTGCTGTTCTCAGACATGCGAAGACCTTTCGGGTCGTGTGGGCGCACACCCCCCGGCGCGCGCCACCGGCCGGCGGCCAGTAGGACAGGACACACCAGGCCTCCGACATTGTCAGCGTCGCAGGCCGGGCCAATGTCGGACCCCCCTCGTAGTGTCGGGGTATGGAAGCAGTTGGTGTCGGCGGGACGGGCGAATGGCCCGGGGCCTCGGATGCTGACCTGCTCGTGTGCGAGGGGGACGTGCTCGAGGCGGACGGTGAGCTGGGATGGGTTCCACCGCGACCGGATGCTGTGGGTCTGGTGGTGGAGGTCGCTGATCTGGCGGCGGTGGTCGCTGCGCAACGGTTTGTTCGGGTGGATGCTCTTCGTCGTGAGGCGCTGGATGATGTGACCCGGTATGGGGGTGGGTCTCGGGAGTTGGTGATGCGGTCGCTGCGGTTGGAGTTGGCGGCGGCGTTGCGGGTGTCGGAGACCGCGGCGGGGATGCTGCTTGCTCGTGCGGAGTCGCTGGTGCACCGGTATCCGACCGTGCTCGACTCGCTCTCCCGCGCGAACGTGACGGAGCGGCACGTTGAGATTCTCGTGGACGCTCTTGACGTGTTGGCCCCCGATGTGGCGGCTGGGTTGGAGAGTCGGGCGCGAGTATTGGCCGAGACGCTGCCGGTGGGGTCGTTCCGGCGGGCGCTGCGCCGCCTCATCGACCGGGAGATGGCCCCGACGTTGGCCGAGCGGCATGGGTCGGCGGTACGGGAGCGTCGGGTGGTGATCGAGCAGGTCGGGGACGGGATGTCGTGGTTGCACGCATTGATCCCGTCGGTGGAAGCTCACGCGATCCACGGCCGGATCACGCAGATGGCAACGGTGATCCGCGACCATGACCGCGGTACCGAACGCGGCGGTTCGCCTGAGGGGTCGGGGGAGCGGTCGTTGGACGAGCTCCGCGCTGACGTGTTCTGTGACCTGCTGATCGACGGGACCGTGTCCCAGCACCCGAAAGCGGCGCGGGGGATACGCGCGACCGTGGTTGTGACCGTTCCCGCCCTGGCCTTGCTGGGCGTGGAGGGGGTCACGGATCCGGCGGAGGTGGAAGGGGTCGGTCCGATCCCCATCGAGAAGGCCCGGGAGTTGGCTGGGTCTGCGTCGGGGTGGATGCGGGTACTCACCCACCCCGAGACCGGCGCCATCGTCTCGGTGGGGCGGACAAGGTATCGGCCGCCACCGGAGCTCGCGAAGCTCGTGAAGTGGCGGGCTGACCGGTGCATGGGACCGGGGTGCGGGAAACCGGCCTCGCAGTGTCAGATCGACCACACGATCGCGTGGGAACACGGCGGAGAAACGAGTGTGACCAACA